>DATGJR010000072.1:0-16534 GCA_035295065.1 Steroidobacteraceae bacterium
CGACGATGGCGCCCTCGGTTGCCTGACCGCCTCCCGCCATCGCGCCGAGCAGGATGGCGGCGATCATCGCCGCGGCGGTGGTGAGGCTTTGCTGGCTCTGGGCGCGAATGGCGCGGGCAATGTGTCGCTGGGTGTCGTGCGCCGTCTCGTGCGCCATGACCGCCGCCAGCTCCGACTCGGTATCGCTCGCGAGCAGCAGGCCCGAGTTCACGAACAGGTAGCCGCCGGGGACCGCGAAGGCGTTGATCTCGGTGTCCTTGACCATGAAGGACTGAAAGCCTCTGCCGCCTTCGGCGCTCTGCGCGGCGAGCCGCTGCTCGACCGAGGTCAGGTATTCGTTCACCTCGGGGTCTTCGAGGAGCGCGTTCTGGTCGCGCAGCTCCTTGGCCACCATCGCCCCGAGACGGAACTCGTCGGTCTTCGACAGGATGGTATCGGCCGGGCTACCGAGGTCCGGGAGGTCCGAGCCGGCGGTGGGGCCGGTGAGATCCATCGGATTGGTGGTCGGAGGCTGCTGTGCGGCGGCGATCGTCGCCACCGTGAGACAAGTGCAGAGCAGGCCAACGAGAAGAGCGCGCATAACCTTGCTTCGACCGCGCGGGGTGCGAGCGAGTTTCCTCATGCTTACACAGACTTACAAGCGTCGCCGTCCGCTCGACGGCGGCGATGCTTCAAGGGTACCGCGAAAGGGCGCTCTTGGGGGCCTGCTTTGACAGGAGCGGGCTTTAGAGAATGTCCGAGGCGTAGTCGGCGAGCCGCGAGCGCTCGCCGCGCACCAGGGTGATGTGTCCCGAGTGCGCCCAGCCCCGAAAGCGATTGACCGCGTAGGTCAGCCCCGAAGTCATCTCCGTGAGATAGGGGGTGTCGATCTGGGCGATATTGCCGAGGCAGGCGAGCTTGGTGCCCGGTCCCGCGCGGGTGATGAGCGCCTTCATCTGCTTGGGCGTGAGGTTTTGCGCCTCATCGAGGATGAGGAAGCGGTTGAGGAAGGTGCGGCCGCGCATGAAGTTGAGCGAGCGGATCTTGATGCGGTTGCGCAGCAGATCGTTGGTGGCGGCCCGCCCCCAGTTGCCGCCCTCCTGCGAGCCGGTCAGGACTTCGAGGTTGTCCATGAGCGCGCCCATCCACGGCTCCATCTTCTCCTCCTCGGTGCCGGGCAGGAAGCCGATGTCCTCTCCGAGCGGGATGGTGACGCGCGTCATGATGATCTCGACGAAGCGGTTGGTCTCGAGCGTCTGCATGAGGCCGGCCGCGAGCGCGAGCAGCGTCTTGCCCGTCCCCGCAGGTCCCAACACCGTGACGAAGTCGATCTCCGGGTCCATGAGGAGATTGAGCGCGAAATTCTGCTCGCGGTTGCGCGCCGTGACGCCCCAGACGTTGTGCCGCTCGTTGCGGTAATCACGGGTGAGCTCGATGGTGGCGGTGTCGCCGCTGATCTTGCGCGCGATGCCCTCGATCCCTTCGGGCGTGTCTTCGTACACGCCCTGGTTCGGATGCCACTCGCGCACGGCGGGGCCGGTGATCTCGTAGAAGGTACGGTCGGCGTCCTTCCAGGAGCGCATGTCCTTGCCGTGCCTCTCCCAGAAGTCCACCGGCAGCGCTGTGATGCCGCTGTAGAGGACGTCGGCATCCTCGAGCGTCTTGTCGCTGTAGTAGTCCTCGGCGTGCACCCCGAGCACCGCCGCCTTGATGCGCAGATTGATGTCCTTGGAAACCAGGATCACGCGCGCTTCGGGGTGCTCGTTCTGCAGCGCGAGCGTCTGCGCCAGGATGGCGTTGTCGCCGCTCTGGCCCGGCAGGCTCTCGGGCAGGGCACTCCTCAGCTGGCGCGTCTGAAAGAAGAGCCGCCCGCTCGAGGGCCGTTTACCGTGATTGCCCGAGTAGCCGCTCGGGAGCTTCAGCCCCAGATCGATCTGCTCCTTGGTGACATCGCGCATCATGTCATCGAGGAAGCGGCTCACCTGGCGCACGTTGCGCGAGGCCTCCGACAGGCCCTTCTTGTGGGCGTCGAGCTCTTCCAGCACCACCATGGGCAGGTACACGTCGTGCTCTTCGAAGCGGAAAATGGCGGTCGGGTCGTGCATCAGCACGTTGGTGTCGAGCACGAACAGACGCCGCACCCCGCGCGGCTTGCCTTTCACGGCGACCGCTTCGCCCGAGGCGGTCGTGGGACCGGGTTCATAGACTCCGCGCTGCTTCAAGCACTGCCTCCGCGTGACCGGGCACCTTCACATTGCGCCACTCCTGCTGCAGCTTCCCGGCGCCGTCCAGCAGGAAGGTGCTGCGCTCCACTCCCAGATACTTTCTCCCGTAGAGGCTCTTCTGCTTTATGACATCGAACAACCGGCAGACGCGCTCCTCGGTGTCGGCGAGCAGCGCAAAGGGGAGCGATTCGCGCGTGGTGAACTTCTCGTGCGAAGCAACGCCGTCGCGCGAGACGCCCACGAGCTCCACCCCCGCCTTGCGGAAGGCGGCGTAGCGGTCGCGGAAATCCTGCGCCTCGCGCGTACAGCCGGAGGTCATGTCGCGGGGATAGAAGTAGATCACCAGCTTCCTGCCGGCCACGTCCTTCAGGCTCCACGTACCGCCGCCCGTCATGGGCAGGGAGAAATCCGGCACTTTGCTTCCGGGCTTGATCTTTTTTGGCATCTCGCTCAGGACTTGACCGGCTCGAGAATGGCATCGAGATTGAGGGAGTCACAGAACTCCATGAACTCCTCGCGCAGGTGCGCCACATGAATGCGGCTCGGCACGTTGACGATCATCTGCACGGCGAACATCGGCGCCCCGGTATGGGCGGCCGGGTAGCTGCGGGTGGAGGCCTCGGCGATGTCGATGCCGCGCGTGGCGAAAAAGCCCGCGAGCCCCGAGACGATCCCCGACTGATCGAGACATACGACGTCGATCGAGTACGGCAGCATGTCGGTGCGCGGGGCGCGTGGCTCGGTACGCCGCAGATGGATGCTCAGGTTTCCGGTCTCGGCCAGCCGCTTGAGCTCGGTTTCGAGCTTCGCGAGCGCATGCCAGTTGCCCGAGACGAGCAGCAGCATCGCGAACTCGGTGCCGAGGTTCGCCATGCGACTTTCACTGATATTGCCGCCTGACTCGCTGATGACGCGGGTCAGCTCGTGGACCATCCCCGTTCGGTCGCTGCCGATCGCCGAAACGGCCAGGTGCTGCTTCATCTTTCGGTGGCGGAGTGCTTTTGCCAGCCTGCGAGAGCGAGTGTACCGGGAGCAGGGGCCGGTTGCGACCTTCCCTGCGGGATGCGGGAACCGACGCTTGCCGTCAGCTGTGCCCCGCTCTTAACATCCGCGGCTTCCCCGAACACGCTCTCTAAGCCACATGTCTTTCGCCGGCAGCCTGGTTGCCCTCGTCACTCCCATGCAGCCGGACGGTGCCATCGACCTGAAAGCCTGGGCGCGGCTGCTCGATTTTCATCTCGCGAACGGCAGCAGCGGCATCGTCGTCGGCGGCACCAGCGGGGAGTCGGCAACGCTGCGCGAGGCGGAGCTGCGCGAGCTGCTGCTGGCTGCCTGCAAACAGCTGCGCGGGCGTCTGCCGGTGATCGCCGGCGGTGGAACCAGCAGCACCGCGGGCACCGTGGAGCGAGTCGCCTGGCTCTCCGAGCTGCCCATCGACGGGCTGTTGCTGGTGACCCCCGCGTACAACCGTCCGACCCAGGAAGGGCTTTATCTGCACTTCGCGGCCGCCGCCGGCGCTGCCCGCAAACCCGTACTGCTCTACAACGTGCCCTCGCGCACCGCGGTCGATATGAAGCCCGCCACCGTGGAGCGATTGGCGGCGGTCGCCGGTATCGTCGGCTTGAAGGAGGCGGTGCCCGATGCGAGCCGGATACGCGAGCTCGTCGATGCGACGCCGAAGGGTTTTGCGATATTGAGCGGCGATGATGCGACCGCACGCGCGGCCATCGCCTGCGGCGCGCGCGGGGTGATTTCGGTGACCGCGAACGTTGCGCCGCGGGCGATGTCGGATATGGTCGCGGCTGCGCTGGCAGGAGATGCCGAGGGTGGGCAGCGGATCGATGCACGGCTTGCGGGGCTGCATCGCGAGCTGTTCATCGAGCCGAACCCGATTCCGGTCAAATGGACACTGTCTGAGATGGGGTTGATCGGGCCTGCGTTAAGATTGCCGCTCACGGCGCTGGCGCCGGCGCACCAGCCCCCGGTGCGGGCCGCGGCGCATGCAGCGGGGCTGCTCCTGAAATGAGACGAAACTGAATGAAAGCATTGCGATCCTTGTTGTGGCTCATGCCGCTCGTGCTGACGGCGGCCGGGTGTCACCCCTTCCGACACTTCACCTATGCCTGCCACAAGAAGCAGCCTTACATGCAGGCGAGCAGCGTCCCGGCGCTCAACGTGCCCGCGGGAATGGACGCGCCGGACACGACCAACGCGCTGCACCTGCCCCCCCTCAACGAGCCGGCACCGCCCCCGCGTAAGGGGCAGCAGCCTTGCCTGGACGAGCCACCGCCGTTCAAGGTGCCGAAGGCTGCGCCCGCGCCGCACGCCTGAGCGGTGAGCCCCGCGGCCGGATGCGGGCGAAGTCTTCATGCATTATCATTCGCCGCCTTTTCGGCGCCCCGGCGTCGATTGAACCTGTTTCGAGGAGCGTCTCGTAAGTGATTGATCGGAGAGGTGGCCGAGCGGTCGAAGGCGCTGGACTGGAATTCCAGTAACATCTTCACCGGTGTTCGTGGGTTCGAATCCCACCCTCTCCGCCAGACGATTCGCAACGCTGAAGCGGTCCGCAGGCCGTTTCGGCCAATTGACATGGTGGCTCGCATCGGTTTCTCCGCGACGACCAGTCGTGAATCCCGTCAGGGCCGGAAGGCAGCAGCGGCAGCGGCGATGTCGGGTGCCGGAGGCTAAGCTGGTGCGGGCCGCCTCCATTCGTTCGGGACAGTGAATGAGCTATACCGCGCTTGCTCGCAAATGGCGTCCGAAGAAATTCTCCGAGCTCATCGGGCAGGAGCACGTGCGTCGGGCGCTGGTCAACGCGCTCGACACCGGACGCATTCACCACGCGTTCCTCTTCACCGGCACGCGCGGGGTGGGCAAGACCACGATTGCGCGCATCCTCGCCAAGTGTCTCAACTGCGAGAAGGGTGTCAGCTCGCAGCCCTGCGGGGTATGCGCCGCCTGCCGTGAGATCGACGCCGGGCGCTTCGTCGATCTGATCGAGGTCGACGCCGCCTCGCGCACCAAGGTCGACGACACGCGCGAGCTGCTCGACAACGTGCAGTACACACCGGCCCGCGGACGCTTCAAGGTGTACCTGATCGATGAGGTGCACATGCTGTCGACGCACTCCTTCAACGCCTTGCTCAAGACGCTCGAGGAGCCGCCGCCGCACGTGAAGTTCCTGCTCGCCACCACCGATCCGCAGAAGCTGCCGATGACCGTGCTGTCGCGCTGCCTGCAGTTCAATCTGAAGCGCCTGCCGGTCGCCGAGATCGCTTCGCACCTCAGCCACATCCTCGAGCAGGAGGGCATCGCACACGATGCAGCGGCGGTGAGGCTGGTGGCGCAGGCCGCTGACGGCAGCATGCGCGATGCGCTCTCGCTCCTCGACCAGCTGATCGCCTTCGGCGGCGGGGCGGCCAGCGAGAGCGAGGCGCGCGCCATGCTCGGCACCGTGGCGCGCGATCACGTGGTGCGGATCGTGGAGCTGCTGGCCGGCGGGAGTGCGTCCGAGCTCTTGCGCGGGGCGCAGGCGCTCGAGCAGTTCGCGCCCGACTATGCGCAGTTGCTCGATGAGCTCGCGGGCCTGCTGGTGCGCATAGGCCTGCGGCAGACGGTGAGCGACTACGAGGGCGATGAGACCTTCGCTCCCGAAGTGCTCGAGAGACTCGCAGCTGCGCTCGCGCCCGAGGACGTGCAGCTTTACTACCAGACCGCGATCACCGGTCGGCGCGATCTGCCGCTCGCTCCCGACCCGCGCACCGGGTTCGAGATGACGCTGCTGCGCATGCTGGCGTTTCGCCCGGCGGAGGCATCCGCGGCCCGCCCGGCCGCGAGCGGCGCTGCAGCGGCCGCCGCGCCGACCCCGCGCGCCGGAGCTTCGCCGGCCGCCGCGGCCGCCGGCACGGGCGAGCCCGGAAAGGCTGGGCCGACCGCGGGGCCCCGTGAGAAAGGGGCGTGGCCTGCGATCGTGGGCACGCTCGAGCTCACCGGCGCAGCGCGCCAGCTCGCGAGTCACTGCGTGCTCATTGCCCGGGCGGGCGCGGTGGTGCGCCTGGCGCTCGACCCCCAGCATCAGCAGCTGCGCACTCCCGCTCAGGAAGAGAAGCTTGCCCAGGCGCTGTCGCGTCATTTCGGCGAGCCCGTGCGGCTCGAGTTCCTGTCGAGCGGCGCCGGCGGCGAGACGCCGGCGTTGCTGGCGCAGCGCGCCTCGCAGCAGGAGCTGACCGAGGCGCGGCGCGCTTTCGAGGCGGATCCCGGGGTGCAGGGCCTGCGTGATCGCTTTGGCGCCACCGTGCTGCCCGAGACCGTGCGCCCGGTAAAATGATCGTTGCCACTCTTGCGGCGCGCAGCGCCTGACAGGCCGTCTCGATGCCCAATTTCAACAACATGATGAAGCAGGTTCAGGCGATGCAGGCCAACATGCAGAGGGCCCAGGCCGAGATCGCCAATCTCGAGGTGATCGGCGAGGCGGGCGGCGGCATGGTCAAGGTGACCATGAACGGCCGGCACGAGGTGAAGCGCGTGCAGATCGAAGGCGCCGTCATGAGCGAGGAGCGCGAGATGCTCGAGGATCTGATCGCCGCCGCGGCCAACGACGCGGTCCACAAGGTCGAAGCGCGCGTGCAGGAGAAGATGAGCCATCTCACCGCCGGACTGTCGCTCCCGCCGGGAATGAAACTGCCTTTTTAATGAAGCTCGCATCGGACATTGCGCTGCGCTGTCCTGCTGCGCGCAAGCCCTGGGCGCACATCCCTGTGCGCCCGCTCGGCGCATTGCGCCTCGCCCTGTCACGATGCTCGCGGCGGCGCGCCAAAAGCGCGGTTTCGGCGCGCCGCTCGCCGCCTGCGGCGGCGGGCACGTCCCTGTGCCTGCGCAGCGGACGCCTGCCGCGCAGGGCCCACCGGCAGGGCGCTGGAAGGTCACCTTGAAGCATTCGCCGCATCTCGCGCAGCTGATCGAGGCGCTCCGCAGCCTCCCCGGCGTCGGCCCCAAGACCGCCCAGCGCATGGCCTTCCACCTCCTGCAGGAGGGTCGGCCGGGAGCGCTGGCCTTGGCCGAGGCGCTCGATGCCGCGCTCACCTCGGTGGTGCGATGCCGCCGCTGCCGCATGCTCACCGAGAGCGAGCTGTGCGTGATCTGCGCCGCGGCCCAGCGCGAGACCAGCCTCCTGTGCGCCGTCGAGTCGCCCGCGGACGTCGTCGCCATCGAATCCTCGGGCAGCTACCGCGGTCGCTACTTCGTGCTGATGGGGCACCTCTCGCCGCTCGATGGCATCGGTCCCGAGCAGCTGGGACTGCGCGAGCTCGAGACGATTCTCGATGAGGGGAGCGTCCGCGAGCTGATCCTCGCCACCAACTCGACCGTCGAGGGAGAAGCCACCGCGCATTACCTGGGTGAGCTCGCGGCCCGGCGCGGAATACGCGCGAGCCGCATCGCTTACGGAGTGCCGGTCGGAGGGGAGCTCGAGTACGTCGATGGCGGCACGCTGGCGCACGCGCTCAGCGGGAGGCAGGCGGTCTAGGCGAAGCTGCGCATGAATCGGTCTCCTCTCGCTCGTGCCATGCGCGCAGATCAGCGCTTGCGCCGGGGGCCGCGCGCGGCGCTCAGCTCCTCGCGCAGTCGGCGCAGGCGCCGATAGCTCTCATAGCGGCGCGGGTGCAGGCTCCCGGCCTCGAGCGCGGCGCGCACCGCGCAGTCCGGCTCCCGCAGATGCTGGCAATCCTGGAAGCGGCAATCCGCGGCAAGCCGCGCCACTTCCACGAATCCGAGGCTGCGCGGCTCGAGCCGCTCGATGGCCGGAGCGAAATCGCGCACGCCGGGAGAATCGATGAGCCCTCGGTCGCCCGGCAGATCGAACAGCCGCGCGGCGGTGGTGGTGTGACGTCCGGCCTCATCACTCGCCAGATCCCCGATCGCGAGTTGTTGCTGCGGCAGCAGCCGCGCGACGAGCGAGGACTTCCCCACACCGGACTGGCCCACCAGGGCGGCCACGGCGCCGGGGGGGATCGCGGCCAGGAGCTCCCCCGCGCCGGCTCCCGTATGCGCTGAGCAGCGCACGATCGGCAAGCCTGTCGCTGCGTACGCGGCCAGCTCTGCCGCGAGCGGCGCAGCCACTCCCAACTCGTCCTTGTTGACGATGAGGGTGGCTGAAAGCCCGGCGGAGCCCGCCGCGCAGAGATAGCGATCGACCACGAAGAGATCCGGTACCGGGAGGGGCGCCACGACCACCAGCAGATGCTGCAGGTTCGCGACCACCGGCTCACTTTGCCCCCGCAGGTTCGTGCGGTAGAGGGCGCTCTTGCGCGGCAGCACCTCGACCACGTGCAGCTCCTCGTGTCGCGGATCGGGGCGGCAGCGCACCTCATCGCCACAGACCACCGTGATCGAGCGGCCGAAGGGACGCGCGCGCAGCTCGCGCCCTGCGCCCTCGCGCACCCTGAGGTGGCGTCCGAAAGTGGCGACCACACGTGCCTCGAATGTCTCTGCCATGGCGGGTCGCCGCTGACGCCTCTGCTACACTTGGTTCGGATCGTTTGCGCTGGCCATCCGACACGCTATCACCCCTGTGCACCCATGCCGAGTGGCGACTACCTCGTCTGGATCGATCTGGAGATGACGGGCCTCAAGCCCGACGCGGATACGATCATCGAGATTGCGACCGTGGTGACGGACAAAGAGCTCAACGTCGTCGCGGACGGGCCGGTGCTCGCGATCTATCAGTCGGAGGAAGTGCTCTCGCGCATGGATGACTGGAATCAGCGCCAGCACGGCTCATCGGGCCTGCTGGCGCGGGTGCGTGCGAGCCGGGTCAGCGTCACGGAAGCCGAACAGGCGACTCTGGCGTTCCTTGCACCGCTGGTGACCGCGGGGAGCTCGCCCATGTGCGGCAGCAGCATCTGCCAGGACCGGCGCTTCCTCGCCAACTACATGCCCTCGCTCGAGCGCTTCTTCCATTACCGCAACCTCGACGTCAGCACCCTCAAGGAGCTGGCCCGGCGCTGGGCGCCGCTGGTTGCCGACAGCTTCGTCAAGCAGGGCACGCATCTGGCCCACGCCGACATCCACGAGTCGATCCGCGAGCTGCGCCACTATCGGGCGCGGTTGTTTGCGCCTGCCTGGCAGGGGACTCCCGCCACGTGAGCCTGGTCACGCACCGCGGCGGATGCCACTGCGGAGCGGTAGCCTTCGAGGTCGACGCACCGGCTCGCATCCGCGTGAGCGACTGCAACTGCTCGATCTGCCGCATGACCGGCTACCTGCACCTGATCGTGCCACGCAGCCGCTTTCGCCTGCTGCGCGGTGCGCAGGAGCTCACCGAATACCGCTTCAACACCGGCAGCGCGCGCCATCTCTTCTGCCGGCGCTGCGGCGTCAAGTCGTTCTACGTGCCGCGCTCCAATCCTGACGGCTACAGCGTCAATGCGCGCTGCCTCGATCGGGCGAGCATCGAGCACATGGACATAGAGCCTTTCGACGACAACGACCGTGCCGCCGCCGAGGCGAAGATCCGCGACCTGAGTCGTTAGCTCTTCTGCGCCAGAAACAGCCAGGTCTCGATCACGGTATCGGGATTGAGCGACATGCTCTCGATTCCCTGCTCGACCAGCCAGCGCGCCAGATCCGGATGATCCGAGGGTCCCTGGCCACAGATGCCGACGTACTTGCCGCGCTTGCGGCAGGCGGCGATGGCCATGGCCAGCAGCTGCTTGACGGCTGCATCACGCTCATCGAAGGAGGCCGCGACGATCGCCGAGTCGCGATCGACACCGAGGGTGAGCTGCGTCAGATCGTTCGAGCCGATCGACATGCCGTCGAAGTGCTCGAGGTAGGCGTCCGCGAGCAGAGCATTGGTGGGCAGCTCGCACATCATGACTATCTTGAGGCCGTCGACCCCGCGCTTCAGTCCGTTGGCGGCCAGCAGCTCGACCACCGCGCGCCCTTCGGCCACGGTGCGCACGAACGGCACCATGACTGCGACGTTGGTGAGCCCCATGGTCTCGCGCACGCGCTTCAGGGCGCGGCACTCGAGCTCGAAGCAGGGGCGGAAGGCGGCATCCGTGTAGCGCGAGGCGCCGCGGAAGCCGAGCATCGGATTCTCCTCATGCGGCTCGTAGCGCTCCCCGCCGATGAGGTTGGCGTACTCGTTGGACTTGAAATCCGAGAGGCGCACGATCACCTGCTCGGGGGCGAAGGCCGCCGCAATCTGCGCGATGCCTTCGGCGAGCTTCTCGACATAGAAGCTGACCGGATCGGCATAGCCGGCTATCTGCGCGCGGATGCGCTGCTGCAGCTCGCCGTCGAGACGCTCGAACTCGAGGAGCGCGCGCGGATGCACGCCGATCATGCGGTTGATGATGAACTCGAGCCGCGCGAGTCCGACGCCGTGGTGCGGGATGCCGGCGAAGTCGAAGGCGCGGTCGGGGTTGCCGACGTTCATCATGATCTTGACGGGGATCTTCGGCAGCGTGTCGAGCTCGATCTGCTTGCGCTCGTACTCGAGCAGCCCCTCGTAGACGAAGCCGGTATCGCCTTCGGCGCAGGACACGGTGACCGGCTGCCCGTCGCGAATGCGCGCGGTCGCATCGACGCAGCCGACCACCGCCGGGATCCCGAGCTCGCGCGCGATGATCGCCGCGTGACAGGTGCGGCCGCCGCGGTTGGTGACGATGGCCGCGGCGCGCTTCATGACCGGCTCCCAGTCCGGATCGGTGATCTCCGCGACCAGTACGTCGCCGGACTGCACCCGCGCCAATTCGCCGACGTCGCGGATGATGCGCGCGCCGCCTGAGCCGATGCGCTGGCCGATGCTGCGCCCGCTGGCGAGCACCTGCGAGCGTTTCTTCAGCGTGTACCGCTGCACGGTGCGGCCGGCACGGCTCTGCACGGTCTCAGGTCGCGCCTGGAGAATGAAGATTTCCCCGCTGGCGCCATCCTTGCCCCACTCGATATCCATCGGCCGGCCGTAGTGCTGCTCGATGAGCAGCGCCTGGCGGGCGAGCGTCTCGAGGTCCGCGTCGCTCAGGCAGAAGCGCAGCCGCTCGGCCTCGGGTACTTCCACGGTCGCAACGCGTGCGGCGCTGCCGGCGGGGGCGTACACCATCTTGAGCGCCTTGGCGCCGAGGTTGCGCCGCACGATGGCGTACTTGCCGGCGCGCAGCGCGGGCTTGTAGACGTAGAACTCGTCGGGGTTGACGGCGCCCTGCACCACGGTTTCCCCGAGTCCCCAGGCGGCGGTGATGAACACCACGTCCCGAAAGCCCGAGTCGGTGTCCAGTGTGAACATGACGCCGCTCGCGCCGAGGTCACTGCGCACCATGTGCTGCACGCCGGCCGAAAGTGCCACCGCGCCGTGATCGAAGCCCTGATGCACGCGGTAGGAAATGGCGCGATCGTTGAAGAGCGAGGCGAACACCAGATGCATCGCCTCGAGAACCGCTTCCGCCCCCTGCACGTTGAGGAAGGTCTCCTGCTGGCCCGCGAAGGAGGCCTCGGGCAGATCTTCGGCGGTGGCCGAGGAACGCACCGCCACCGCGCCCGCTGCGCCCATGCGCTCGAGCTCGGCACGTACCGCCGCGACGAACGCTGCGCTGAAGGGAGTTGCAAGGATCCATTGGCGGATGCGCGCGCCGCAGGCGGCGAGCTTGACCACATCGTCGACATCGAGGGCGGCGAGCTCGGCGCGAATGCGCTCATCGAGTCCACCCTGCGCCAGGAACTCGCGATAGGCGTGGCTCGTGGTGGCGAAGCCGCCGGGCACCCGCACCCCGAGCCTGGCGAGCGCGCCGATCATCTCACCGAGGGAGGCGTTCTTGCCGCCGACGGTCTCGACGTCGCGCATGCCGAGTCGCTCGAAGGGGATGACGTAGGCACTCACACCGGGAAACCTCGAGCTGACACCTGACACGCACCCGGCACGCTTGCTCCGCCGGGCATGCGGTGAAACACTGGCAAAGCCATGGGCCGTCGAACCGTCTTTTTCGTCTCAGACCAGACCGGCGTGACCGCCGAAACGATGGGCCACAGTCTCATGACCCAGTTCGAAGGGGTGGAATTTCGCGCGGTGACTTTGCCATTTGTGTCGAGCATTGACAAGGCGCAGGAGGTGGTCCGGCGCATCAACCGCGCGGCGCAGGAGGAGGGCCTGCGTCCGGTCGTGTTCAGCACTCTGGTGCAGGACGAGCTGCGCGATATCGTCGCCGGCTCCAACGGACTGTTCCTCGACTTCTTCGCCGCGTTCGTCGGGCCGCTCGAGCGCGAGCTCGACACGCGCTCGACGCATCGCGCCGGACGAGCCCACGGCATCGCCGACCTCGCCGCCTACACCACGCGCATCAATGCCACCAACTTCGCGCTCGCCAACGACGACGGTACCGGCGGCGACTATGGGCACGCCGATGTGGTGCTGGTCGGGGTGTCGCGCGTCGGTAAGACGCCGACCTGCGTGTACCTGGCGCTGCAGTACGGGGTGTTCGCCGCCAACTATCCGCTCACCGAGGACGATCTGGAGAGCGGCAAGCTGCCGCGGCGACTCGAGCCGTACCGTTCCAAGCTCTACGCGCTCACCATCAAGCCGGAACGGCTGCAGCAGATCCGCTCCGAGCGCCGTCCGGAGAGCCGCTACGCCTCGCCCCAACAGGTTCAGTACGAGCTGCGCTCGGCCGAGGCGCTCTTTGCGCGTCTCGGTATACCGTTGATCGATACCACCGAGTGCTCGATCGAGGAAATCGCCAGCCGGATCCTCAACACTACCGGAATCGAGCGGCGCTTGCGTCCCTGATTCGTGCGCCCCGCACGTCGCACGAAAATTGCAAGCACGACAGGGTCGCGGGCTCGCGACAAAACGCGTGTTCGTCGGCTTGCGCAGCGGGCTTCGTGCGTTATAGTCGGCTCGTGCTCGCGAACGACACACTGACACTGGTTTCCTGGCGCGCCCGGCCGCGCAGCTTCGTCGCGCTGATGAGCCTCTACGAGAGCAACTTCATCCGCCTCGAGTGGCTCGCGGGTCCGCTGAGCGCGCTCGCCGGCAGCCACCGCTCGCGGGTCGCCGCAGACTGTGACCTCGTTCTCACCGTGACCGAGCGCTCGCCCTACACCAGTACCGTAGCGCTCAGCTATCTGCTGCCGGCACCCGATGGCGAGCGCCATTACCCCGACATGCGGCTGCGTATCTACCATGACGCGCATCTCGTCGAAGCGCAGCAGTGGGCAGCGGTTCACACGCAACCGGTGCTGCGCGCACTGCGCACGCGCGCGGAGCGTGAACTGGATCAGCGCTGGGCACGCAACGTGATGTTAAATAAATGGCTGGAATACTGCGTGGAGCGAGGTCATCGCTTCTCATCCCGCACAAGGCTCACCGCCGGCGCATGAGAAGGGGCGGCTGCGCCCCGGATTTCTCATGAACGCGCTACGGCAACTCGGATTCCTCAAGCTCAACCTGCGCCCCGCCGGCGCCGCCACCCCGGATCCCGAACACCGGGTCATTGAGCTTTTCCGCAACCGTGCGGAGCTCAAGAAAGCCTACGGCGGCTTGCAGGAGGAGACCTACCGCCTCAAGGACCTGGTCAAGCAGCAGGAGGCGGCCACGCAGCGTGTGCAGGACATGCTCGCCGAGCTCGAGTCGCGTCTCGGGGTCAACGACACCGCCTATTCGACTCTGACGTTCTATCAGCTGCGCCGTCTGTGGCAGAACGGACGCGAGCTCCTCAGTCAGTTCGTCGCCGACCTGTCACGCCAGCAGGATGAGCGCGAGCGCCGGCACCATCTTGCGCTCCACAACCGGCGTCAGTTCGCGCGCCGTCAGGCGGGCGAGGGCCAGCTGAAGGCCGCCCAGGCGCTCGCCGAGGAGACGACTGCGCACGTCGCGGCGCTCGAGGGCGAACGTGCGGCGCTCAGACGTTTCTGGCACTACTTCAAGCGTCGCGCGCTCGAGCGGCGTGTGCACGGCGCACAGGCCGCGGCTGCGGCCGCGAGCGCGGCGCTGGCTCAAGCTCAGTCCGAGCTCGACGCCATCGACATGGAACAGATGCCGGAATTCCCGGGGCTGTCGCTGCAGGCGCGGCGCGCCATCAACCTCGCGGCCATTGCCTACGCCGAGGTGCTGTGCGCGCGGCTCGAGGTGATTCCGATGCCGCTGCTGCAGCAGGCACGCGAGGCGACCGGTCGGCGTGCAGCCGCCGACGTCTACGGGCCCCCGAAGGAATGCGTCATGCTGATGGCGCACATCTCACGCGCCCAGCGCCTGCTCGCGAGCCGTGAGGCCCTGACGGATGAGATCCGCACGCACACGGAACGGCTCAACAGCGTCGTGACCTATCGTGCCGATGCGGACACCTGTCCGACCACCGACTCCCTCGGACCCGCAGGCAGCGCCGGGACAAACGTTCCCAACGTGCTGGCCGAGGACACCTGGGACCTGTTCCGGGTATTGCTGAGGTGAGCTTCAGCTGACGGAGCCGGGCGCCAAACTGGCAGCGCAGGGCGTCAAAGCCGCGCCTTTGACGCCCGGCAACGAAGCTGATGTCCGACGAAATCGCCGCAGGCGATTTCGCGCCGTCTAAAGAGGGGATGGGTCCATCCCATTAATCAACCAGCGCGCGCGGTCTTCTGCCCTGATGCCGGACGCACTCCGGTCACCACGTCGGTCATGATCTGCGCCGCCTGATCGAGCGCGACGTCGGGCAGATCTTCCTTGGCCTTGTCGAGATCGGCGACCGACTTCAGTGGCGGCAGGTTCTTGGCGAGCCGACGGCTGTTCTCGCGGTCGAGCCGCTCCTTGTCCTCGCGTGTGCGCTCCTCGCGCCGTACCTTGAGGTTGAGCGAGACGCTGTGCTGGCCGCGCAGGGTATCGATGGCCGCGATGTCCGATAGCAGCCAGCGATAGTCGGGGTCATGCTGTGCGCGCACGTCCTCTGCCGAGGCCAGCGCCGCCACCGGAGGCTCGGCCGCGAGCGCGGTGCTGCTGCGGTACGGAACGCCTGCGATGCGATCCCACGGGAGCGATGACTCGAGCGCACTCTCGCCGACTTCTTTGGTGTCGAGCACCGAGGCAAGCGGAATATCCGGCTCGACGCCGCGATGCTGGGTGCTCTCACCCGTCACGCGATAGAACTTGCCGATGGTGACGGTCAGCTGCCCGTTCACGGGCTCCTTCGACCAGCGATCGAGCGGCACGAGGTTCTGCACCGTGCCCTTGCCGAAGGTGGTCTGGCCGATGATCAGCCCGCGGTGATAGTCCTGGATCGCGCCGGCGAAGATCTCGGAAGCCGACGCGCTCATGCGATCGACCAGTACCGCGAGCGGCCCGCCGTAGAGCGGAGCATTTTCCGGATCGTCCAGAACCTCGAGGTGCCCCGACACGTCGCGCAGCTGCACCACCGGGCCGTGGTCGATGAAGAGGCCGGTGAGCGCGGTCGCTTCCGGCAGATAACCGCCGCCGTCGCCACGCAGGTCGAGCACCAGGCCGTCGATGTTCTCGCTCTTGAGCTCGCGCAGGAGCTTGGCCACATCGCGCGTGGTGCTGCGGTAGTTCTCATCGCCGGCGTTGTGGGCGTCGGTGTCCTGGTAGAAGCCGGGAACGGTGACCACACCGATGCGATAGTTGTGGCCGTTGCGCGCGACGGTCTTGACTTCCTTGTGCGCGGCCTGCGCCTCGAGCGTGATCTTGTTGCGCACGAAGTCGAGGGTCTTCTCGGGGCTCCCGGGAGCGGCACCTCCGGGCAGGATCTGCAGCCGCACGCTGGTGCCGGCCTTGCCGCGAATCAGCTGCACCACGTCATCGAGCCGCCAGCCGATCACATCGGTGAACGTCCCTTCGCGTCCCTGACCCACGCCGGTGATCCGGTCGTTGGGCTTCAGGGTGCCGGCGACCGCCGCGGGGCCGCCTTCGATGATGTTCATGATGGTGACGTAATCATCGACGACCTGGAGCGAGGCGCCGATGCCGTCGTAGTTGAGGCTCATCTGGATCTTGTATTCCTCGGAGCTGCGCGGCGAGAAGTAGCTCGAGTGCGGATCGAAAGCGCGTGCGTAGGCATTCATCAGGTTCTCGAACACATCCGTCGAGGTCACCTGGTCGATGCGCTTCAGGACGCGCTCATAGCGCTTGCGCAGGATGTCGGCCACCTCGGGCCACTGTTTGCCGGTCAGCAGGAGCGAGAGCGCGTCGTTCTTGACGCGCTTTCTCCACAGCTCGTTGAGCTGCGCCTCGTCCGCCGGCCAGGGCGCGTGCGTGCGGTCGAAGTCGAACGATTCCTCGACCGTCCAGTCGGGTTCGGTCTTCAGCTGCGACAGCGCGTATTGCATGCGCTCGCGGTTGCGCTGCTGAA
>DATGJR010000073.1:0-4937 GCA_035295065.1 Steroidobacteraceae bacterium
GAGCGTTCCGGCGGCCGCAGTTCTCACGGCATTCTGAGCAGCGGCCGCGATCATGCCGGTGCACCGGCGAGGCCGGCGAGCCAGGTGCGAACCTCCCGCACCGAGCGCAGACGCGTTGCTGCGGCCGAGGGTCCCGCGGGATTGACCACCACGGAGAGACCCCCCGCGCCGTTCACCCACTCGAAGGCCGGCTCGTCACCGGCATCGTCGCCGACGAACAGCGGGCGCCGCCCGGCAAAGGGAGCCTCCTGCATGAACTCCGCGATCGCGCTCGCCTTGCTCACGCCGCGCGGGGAGAGCTCGACAACCTTCGGCCCGAACACGACCTCGAGGCCATCGTCGATCTGCGCGGCAATGGCGCGTGTGGCTTCGACGACCATCGCCTCGAGCTGCGGCGCCTGCCGGAAGTGCAGCGCCAGCGCGAAGCGCTTGTCCTCGAGCCGCAGCCCCGGATCCTGCGCTGCAAGATCCCGGAGGAGACGCCGCGCGCGGCTGAGAGCCTGCTCGGAGGGCGGAGCGTGCTGCGTGCGGTTGCCGCTCGCATCACGCCGCTCGAAGCCATGCAACCCGGAGGAAGCGAGCCGCAGCGGCCTGAACAGCTGATCGAGCGTGTCGATGCTGCGGCCGCTGACCAGTGCCAGGGCGCCCTCGAGGCGTTGCGACAGCGTTTCGAGGAGACTGAGAAGCGGGGCGTCCGCAGTGACGGCTCCCGGCTGCGGCGCATAGTCGAGGAGGGTGCCGTCCAGGTCGAGAAACATCGCGTGACGCTCGAGCGGCAAGGCGGTCGGGGGCGCGGGTAACACCCCGCTCGGACTCGGAGGGGGTGAAGGTTCCTGTCTCGACGGCAACGGCAAATGCACTCCAAAAAAAAAGCGTCTCAGGAGCGACGCGGCGCCGGGCGAGTGTCACTGTGGCACGCGTGGGCGCTTGCGCCGCCCCGAGACACCGGTGCGTCATTCCGCGTTGGGGGGCTAACGCGGGTGACGCCAACTCGCCTCGGCCGTTCGTGCGCCCTGCAGTCGCAGCCCGAGGGTGTGAGCGCAGCCTAGGTGACGCCTGGGGCGTGGGGGAGCGGCAGTCCGCCCGGCGAGGGGTCGGTATTCGCCTGCGGGGCGGGTAGGCCAGCTCCTACCGGCCCGCGGCGCGCGATTCTGACCGGCGGAGGTATCATCCGACAGATGTCGTCCGTCGTGCGTCAGATGGTGGTGGTTGCGTTGCTTCTCGCCACGGTGGTCGGGCTGTTCGTGGCAGGTCAGATCGGACAACGCCGGCTCGAAGATGCCAGCGCGCGCTTCGAGCTCAGCGCCAGACGCCAACAGGCGCTCTCGGCTCTCACGCAGCTCGTGCGCGAAGGCGAGAGCAGCCAGCGCGGCTACATACTGGTCGGCAACGCCACCTATCTCGAGCCGTTCCAGCAAGCCTCGTCACGCCTTGGCCTCACACTGCAGCGCCTCGATGCGGCCTTTGCGGGGTCCGGCCCGCTCGCTCGTGGCAACCTCGAGGAGCTCGAGCGCCTGTGCAGGACCAAGTTCGAGGAAATGCGCCGCACGATTGACCTCTTCAGCACGCGCGGCAGGGCTGCGGCGCTCGAGGTCATTCGCACCGACCAGGGTGCGACGACCATGGCCGAGATCGATGGCGTTGCCGACAGGATCCTGGACCTCGAAAGCGCCGAGGCGCTCGATGCCAGCCACAGGTGGCAGGCCAGCCGCTGGACGAGTATCGCCACCACCAGCGTTGCGCTCGCGGCGAGCGCGGGGCTCGCGCTGCTGCTGACGCGCCTGATGCTGCGCCAGTGGCGATTCAAGGAGCTCGAGACCGAGCAGCTGACCGTGCGGCAGGAAGAGCTCGCGCAGCTGGTCGAGCAGCGGACCGAAGAGCTGTCGGAGCTCTCGACGCACCTGCAGACGGTTGCCGAGCAGGAGAAGGCCGCGCTTTCGCGCGAGCTGCACGATGAGCTCGGCGGGCTGCTCGTGGCCGCGCGCATGGACTTGTCGTGGCTGCAGGAGCGTCTGGGAAGCAACGATCCGGAAGTGCGGGAGTACTTCGCACGGGTGCAGCAGGCCTTGCAGTCGGGTGTCGACATCAAGCGGCGCGTCATCGAGAGTCTGCGGCCCACGCTCCTGGATAATCTCGGCCTGGTGCCGGCGTTGAACTGGCAGGTCTCCGAAGCCTGCGAGCGCGCGGGCCTGCGACATATCGAGCGCTATCCACAACAGGAGCTGAAGCTCACGGCGCAAGCCTCGATTGCCGTATTCAGGATCGTGCAGGAGGCCCTCGCCAACGTCCTCAAGCATGCGCGTGCGGGGACCGTCGAGGTCTCGCTCGAAGTGGCGCCGCCGTGGCTCCTCGTGCGGGTGCAGGACGACGGCGTCGGCATTCCTCCGAAGCGACTGCGCGCGCTGCAGGCCCACGGCCTCGCCGCGATGCGGCATCGGGCGCGTGCACTGGGGGGACTCCTGGATATACAGACCCCGCGCGCCGGGGGTACACGGATCGAGGTACGACTGCCGCTCGAGCGCGTGCTGCTCGAGGGCAGCACCGCTCACCTCGAGTTCGTCAGGGAACGTCGCGCCTGATCAGCCCTCGGCGGGGGTGTGCGCCGCAAAGCTGCTCAACAGGCCGGGCAGGCGGTGATAGTCGCGCGACTTATTCAGGAACGCCTCGACACCGAATACCTCGGCTTGACGTCGATATTCCGGCAGATCGAAGCCGGTGAGCACGATGATCTTCGGCCGTCTGCCCCCGTTGCGGGGGAGCGTGCGCAGCACTCCGAAACCGGACCCCAGGCGCAGGTGCAGGTCCAGGATGACGACGTCGGGGGTTGCGGAGGTGATCCGCTCTACGGCATCGTCCTCGGTGCTGACTGAATCGACCAGCGTGACGTCCGGAAGACGGCGAATGAGCTCCGTGATCCGGGCTGCGAGCACCGCGGAATCCTCGACCAGCAACACCCGCACGGGTGCCTTCCCCGGCATGTCAGTTGTAGCGACGCTCATTCTTTCCTGCAGCAACAGGCTCGCTGCCAGCCCCTACCCGTCAGTCTAAGAGCCGGCCACGGAGGGTTGAGCCGGTTCGCGCCGTGAGGATCTGTCGGCGTGAGCCGACTGTCACTCGGGGTTACTCCACGACGTTCGGGGGGCAACCGGAAGAGGAAGCTGCGGCGAGACGGTTGAAAGGCGGCTTGCTCTATTGCATCAACCCGTTCTTCAGCGCGTAGGTGGTGAGGTCCGCGTTGGTCGCGAACTTCATCTTCTCGAGGACCCGCGCGCGGTAGGTGCTCACCGTCTTGACGCTGATGCACAGCTCCCGCGCGATTTCCGAGACGCTGCGGCCCACCGCGAGCTTGCACAGGATCTGAAATTCCCGCTGCGAGAGCGCCGCGTGCAACGGCTGCTCGGTCGGCTCATCGAGCGCATCCACCAGGAGCTCCGCGAGCGCCGCACTCGCATAACGGCGTCCTGCGAGCACCACGTGCACGGCGCGCATGAATTCCTCGGGCGGCTGATCCTTGGCGAAATAGCCCGCGGCTCCCGCACGCAGTGCGTAGAGCGCGTACTGCCGTTCCGCGAACGCGCTGATCACCAGCACGCGCGTAGTCGCGTGGCCGGTGCGAATGTGGCGCAGGATGTCGATGCCGCTGCGGTCGGGCAGATTGATATCGAGCACCACGAGATCCCAGGTTCGCTCGCGCAGCTGCTGCAAGGTGTCAGCGGCACTCGATGACTCGCCGATCCCGTTGATCGAGCGGTCCTGCTCCAGCCAGCGCCGCAAACCGGCGCGAACCATGGCGTGATCGTCAGCGATGAGTACAGTGGCCATCAGCCCTCCATTTGGACCTTAGCGGGTCTGCGGCGTGGGCAGCGTACGCCATTTGCGCCAGTATTTGTAGGACCAGTCCTACAACACCTCATGCTAATACTGTCGTTGAATGACGACCGCAAGGAAGCGCGACACCTCATCGCCACCGCACGTCGAGAGAATCCGACGGAGCGGGCTGTTTCTTAGTCTCTGGGCCTTGCTCGCGCTCCTCGGCAGCGCGCCCTCGTGGGCGGCCGCTCCCGGTCCGGGAGACGATCCCTTTCTCGATGACCTGGAAGCGCGCACGTTCCGCTTTTTCTGGAACACAGCCAATCCCCGCAACGGGCTGATTCCCGACCGCTACCCGGGTCCCGCCGTGGCCAGCATCGCCGCCGTCGGATTCGGACTGACGGCATATCCCATCGGTGTCGAGCGCGGCCAGATCTCCATCACGGCGGCGCGGCAACGCGTGCTGGCGACGCTGCGTTTCTTCGCCGCCGCCCAGAACGAGCATGGATTCCTCTATCACTTTCTCGACATGCGAACCGGCCGCCGCGCCGGGAACAGCGAAGTCTCCACGGTCGATACCGCGCTGCTGCTCGCCGGAGTGCTGTTCTGCGAGGCGTATTTCGATTCCAGCGACCCACGCGACGTCGAGATCAGAAGGCTGAGCGAGAAAATCTACCGACGCACCGACTGGACCTGGGCGCAGCCGCGCGCGCCGGCGGTGGCGCTGGCGTGGACGCCCGAGGCGGGGTTCTCCGCGCTCGACTGGAGCGGTTACAACGAGGCGATGCTGGTCTATCTGCTCGCCCTCGGCTCTCCAACCCATCCGATCGCGCCGCAGGCCTGGACACGCTGGACGAGCACCTACGACCGCTACTGGGGGACGCTCTACGAGCAGACCTACCTCGGCTTCGCACCGCTCTTCGGGCATCAGTACACGCATGTGTGGGTGGACTTTCGCGGGATTCGCGACCAGTTCATGCGCGAGCACGGCATCGACTACTTCGAGAACAGCCGCCGGGCCACTTATACGCAGCGGCGCTACGCGATCGAGAACCCCAGGCACTGGCAGGGCTACGGCAAGAACGTCTGGGGGATCAGTGCCTCCGACGGTCCCGGCCCCGCCAGTG
>DATGJR010000074.1:0-3206 GCA_035295065.1 Steroidobacteraceae bacterium
AGCGGCCGGCCGGCGAGGGGCTGCAGAACCTTTGGCAGCGCCGACTTCATGCGCTTGCCCTCGCCCGCCGCGAGAATCACCACCGTGAGAGGCGCCGTGCCCGCCTTGGCGGCCGGGCTGCGCGCGGCGCGCGTCCTCACCGCGTCGCGCTTCGCTAAAGCTGCGCGCTGCCGGGCGATCTTGGGCATGGCTCGATTGTACCTTCAGCGCCTGGCGGTGACCGTGCTGCGTACGCCCATCGGGTGCCCGGCCTCGAGCTGCTGAAGCTTGCGGCGCATCTCGGAGCCGACCTCGAGCTGCGGGTTGGAATGGATCTCGTGCTCGGCGGTCTCGCGCTGATCGATGAGCTTCGCGGCTTTCGCGAAGGCCTCTTCGAGCGAGGAGCTTCCCGGCAGTGCGTCCTTGAGGAATGCCTCCCCGAACCAGGTCAGCTTGCGGTTCTCCTGGCAGCCGAAGGAGCTGTGCACGGCATCGGACGCCGTCACGATGGCGGTGCTTTCGTTCTTCAAGGCGTCGATGAACACTCCTGCGTAGCACGCCGATACGATCACCAGGCGCCAGCGGATACCCGACTCATCGAGCGCCTGGCGCAGGTCGTCGGGCTCGATCGGCCCGAGGGGCAGCGTGCCGTTGCGCACCTCGAGTCCATCCTCCGACCCATGCGAGGTGAGGAACAGGATCAGGACGTCCTCCTGCGGGTCCATGCGCGTGGCGAGGAGCCGCAGCGTCAGCCGCAGGCCCGAAAGGCTCGCGAGCGGCCAGCTGTCGCGGTCGCCCGCATCGTTGATGAGGAGTACCGAGCGATCCGCCGTGCCGAAGCGCGTCCCGAACTGCTCGGCGGCAAATTGCGTCTCGCGGCTGAAGACCTCCGGCTCCGCATCGCCGGCGAAGCCGACGAAGTAGGCGTGGGTCTGGCTCGGCGGCTGCGACGGCACGAGGCGCGCCACCGCGGCCGCGATGCGTGCCGGCTGATCGTAGAGCAGCGCCTCGACTGCCCCCGGGTCCGACTGGTCTTCGGTCTCCTCCGTGTCCGGCGGCACCCAGAGGCGCGTGTCGAGGTTGAGCCAAGCGAGCGCATAGGGGGAGGCGATGACGAGGGCGATGGCGAGGAGCGCGGCCGGCACGCGCACGGGCCCGAACGCGGCGCCGAGCACGCGCACGCTCAGGAAAGCCAGATACACGACCGCCAGCACCGTCGTGAGCACGGGCCAGCTCGCGACCCACGCCAGGTCCGAGGCGAGCCACAGCAGGGTCAGCACGAAGGGCGAAACGGCGAGCACTGTCACGATGAGCGCGCGCGTCGGCGCCGAGCGGCTCTCGACGCGGGCAATGAGCGCGCAGCACAGATGCCCGAGCAGCAGATAACACGCCCAGCCGAAGAGTCCGTCGGCGACGAACTCGGCATGCGGCTCGGCGTGCAGCCGGTCGAGCGCCGCCCACACGGCGAGATTGATGACGAGGAGTGCCGCGAGCTGATCGAACCCCACCGCGAAGCGCGGCGGCCAGCGGCGTCTGAGCGCGAGCAGCGCGAGGCCACCGCTCAAATTTCGCGCGAGCCCGGCGATCAGGCCGGGTGCTTCCGCCACGCGCGGGACCGGGGGCGCGGTCGCCGGGTCCGAACTCATCAGCCGCGGAGCTTGCGGAGGCGCTGAATGACCTTGAGCTGCGCGATGGCGCGCGCGAGCTCGGCCTGCGCTTCGGCGAGGGTGATGTGTCCCGCTTTGTCCCTGAGAGCCTCCTCGGCGCGCTGCTTGGCGGCGAGCGCCGCCGCCTCATCGATGTCCTTGGCCCGCAGCGCCGTATCGGCCAGCACGGTCACGCGGTTGGGCTGCACCTCGAGCGCGCCCCCACCGACGAAAAAGTGGTGCTCGGCGCCGTCCGGCGTCTGCACGCGCACCTCGCCCGCCTTGAGGAGGGTCAGGAGCGGGGCGTGCCGCGGCTTGATGCCGAGGTCACCCTGCGAAGCCGGAGCAAACACCATGGCCGCGGCGCCGGAGAAGAGCTCGCCCTCGGCGCTCACGATATCGACATGGATGGTGGGTGCTTCGGCCATGATTGCGTCCCGACGTTACTGCAGCGTCTTCGCCTTGGCGACCGCCTCATCGATCGAGCCCACCATGTAGAAGGCCTGCTCGGGCAACGCGTCGAACTCGCCACTGATGATGCCCTTGAAGCCCCGGATTGTGTCCTTGAGCGGCACGATCTTGCCATCCTGGCCGGTGAAAACCTTGGCGACGTTGAAGGGCTGGGAAAGGAAGCGCTGTACCTTGCGCGCCCGATACACCGTGAGCTTGTCCTCTTCCGAGAGCTCGTCCATCCCCAGGATCGCGATGATGTCCTGCAGCTCCTTGTAGCGCTGCAGCACCGCCTGCACGCCGCGTGCGGTGTTGTAGTGCTCCTCGCCCACCACCAGCGGATCGAGCTGGCGGCTGGTCGAATCGAGCGGGTCGACCGCCGGATAGATGCCGAGAGAGGCGATCTGGCGCGAGAGCACCACGGTTGCATCGAGGTGCGCGAAGGTGGTCGCCGGGGACGGGTCGGTGAGATCGTCGGCCGGAACGTAGACCGCCTGGATGGAAGTGATGGAGCCCGTCTTGGTGGACGTGATGCGCTCCTGCAGCACGCCCATCTCCTCGGCGAGCGTCGGCTGGTAGCCCACCGCGGACGGCATGCGTCCGAGGAGTGCCGACACCTCGGTCCCGGCGAGTGTGTAGCGGTAGATGTTGTCGACGAAGAACAGCACGTCGCGGCCCTTGCCGCCGTCCTCGCGCACGCCGTCGCGGAAGTACTCCGCCATGGTGAGCCCCGTGAGGCCCACGCGCAGGCGGTTGCCCGGCGGCTCGTTCATCTGGCCGTAGACCATCGCCACCTTGGAGTCGGCGAGATTGGCCTTGTCGATGACCCCCGACTCGATCATCTCGTGATAGAAGTCATTGCCCTCGCGGGTGCGCTCGCCGACGCCGGCGAACACCGAGAGTCCCGAGTACTGCTTGGCGATGTTGTTGATGAGCTCGAGCATGTTGACGGTCTTGCCGACGCCCGCGCCGCCGAAGAGGCCGACCTTACCGCCCTTGGCGAAGGGCACCAGCAGGTCGATGACCTTGATGCCGGTGACCAGCAGCTCGCGACCCCCGGTCTGCTCCTCGAACGATGGCGGCGGGCGGTGGATCGGCAGGTACTCATCGGCCTTCACCGGGCCCTGGTTG
>DATGJR010000075.1:0-32845 GCA_035295065.1 Steroidobacteraceae bacterium
TGTGACTGGCGCATTGCCAGCATGGGCTGGATGTTCACCCTGTTCTTTGTCGTGCTCGGCGCCTCCGCAGCGATCTGGGGCGGCTGGCTCGAGCGCGTCGGACCGCGCAAAGCTGGTTTCGCCGCCGCGTTTCTCTGGTGCGGCGGACTGCTGATCTCGGCGTTTGGCGTCACCATTCACCAGCTGTGGCTCTTGTGGCTGGGCTCGGGCGTCATCGGAGGACTGGGGCTCGGTCTGGGTTACATCTCGCCGGTCTCTACTCTCATCAAGTGGTTCCCCGATCGCCGCGGCATGGCCACCGGAATGGCCATCATGGGTTTCGGCGGAGGGGCCATGATCGGCGCACCGCTGGCGGACTTCCTGATGAAGCGGTTTGCCACCGCGGACTCGGTCGGCGTATGGCAGACGTTCGTGGTGATTGCGGCAATCTATTTCGTGTACATGATCGCCGGCTCCCTCGGCTACCGCCTGCCTGCGGCGGGCTGGAAGCCCGCCGGGTGGCAGCCAAAGGCGCACACCGCCCTGATCACGGCGCGCAATGTCGATCTCAACACCGCCACCGTCACGCCGCAGTTCTGGCTGGTCTGGGGCGTGCTGACCCTCAACGTGACCGCCGGCATCGGCATCATCGGCATGGCATCGCCGCTGCTGCAGGAGGTGTTCGGCGGACGACTGATCGGCGTTGGCCAGGCTTTCGAGCAGCTGAGTCCCGAGCAGCACGCCGCCGTCGCCACGCTTGCCGCCGGATTCACCGGGCTCCTGTCGCTATTCAACATCGCGGGGCGCTTCTGCTGGGCCTCGTTCTCGGACTATATCGGCCGCAAGCCCACCTACATGGTGTTCTTCCTGCTTGGGATCGTGCTCTACGCCTCGATCCCCTGGACCGCCGCGATCGGCAGCATGGCGCTGTTCGTCGGCTTCTTCTGCATCATCCTTTCGATGTACGGCGGCGGCTTTGCGACCGTACCGGCGTATCTTGCGGACCTGTTCGGTACGCGCATGGTGGGCGCCATCCACGGCCGTCTGCTCACGGCCTGGTCGGCCGCCGGCATCTTTGGTCCCGTGATAGTCAACTACATCCGCGAGTACCAGCTGGCACACGGCGTGGCACATGCGCAGGTCTACACCATCACCATGTACATCCTGGCCGCCGTTCTGGTGCTCGGCCTGATATGCAACATTCTCGTGCGACCGGTGGCCGACAAATACTTCATGACGCCGGAACAGGAGGCGAAGCTCGACGCCGCAGTGGGCGCGCATGCCGCCCCCGCGGCCGCGGCAACCGCGCCGGGTGCCGGGGCCGTTAGCTCGCCCGTCTGGATGGTCGCGCTGGCCTGGGTGGCCGTCGGAATCCCGATCGCGATCGGGGTGTGGGTCACACTCAAACAGGCCGCCAAGCTCTTCGGCCACGGATGAGCGCGTCGATCAGGAGGGAGATGGAGCGGGCTAACGGGTTCGAACCGTCGACCTGTACCTTGGCAAGGTACCGCTCTACCAACTGAGCTAAGCCCGCTTCTCTGTCAGACGGCGGATTCTATGTGCCGCCCTCCGGAAGTCAAGACGAGCCTTCCGATACAGGTGCTTACGTCAGTCTCTTGATCTAAAGGGTCAGGTCCTCAGCTGACCGCCCGGAGTCTCGGCTGCGCAGGACCCGCGATGGTCACCAGGGGGAGCTCCCTCGCCTGACTCGCCCCGGACTCGAAACTCGCCAACTCCTCTTCCGAGTCGAAGCTCAGGGAGTGCGACAGGCCGGTGGCGCGGTTACGCCCGGCTGCTTTTGACTTGTAGAGAAGCAGATCCACGAGATTGACGAGCCGCTGCCAGTTCAGGGGGCGGGTGCTCACGGTCACCGGCAGCCGCGCAAAGCCGGCCGATACGGTGACGACGAGGTCGCGATTGCCGAGCGCAACTGGAACGACCGCGACCGAGCTCAAGACGCGTGCGACCACCGCCTCGAGCGTGCCGTCGGGCACCGCCGGCAGCAGCACCAGGAATTCCTCGCCCCCCCAACGCGCGATGACGTCCGTGTCCCGCAGCGCCTCGCGCAGGCGCACGGCGACGGTGCGCAGCACCGCGTCTCCCGCGGCATGCCCGTAGGTGTCGTTGATGTCCTTGAAGCGGTCGATGTCCGCGAGCACCAGGGCCTGGTGGCGCGCCTCCTGCGCATTTGCGCTCGCTCGCGTGAGCAGCGCTTCGATCCGCTCCGCGAAGGCGCTGCGGTTCAGGAGCCCTGTCAGGGGGTCGCGACGACTATTGAAATCGAGCTCGCGATGGCGGGCACGCAGTGCCCGGTAGGAAATCTCCGCACGCCGATAGGCCAGAGCGATGCTCGCCAGGCCGAGCACCGCGAGCGCCGAGGCGAGCCAGGCGATGCGCTGCTCGAGCGCACGACGCTCGAGCGCCGCATTCTTCAGCTGGTTGTCATCGCGCAGCTGCGCGTTCTGCCGCTCGAGACGCTCGGCCGCGAACATCTCCTGCAGCTGCAGCACGCGATTCTGCCGGTCGCTGCTCGAGACCTCGTCCGAGATCTTCTTGTAGGCCTGCATCGCCGACCACGCGCGCCGGTAGTCACCGGTGGCCGCGAGCGTATCGGCGTAATCGAGTGAGACCGCGGAGGCGACCGGCTTATCCGCCTCGGAGAGCAAGCTCAGGGCCTGCTCGACATCCTGCCGGCCGGAGGAGTCGTGCAGCCTGATACGCGCGAACCCCAGGTTCGCGAGCGCGATCGCATAGGCACTGTCGTTGTGGATGGACTTGGTGGTCCGGGCCGCCATGTGCAGCGCTTCGATCGCAGCGGCGATGGCCGCCCGATACTGCTTCGACTGCAGCAGGTAGTCGGACAGATTCGCCTGCATGACCAGCTCTCGGGATGCGTTGCCCGACCGGCGTGCATAGTCCCGCGCCTGCTGCAGCGCCTCGAAGCTCGCCGGAGAGTCATCATCCGGCAGGCAGTAGTACTTCGTTGCCCAGGCGAGCGAGGAGAGCTCCGGGTCGCCGAGCTCTCGGGCGCGCGCGATCGCGCGATCGGCCGTCTCCGCCGCGCGCTGGCTCTGATCGAGCTGGTGGTAGAGGCGCGCCCGCTCAGCATCCAGCCTCACCTGATCGGCGAGGTTGCCGGTGGCCTCGGCCGCCGCGGCCGCTATCTCAAAGCCCTCGGTGGCGATCGCGAACTCGTTGTTGCGATCGGCGATGTAGCCGAGCATGAAGGCCGTGTAATAGCGGCTTGCCGGATCACTCTCATCGCGCACCCAGTCGAGTGCGCGCTGGACGGCGCGCAATGCGAGCAGGCGCTGCCCGCCCTCGAACTGAAGCTCCGCACGACAGGTTGCCGCGTCTGCGGAGGCAGCCGCGGCACTGCGCCCGTGTCCGGTCCCGGCGAGCTGAGTCGCTGCGCGCTCGGCCTGTGTCTCATCGTGCGCAAGACTTGCGACGTGGCACAGCTCCCGATAGAACGGCAGTCGGGCCGGGGAATCCGCGACGCCGAGCTGCGGCTCGAGGGCGAGCGCGCGGGTGAGCGCGGGGTCCGCCGCGGTCTCGGCTCGCGAGTGCAGATCGGACAGGGTTCGCACCCAGGCCGCAGGGGCCGACGGCTCCTCAGACGCGCCGGCGAGGCCGAAGGCGAGGATGCCGACAGCGAGCAGCAGGCGGTGAGCGGGGCGAACGGCCATCGGCGCGCGGATTCCGGGACGCGATGTCCGCGTATCGGCCGCCGCAGGCCTTACTTGACCCGCTCCTGTGACCGGCCGCTCAGTTCTGACGTCGCAGGTCAGGCCAGGCGGCGCGCAGGTACATCACCATCGAGACGAGCGTCGCGGCGGCGGCCACCTCGGTGAGTACCACTCCGGGGCCGTAGGTTGGCAGTCCAAAGAGCGGCGCCCGGTAGAGCATCAGCGACAACCCGACGATCTGCAGGATGGTCTTGTACTTCCCCAGCTGCGAGACCGCCACTTTGCGTCGCGCACCGATTTCCGCCATCCACTCGCGTAATGCCGAGATGGTGATCTCGCGCCCGATGATGATCGCGGCCGTGAGCACGATGAGCCAGCGCGGGTCCTTGCTGATGATCAGCACCAGTGCGACCGCCACGATCAGCTTGTCGGCAACCGGATCAAGGAACGCGCCGAGGCGCGAGGTCTGCTGCAGACGGCGGGCGAAGTAGCCATCGAGCGAGTCGGTGACGCCGGCAGCGGCGAACAGGAGGCCCGCGGCCGGATCCGACCACGGATAGGGCATGTAAAAGAGGAGCACGATGAGCGGGATGGCCGCGATCCGCAGCCAGGTCAGTGTATTGGGTACGTTCCACGCCATCTCATGAGCCCGGGTGCAGGTGATCATAGAGACTTCGCGCCAGCGTCGCCCCAATTCCGCTCACCTGGGTGAGGTCGGCGATACCGGCGCGCATCACCCCCTGGAGCCCGCCGAAGTGCTTGAGCAGGGCGCGGCGCTTGGCGGGACCCAAGCCCGGGATCACTTCGAGCACCGACTCGTTGTAGCGTCTTGCGCGCCTGCGCCGGTGTCCGCTGATCGCGAAGCGATGCGCTTCGTCGCGGATCCTCTGCACCAGGCGCGCGGCCGGCGTGTGCGCCTCGGGGGTCACGGGGGCGCCGACACCGTACACGAACAGCCGTTCCTGTCCGGGCCTGCGGTCGGGTCCCTTGGCCACACCGACGAGCACCAGGTCGGGAAAGCCGAGCTCCGTGAGCACCTCGTGGACCTGGCTGATCTGACCCGCGCCGCCATCGATCAGCAGCACGTCGGGGGCAGGCACCTCGCCGGCACGCACATGACGGTAACGCCGCTCGAGCGCCTGCCGCAGCGCCCCGTAGTCATCGCCCGGCGTGACACCCCGAATGTTGAAACGGCGATACTCCTTCTTCAGTGGGCCTTCGGGTCCGAACACCACGCAGGAGGCGACTGTACCCTCCCCGCCCGTATGGCTGACGTCGAAGCATTCGAGCCGCGCGGGTGGCTCCGGCAGATCGAGCTCGCGGGCCAGGTCGAACAGCATCTCGTCCACACCCGCGCGCTGCGCGAGCCGCATCCGCAGCGCCTGCGTGGCATTGTCCCGCGTCAGCTCCACCCAGCGCGCTGCGAGGCCGCGCGAGGGATGCTTCACTTCGACGTTGTGCCCGCTGCGTGCGCTGAGCGCCTCCGCGAGCGCAGGCGCCTCCTCGAGGCGGCTGCCGAGGAGCACCTCCGGGGGAACCTCGGGGGCGGCGTAATACTGCATGACAAAGGAGGCCAGCGCCTCGTGCGGCTCGGCGAGCACGGCGCGAGGAAAGTAGCTGCGCGTACCGAGATTGCGCCCGCCGCGCACCAGCATCACGCTGACTGCGTATTCCCCGGCCTCGCCGACGATGGCGAAAGCATCGGCGTCGCGCTCGCCCTCCGACATCACCACCTGCTGGGCCTGGACCCGTTTGAGCGCTGCGAGCTGATCGCGCAGTTGCGCCGCGCGCTCGAACTCCAGCCGCGCACCCGCTGCCTCCATGCGAGCCTGCAGCTCCGCACTGACCTCGTCGCTCCGCCCGTCGAGCACCTTGACGGCCGCTGCGATGTCCTGGGCGTAGGCCTCGCGGGCGATGAGTCCAACGCACGGTGCCGAGCAGCGACCGATCTGATGCTGCAGGCACGGGCGGCTGCGATTGGCAAAGAAGCTATCGCGGCAGTTGCGGATGCGGAAGAGCTTCTGCAGCTGGTTCAGCGTATCGCGCACGGCGCCGGCGTTGGGGAAGGGACCAAAGTAGCGACCGGGGGCGCTGCGGGACCCGCGGTAGAACTCGAGACGCGGAAAGGCGTGCTCCACATAGAGGTGAATGTAGGGGAAGCTCTTGTCATCGCGCAGCACCACGTTGAACCGTGGCTTGTGCGCCTTGATGAGGTTGTACTCGAGCAGCAGCGCCTCGGTCTCCGAATTGGTGACCGTCACCTCGATGGCGCCCACCTGTGCGACCAGCGCCTGCACTTTCGGGTCGACGTTGTGCGCGGCGAAGTAAGTCGCCACACGATCCCGCAGACTCCGTGCCTTGCCGACGTAGAGGAGCTCGCGCTCTTCGCCATACATGCGATAGACGCCCGGACGGCGCGGGAGCGATGCGATGAAGTCCTTGTGGTCGAATTTGCTCAACCCCGATCCACCTGCCCAAGACCCGCGCGCTCGCGGGCGTGCGCCACCACCGCGTAGAACATCGCCGCCGTCAGCCGGCGCGTCTGCGTGTTGTAGCGGCTGCAATGATAAGAGTCGATGAGCCAGCGTGCCTCGCCGAGTGGGTGCTCGCGCCCGTGGGCGAAGGCGTACTCGGCGCGCTTCAGGCCGCGGGCGAGGAGCACCGCATCATGAGCGATGCGCCCGAGTGCCAGGTAGACGCGCACATCGGGGAGCGCGGCGAGCTCCTCCTGGAGAAAGCCGTTGCAGCAGCGGATCTCCCCGGGCAGCGGCTTGTTGGCGGGAGGCACGCACTTGACGGCGTTCACGATGCGCGTATCGATGAGCTCGAGCGCATCGCTCGCCGAGGACGACTCCGGGGCGCTCGCCAGCCCGAGCTCGTGGAGCGTCCCGTACAGCAGTATGCCGGCGAAGTCCCCGGTGAAGGGCCGGCCGGTCCGGTTGGCCCCGTGCATGCCGGGCGCGAGGCCCACGATCACGATGCGCGGCGAGCGCGCACCGAAGGACGGCACCGGCCGCGCCCAGTAGTCCGGGTGCTGTTTGCGCGTGGCGGCAAGGAAGCGCGCGAGGCGCGGGCAGCGGGTGCAGTCCGGATCGTAGACGCGGCTGCGCCTCACGGACAGCGGTGCATCTCAGGCACGCTTGTCGGCGCGGCGGCTGTGGCTGCGCTCGGCGATCACCATCGCGAGCTCGAGCGCCTGCTCGTGGTTCAGCCGCGGATCGACGCTCGAGCGGTAAGCCCGCGCCAGGTCCTGCTCGGTGAGGCCGCGCGCGCCGCCGGTGCATTCTGTGACGTCATCGCCCGTCAGCTCGATGTGCACCCCGCCGAGGTAGGAGCCGAGCTCGGCGTGAATGCGAAAGGCGAGCTCGAGCTCCTTGAGAATGTTCTCGAAGCGCCGCGTCTTGACGCCGCCGGTGGTCGTCTCGGTGTTGCCGTGCATCGGGTCACATACCCACAGCACCGTCTGCCCGGTCTGGCGCACGGCCTCGATGGCCTTCGGCAGCGCCGCGGCAACCTCTTTCGCCCCGAAGCGGTGAATGAGCGTCAGCCGCCCGGGCTGGTTGTGCGGATTGAGTGTGGTGACGAGTCCCTGCAGCCAGGCCGCATCCATCGCGGCGCCCACCTTCACCGCGACCGGATTGGAGATGCCCCGGAAGTATTCGACGTGCGCGCCCTCGAGCGCCGCGGTACGCATCCCGATCCACGGCATGTGAGTAGAGAGGTTGTACCAGCGATTCTGACGCGGGATGAAACGGGTCTGCGCCTGCTCGTAGTGCAGGTGCAACCCTTCGTGGCTCGCATAGAACTCGACCAGCGTCGCCTCGTGCACCCGCCGCCCGCTGATGCCCTCGAAGAAATCGAGCGCATCGCCGATCGAGCGGACGATTCGCTGGTAGGCGTCCTTGAGAGGAGCCTGGTGCACGAAGCCGAGATCCCAGTATTCCGGGTGGTGCAGGTCGGCGAAGCCGCCCTCGACCAGCGAGCGCACGAAATTCAGCGTGAGTGCGGCGCGTTCATAGCCCCGCATCAGCAGCACCGGATCCGGCGCGCGGTCCGCTGCGGTGAACTCAGGTCGGTTGACGAGATCTCCGCGATAGCTCGGGAGCGTCACCCCGTTGCGCGTCTCGGTATCGGTGGAGCGCGGTTTGGCGTACTGACCCGCCATGCGGCCGACGCGGATGATCGGCTTCTTGAGCCCGTGCAACAGCACCAGGCTCATCTGCAGGAGAATCTTCAGCTTCTTCGCGATGGTGTCCGATTCGCACTCGGCGAAGGTCTCCGCGCAATCGCCCCCCTGCAGGAGGAACGCCTCGCCGCGCTGGGCCGCCGCGAGCTTCTCGCGCAGCGCCTCGATCTCCCACGAGACGACGATGGGCGGCAGCCGCGAGAGCTCGGCAACCACGCGCTCGAGCGCCTTGAGGTCGCTGTACACCGGCTGTTGCTGCGCGGGCCGGCTCTGCCAGCTCGCGCTGTGCCAGGACGTTGTGGTCTCGGGAGAGCGCATACCGATCGATCCTAGCATGCGTTTCTGCGGGGGCCGGAGGCGGCTGGCGTTGTGAGCGCGGCGAGGGCAGAATGCGCCCCTTTTCCGGGGGCCCCCATGCACCGCGTACTCGTCCTCGGCGCCGGCAAGATCGGCGCTCTGATTTCCGGATTGCTTGCAGAATCAGGCAGTTATAAGGTCCAGCTGGCGGACGTCGATGGAGCGGCCGCGGAGGCCGTGGTGCGCGCCCACGGTAGCTCGCACGTGACGGCCTTCGCCCTCGATGCGAGCCACCCGGAAGTGCTCGAGCGACACCTCGCCGCGCACCCGGCAGACGCGGTGATCTCCGGCCTTCCCTACTACTGCAACCGCGGCGTCGCCGAGGTCGCCCGTCGCGCCCGGATTCATTATTTCGACCTGACGGAGGACGTCGAGGTCACGCGCGCCGTGCGTGCGATCGCGGCCGGCGCCCAACAGGCTTTCGTGCCCCAGTGCGGCCTGGCGCCGGGCTTCATCAGCATCGCGGCCGCCGAGCTCATCACCCACTTTGATGAGGTGCGGGCGGTGAAGCTGCGCGTCGGCGCCCTGCCGCAGCATCCCAACAACGTGCTCAAGTATTCGCTCACCTGGTCCACGGAGGGGCTGATCAACGAGTACGGGAATCCCTGCCAGGCGGTGAGCGACGGGCGGCTGATGGACGTCGCCCCGCTCGAGGGGCTCGAGGAGATCGAGATCGACGGCATGCGCTATGAGGCCTTCAACACCTCGGGCGGCCTCGGCTCGCTCGCCGAAACGCACGGCGCACATTGCGAGACGATGAACTACAAGACCATCCGCTACCCCGGGCACTGCGAGCAGATGCGCCTGCTGATGAATGACCTGAAGCTCAATCACGACCGCGGAACCCTCAAGCGCATCCTCGAGAACGCGGTGCCGCACACACTGCAGGACGTCGTCATCGTCTATGCCGCCGTGACCGGCAAACAGGACGGCCAGCTGCGCGAGGAGAACTACGTCAACAAGATCTATCCGCAGGTGATCGCCGGCCGACTGTGGTCGGCGATCCAGGTTTCGACCGCCGCCGGCATCACCGCGGTGGTGGACCTGGTGCTGAGCTCTCCGGAGCGCTACCACGGCTTCGTCGCCCAGGAGCACTTCCGGCTGACTGAGATCATCGCCAATCGCTTCGGCCGATACTACGCACCGGGGGGCACCAAGCATGTCTCGGGTGAGGTGGTGGTGGCCGGAAAAGCAGGCCAACAGCGGCATCGCAAGGTGGGAGCCCGATGAGCAGCATCGACGTCAATGCGCTGCTCGCGCGGCTCGGCCTCGCGGCCGTCAACGCGGGCACCTGGTCGGGGAAGCGCGGCTGGTCGAAGAGCACCGAAGCGCCTCTTCTCAACGTTAAGAATCCGGCCACCGGCAACCTGATCGCGCAGGTGCGGCCGGCCACGGATGCCGACTACGAGGACGTTCTCACGAGTGCGCAGCAGGCGGCCGCTGCCTGGCGCGACGTGCCGGCGCCCAAGCGCGGCGAGGCTGCGCGGCTTCTCGGCGAGGAGCTGCGTGCGCACAAGACCGATCTCGGCACCCTGGTATCGCTCGAGAACGGCAAGATCCTCGCCGAAGGCCTCGGCGAGGTGCAGGAGATGATCGACATCGCCGACTTCGCCGTCGGCCAATCGCGCATGCTCTATGGTCTCTCGATGCACTCCGAGCGGCCGCGCCACCGCATGTACGAGCAATGGCATCCGCTCGGCGTCGTCGGCATCATCTCGGCCTTCAATTTCCCGGTGGCGGTGTGGTCGTGGAATGCGCTGCTCGGCGCCATCTGCGGCAACGCCTGCGTGTGGAAGCCCTCGCACAAAACGCCGCTGAGTGCGCTCGCGGTACAACAGCTCTGCAACCGGGTCATGGAGGCGGCAAAGCTTCCCCCCATCTTCCAGGTGTTCGTCGACGGAGGCACCGGCCTCGCTACGCGCTTCGTCGAAGACCGCCGCGTAGGTCTCATCTCCTTCACCGGCTCCACCGAGGTGGGCCGCAGGGTCGGCGAGCGCGTCGCCTCGCGCCTCGGCAGGAGCCTGCTCGAGCTCGGTGGCAATAACGCCATCGTCGTCGATGAGACCGCCAATCTCGACCTCGCCGTTCCCTCGATCGTGTTCGGGGCCGTCGGCACGGCCGGACAGCGCTGCACCAGCACGCGCCGGGTGCTGGTCCACAAGTCGATCGCGGCACAGCTCGAGAAGCGTCTGGTGCACGCCTACCGGCAGGTGCGCATCGGCGATCCGCTGGAGCCCGGCACTCTCATGGGCCCGCTGATCGATACCAAGGCGGTCGAGAGCTTCAAGGCTGCGCTCGATGCAGCGCGTGCCGCCGGCGGCGAGGTGCTGTGCGGCGGCAAGGTGCTCGATCGCCCCGGCCACTTCGTCGAGCCGGCGATCGTGCGCGTACGCAACGATTGGCCGATCGTGCAGACCGAGACCTTCGCACCAGTGCTGTACGTCATTCCCGTCGATTCCCTGGCAGACGCCATCGCCGCCCAGAACGCCTCTGCGCACGGCCTGTCGTCGGCGATCTTCACCGACCGGCTGCAGAGCGCGGAAACGTTCCTGTCCGCCGCCGGCAGCGACTGCGGCATCGCCAACGTGAACCTGGGTACCTCCGGTGCCGAGATCGGTGGCGCCTTCGGCGGAGAGAAGGACACCGGCGGCGGCCGTGAGTCGGGATCGGATGCCTGGAAGGCCTACATGCGGCGTCAGACCAACACGGTGAACTGGAGCCGCGAGCTCCCGCTGGCGCAGGGAATCGAGTTCAAGGTCGAGTAAGCGCTTCCCTCACCGTCCCGGCAGCCGCACCGTGAAGCGCGCGCCGCCGAGTGGCGACTCGTCCACCTCGAGCCGCCCGCCGTAGAGCCCCACGGTGTCGCGTACCATGGCGAGGCCGAGCCCGTGCCCCGGCACGGTCTCATCGGCGCGCACGCCCCGCTGCAGCACGCGCGGCCGGTCGGCCGCCGGGATCCCCGGACCATCGTCCTCGACGGTGATCAGGAGCCGCTCGCGCGGCTCCGCATCGAGATCGGTCCGCGCGGTGAGCCGCGCGCGGCTGTGACACCACTTGCAGGCGTTGTCGAGCAGATTCCCCAGGAGCTCCGTGAGATCGCCGCGGTCGCCGACGAACAGGCTCTCGGGCGCGATGCTCAGCTCGAGCGCCAGATCCTTTCCCGCGTACACCCGCAGCAGCGCCGCACGCAGCTCGGTAGCCACCTGTGCCAGGTCCACCGGCGCCTGTCCGATGAGCGGGCCGCCCGAGGCCGCGGCGCGCTTCAGCTGATGCTCGATGATCCCGGTCATCTTGCCGATCTCGGTGCCGATGGTGCCGCTTTGCGCCTCGCGCGGAAGACTGGCGCGCATCACGGCGAGCGGTGTCTTCAGGCTGTGCGCGAGGTTGCCAAGCGTGTCGCGATAGCGGGCGACGCGCTTGCGCTCGCCGGTGAGGAGCGCGTTGAGATTTTTCGCGACGCCGGAGAGCTCACGCGGATAGCCGGCGCCGATGGTGTCGGTACGCCCGGCTTCCACCTCGTGTATCTCGCGTTCCATGCGCCGAACCGGCGAGAGCACCCAGCGCAGCAGCGCCGCCAGCACCAGCAGGAGCAGCGCCATGAGTCCCGCGAACCATCCGAGCATTTCCTGCCGGAAGCGCGCCAGCTGCTCCTCGTAAGGGCTCAGGCTCACCGCGACCGAGAACGTCAGCCCATTCGGCTCCTCCGGGTCATCCTGAAACTGGATGGCGCGGCTCTCGATGGCCACCCGGTTGTGCCCGAACACGGCCTCGGTGAAGCTGCGCTCGCCGCGCGGCAGCAGCGGCCCGAAGTCACTCGGCAGACCCGCCGTGGAGGGCGAGCGCCACACGTGATGGAGCGAGCGGATCTGGGAGTAAAGACCCGAGCGCGGCGTCTCGAAGCGTGAGTCAACCGCCTTGGGAGCCGGCGCGTAGCCGCCGTTCGGCTGCGGCTCGGCCGCCGCGATGAGCGCCACCATCTGCGAATCCAGCACTTTCTCCAGCGACCGCTGAGAGAGCGCGCGAAAGCCCGTATCGAGCACCCACATCATGCCGCCGGAGAACACCACGAGCGGCACCGACACCGAGACGAGCAGGCGCCGGCTGAGGGAATGCATGGACAGCCGGCTAAGGTGCGGGAACGCGCGCGAGGGCGAAGCGGTAGCCGCGCCCGCGCAGCGTCTCGATCGGATGCAGCTGCTCCTCAGGATCGAGCTTGCGGCGCAGCCGCCCTATCAGCACCTCGATGACGTTGCTGTCGCGCTCGAAGTCCTGATCGTAGAGCCGCTCGGTGAGCTCGGCCTTGGAGATCACGTCCCCGGCGCGCAGCATCAGGTGCTCGAGAATCCGGTACTCGAAGGTGGTCAGCTCGACGGCGGCGCCGCTCACCTGCACGGTCTGCGCGCGGGTGTCGAGCACCACCGGTCCACACTGCAGCAACGGGCTCGCCCAGCCGCCGGCGCGGCGCAGCAGCGCCTGCACGCGCGCCAGCACCTCCTCGAAGTGAAAGGGCTTCGCCACGTAGTCGTCCGCCCCGGCCTGCAGCCCCTCGACCTTGTCCTGCCAGTTATCGCGCGCCGTGAGGATCAGGATGGGGTAGGTCTTGCGCGCGGCACGGAGCCTGCGGATCACCTCGAGACCTGAGATTCCGGGGAGACCCAGATCGACGATGGCGATATCGAGTGGGTACTCGGTGCCCGCGAACAGCGCCTCGTTGCCGTCGGCGGCCTGATCGACCGTGAACCCCGCCTCGACCAACCGCGTACGCAGCGTCTCGCGCAGCGCCGCTTCGTCCTCGACCACCAACACGCGCATGGCTGTTCCCGTCGGATCTATTGCGATACAGCGCCGCTGGCCGCATCGACGCGCACGGTCCACACGCGGCCCGCCTCATTGAGCAGCCGCAAGACGTAGAACACGTGCCCGTTGTCGCTCTGGGTCTCGGCCTTGACCACCCGCGCGTGGTAGCGCTCCTCGGTCATCCTCACGGCCTGATCCATGGTCAACGTCGACACACTGAGGGCCGTGGCGGCCGGCGGGCTGCCGGGCGCAGGCGCGGAATGAGCGGCTGCTGCGCCGCACGCGAGCCACAAGGCTGCAGGCGCGATGAGTCGTTGCAGCTTCATGAATGCAGCCTAACGCATCCGCTCCCCGCCCGGCACCTCGACCACGTCTGCCGCTGCTTCAGCCTCCGTTCAGCTTCGCCTCCGTCCAAAGCTCGTCCCACTGGCGCGCCGTCAGTCGCTCGAGCGTGAGGCCGCGCTCGCGCGCAAGCGCCTCCATGCGGCTGAAGCGCCGCTCGAACTTGGTATTGGCGCCGCGCAGCGCTTCCTCCGCATCGATGTCGAGATGGCGGCCCAGGTTCACGATCGCGAACAGCAGGTCGCCGAGCTCCTCCACGACGGCCGCGTGCGCTCCCTGCGGCCCGGAGGTGCTCGCGCCCTGCGCCGCCTGAAGCTCCGCCAGCTCTTCATCGACCTTCTCGCGCACCGCAGTGGCATCGGGCCAGTCGAAGCCGACGCGCGCCGCCCGCCGCCCGAGCTTCGCTGCGCGCATCAACGCCGGAAGCGCGCGCGGCACTCCGGCGAGCGTCCCGACTCCCTCGGCGGCCGCGGCCGCGCGCTCGCGCGCCTTCTGCGCCTCCCACTCGCGTGGCAGCTCGTGCGCCTCGGTAGTCGCGCCGGCAAACACGTGCGGGTGGCGCCGGACAAGCTTCTCGTGAATGGATTCGGCCACCTCGGCGAAGCCGAACCAACCCTGCTCCTGCGCCATGCGCGCGTGGAATACCACCTGGAACAGCAGATCTCCCAGCTCGTCGCGCAACTGCCCGACGTCGTCCCGCTCGATCGCGTCGGCCACCTCATAGGCTTCCTCGATGGTGTAGGGCGCGATGCTGCGGAAGGTCTGCGCGCGATCCCACGGGCAGCCGTGCTGCGGGTCGCGCAGCCGGGCCATCAGGGCCAGGAGCTCTCCGAGGGCGTGCTGCGGATCGCTCATGTGGATTCGAAGGGCAGCGGTCCGACGCACAGTCGATAGAGCGTGAGCAGGATGCCTGCGGTCGCACCCCAGATCGTTCGTCCCTCGAAGGGAATATCGCAGAACTGGACTTCCTCGCCGCTACGAATCAGCCGTCGCCGCTCCCAGCGAAAGTTGGCGGGATCGAATATGTAGTCGAGCGGTACCTCGAAGGTGCTCTGCACCTCGGTGCGATCGAGCACCAGCTCAAACCCCGGCCGCACGAACCCCACCACCGGCGTGATGCGAAAGCCGGTGATGACGATGTGATCCGGCAGGAAGCCGGCCACCGACACCAGCCCCTCCGCCAGTCCGATCTCCTCGCGCGTCTCGCGCAAGGCCGCGGCTGCGGGACTCAGGTCGCTCCCCTCGACGTGTCCGCCCGGGAAGCTCACCTGCCCCCCGTGAGTGCGCAGTCCGGGCGAGCGCTCGGTGAGCAGGACCGTCGGCCGCTCGCGCTCGATGAGCGGCACGAGTACGGCGGCTGGGATGGGCGTGGCCGGGAGCGAGCGGCGATAGATGCGGCTGTCCTCGGGCGAGAGGCCAGGGAGGATCCAGTCCTGCGGATCGTGGCGTGGAGCGGTGCCGGCAAGCTTCGCGCGGGCGATCGCAGCCCAGTCACGCTCCGGTGCAGCGCTGTGGCGCTCTTCAGCCACCACCGCTCGTGCCGCCCTTGATGCCCCCCCGTGTCAGCGCCGCCGGGTCGAGCAACTGCGCCAGCTCCGCCGCCGGCAGCTGCGTCATCTCCCGGGCCACCTCGCGGATGGGCCGGCCCTGGGCGTATGCAGCCTTGGCGATGGCGGCACCCTTCTCGTATCCAATGACGGGATTCAGGGCCGTCACCAGGATCGGGTTGCGATCGAGCGCCTCGGCGATGCGGGCCGAGTTCACCTTGAAACCGGCGATGGCGCGATCGGCGAGCAGGCGCGATACGCTGGCGAGCAGTGCGATGCTTTGGAGCAGATTGTGCGCGATGACCGGCAGCATGACATTCAGCTGGAAATTGCCCGACTGTCCCGCGACCGTGATTGCGGCATCGTTGCCGATGACCTGCGCGGCCACCATGGTGACCGCTTCGGGTATCACGGGGTTCACCTTTCCCGGCATGATGCTGCTGCCTGCCTGCAACGCCGGGAGCGAGATCTCGCCGAAGCCCGCGAGTGGCCCGCTGTTCATCATCCGCAGGTCATTGGCGATCTTCATCAGGCTGACCGCGATCACCTTGAGCTGCCCGGAGAGCTCCACCGCGGTGTCCTGCGATGAGAGGGCCTCGAAGTAGTTTGCGGCGGGCGTGAACGCCACCCCGGTAATCGAGGAGAGCTCCTGGCAGAAGCGCCGGCCGAATTCCGGGTGCGCGTTGATGCCGGTGCCGACGGCCGTGCCGCCCTGGGCAAGCGCCAGCAGGCGCGGCTCGACCGCCTTGACGCGTGCCATGCCGTGCTCGATCTGCGTCCGCCAGCCCGACAGCTCCTGCCCGAGCGTCACCGGCATGGCATCCATCAGATGCGTTCGCCCGGTGGTAACGGTGCCGGCGAGCTCGCGCTCGCGCGTTTCGAGCACGTCTCGCAGAGTCGCAAGCGCGGGCAGCAGGGCCGTGCGCACCGCGAGAGCCGCGCTCACGTGAATGGCGGTTGGAATGGAGTCGTTACTGCTCTGCCCCATGTTCACCTGATCGTTCGGGTGCACCGGGCCCTTCAGACGGCGGCTGGCGAGCGTCGCGACGACCTCGTTGGCGTTCATGTTGGTGCTGGTGCCAGAGCCGGTCTGGAAGACGTCGATGGGGAAATGCGCATCATGTCTGCCGGCGGCCACCTCGGCGGCCGCGGCTTCAACGGCCTCCGCCACCTGCGGCTCGAGGAGCCCGAGCGCCCGGTTAGCCCGCGCCGCGGCCTGTTTGACCAGGCCCAGCGCTGCGATGAAGCCGCGCGGCATGGGCAGCCCGCTCACGGGGAAATTCTCCACGGCGCGCTGGGTCTGGGCGCCCCACAGCGCATCCGCGGGCACCTTGAGCTCGCCCATGCTGTCGCGCTCCACCCGGAAGGAGGTCGTCATGAATGCACTCCGCGGCCGAACGACTGTATGCGTTATGATACCCGGTAACGCATGCCCGGAAGTCCCAGCGACGCTCTGAGCGCCCTCGACGCACTCTCGCCCGTCGACGGTCGCTATGCCACCGTCACCGCTCCGCTACGTCCGCTGCTGAGCGAAGCGGCGCTGATTCGCGAGCGGGTGGTCGTCGAAGCCCAATGGCTGCTGCATCTCGCGGCAGCCGTACCGCAGCTTCCCGGAGCCGCGCTCAGCCCTCAGGTCCGTACCCGCGCGCAGCAGCTCGCCGCCTCGCCCGACGTGGGAACTGCGCCCGCGGTGAAGACCATCGAGGCGCGCATCAACCATGACGTCAAGGCGGTCGAGTACTACGTGCGTGAGCAGCTGAGCGCCGCCGGAGCCGGGGCCGCCACCCTCGAGCTGGTGCACTTCGGGTGCACCTCCGAAGACATCAACAATCTCAGCTACGCGCGGCTGTTGCTGCGCACCCGTCAGCTCCTGCTCGCGGTGCTGCAGACGCGCATCCGCGATCTGGTCGAGCTGGCGCACCGCTACGCCGATGCCGCGATGCTGGCGCGCACCCATGGGCAGGCGGCGAGCCCGACCACCCTCGGCAAGGAGCTCGCGAACTTTGCGGCCCGGCTGATGCGCGCGGATAGCCGCTGGAGCGGGGTCGCCATCCTCGGCAAGTGGAACGGGGCGGTCGGCAACTTCAACGCGCACGTCGGAACGCTGCCCGCGCATGACTGGCCCGCCATCGCACGCACCTTCGTCGAATCGCTGGGCCTGGAGTACAACCCCTACACGACACAGATCGAGCCGCACGACTGGATCGCCGAGTACTGCGACGCCGTTGCCGCCGTCAACGTCGTCCTCATCGATCTGGCGCGCGACATGTGGGGCTACATCTCCCTCGGTTACCTGCGCCAGCGCGCGGTCGCCGGCGAGGTCGGCTCATCCACCATGCCGCACAAGGTCAATCCCATCGACTTCGAGAATGCCGAGGGGAACCTGGGATTGGCCAACGCGCTGCTGCGCCACTTCGCCGACAAGCTCCCGATCTCGCGCTGGCAGCGCGACCTCACCGACTCGACCGTGCTGCGCAATCTCGGCGTGGCGCTCGCGCATACCCTCATTGCATGGAACTCGCTCGGTCGTGGGCTCGCCCGGGTGGAGCCGGACCCTGCGCGCATGGCGGCCGATCTTTCCGAAACCTGGGAAGTGCTCGCCGAAGTGGTGCAGACGGCGCTGCGCGCGGCGGGCGAGCCGGGCGGCTACGAGAAGTTGAAGGACCTGACGCGCGGCCGCCCGATCGATGCGCGTTCGCTCGCTGAGTTCATCGACAGCCTGCCGCTCCCGGCCGCGGAGAGATCCCGGCTGCGGGCACTGCGGCCGGGCGACTACACCGGCTTGGCGGCGGCCCTGGCGCGCGCAATCTGAGGCCCTGCTCGAACTGCAGCGCGGCGGCAGGACTGTCGCCACTACACGACATAACATCGTTGGAAAAGTGCGAACTGCGCCGCGCTTTTGACTTACTGCGACCCCGGCCTCCGGCCAAACCGTGATCTGTTCGGCAACGAAAAGCCGCGCGTGCTCACTAAGATCCCGGGCAGCCTGCACGCGATGCGGGCCAAGGGGTGGCGCCACTCGTGGCAATTTCGGGGGAACTGGATCTCAAGAACGGCTGGGCACAGCTCGCTAACGCGCGCTATGCACCCGAGTCCGTGGGCGCAGGTGGCGGACGCGCGACTGCGCGCCACAGCACCGCCGAGACCCTCACCGTTCTTACCTCGCTCGCCGAGGTCCGTGCCGCGGTGAACGAGATTGCCGCGACCGCGCAGCGGCTCATCTCTATATATACGCCCGACCTCGAGCCCGACCTCTATGACCAGACGCCGTTCCTCGAGGTCATCAAGCACTTCGTGCTGACGCGCAGCTTCTCCAAGGTGCGGGTGCTGCTCGCCGAGCCCACACGCGTCATGCGTGACAGCAACCGCTTCGTCGCGATGGGCCGTCGCCTGTCGAGCTGCATCGACATCCGTTACGTTGCAGCGCACTCCCCGCAACGTGCCTCCGCCTATCTGATCGCCGACGACCGCGCGATCGTGTATCGGCTGCGCTCCGACAGCTGGGACGGGGTCGCCGACATCAACAATCAGCAGGCCGCCAAGCAGTACCTCGCGGAATTCGACCAGGTCTGGAATGCCAGCGCAGCCGAGCACGGCCTGCGCGCACGTCGCGGCTGATCCTGCCCCAACCGGCCGGCCGGGCATCTGCGGGGTACAATCCGCCGATGGCTGCCGCCTCTGTCACCTCCTCCTCCCGCGTCATCGTCGCTCTCTCGGGCGGCGTGGACTCTGCCGTCGCGGCACTGCTGCTCAGGGAGCAGGGCTGCGAGGTACAGGGGCTCTTCATGAGCAACTGGGAAGAGTCGGATGACGACATCTGGTGCACCGCTGCCCAGGACTTTCAGGACGCACGCGCGGTCGCCGAGCGGCTCGAGATCCCGCTGCATCGTGTGAGCTTCGCGCGCGAGTACCGCACGCGCGTCTTCGAGCACTTCCTCGCCGAGCATCGCGCCGGGCGCACGCCGAATCCCGACGTGCTGTGCAACCGCGAGATCAAGTTCGGGGTGGCGCTCGCCCATGCGCTGCGCCTCGGCGCGACGCACTTCGCCACCGGCCACTACGCGCGCCTCATCGAAGGCCCGCGCGGCCTCGAGCTCCACAAGGCGCGCGACCGGGGCAAGGACCAGAGCTACTTCCTCCATGCGGTCGCGCCCGCGGAGCTCGGCCGCACGCTGATGCCGCTCGGGGATCTGGAGAAGAGCGCGGTGCGCGAGCGCGCCCGCCGCGCGGCGCTCCCGGTCTTCGACAAGCCCGACAGTACGGGCATCTGCTTCATCGGCGAGCGGCCATTTCGCGAGTTCCTCGGACGCTACCTGCCGCCCTCCCCCGGTCCGATCGAATCGCCCGAGGGCGAGCGGCTCGGCAGCCACTCCGGGCTCGCCTTCTACACGCTCGGGCAGCGTGAGGGCCTGCGCCTTGGGGGCCGTTCGGGCGGCGCGGAGGAGCCCTGGTATGTGGCGGCCAAGGATTCAGCGCGCAACGCCCTGATCGTGGTGCAGGGCCATGACCATCCGCTCCTCTCGAGCCTGGCGCTCAGCACCGGTCCCTGGCACTGGCTGGTGGCGCCGCCGCGTGCGCCGCTGCGATGCTCGGTGAAGGTGCGCTACCGGCAGGCTGATCAGCGCGCCTTCCTCGAGCCGCAGCCCGATGGCAGCGTGCGGCTGACTTTCCTCGAGCCCCAGCGCGCAGTCACCCCGGGGCAGTATGCGGTTGCCTACGACGGTGACCGCTGTCTCGGCGGCGGCGTCATCGAGGCGGTTGCGCCGGCAGTGTCGGCCGCCGCCTGACACGCGACATTCCGCGAGGTCCGGCAGCGGGCGCCCGCGCCCGATATAATTCGCGCAGCCAGCGGAGAAACAGGCATGACCAACAGCTTCCGGGCGCGCTCGACGCTCAAAGTGGGCGACCGTTCCTACGAGATATGGAGCCTCGCCGCACTGCCCCAGGATAAGGTCGCTCGCCTCCCCTACTCCCTCAAGGTCCTGCTCGAGAACCTGCTGCGCTTCGAGGACGGGGTGAGCGTCACCCGACCCGACATCGAGGCGTTGCTCGAGTGGGATCCGGCGGCCACTCCGGCGCACGAGATCGCCTTCACTCCGGCGCGTGTCATCCTCCAGGACTTCACCGGCGTGCCGTGCATCGTCGATCTCGCCGCCATGCGCGATGCGATCGTCCGGCTCGGGGGAGATGCCGAGCGCGTGAATCCGCTCAACCCGGCAGAGCTCGTGATCGATCACTCGGTGCAGGTCGATGAGTACGGGAGCGCCGGGGCGCTCGCCGCGAATACGGCCATCGAATTCAGCCGCAACCGCGAGCGCTACGCGTTCCTGCGCTGGGGCCAGACGGCGTTCCGTAATTTCTCGGTCGTGCCCCCCAATACGGGCATCGTCCACCAGGTGAACCTCGAGTACCTTGCCCGGGTGATCTTCGATGCCGAGACAGCGGGCGCGCGCCGGGCCTATCCGGATACCCTCGTCGGCACCGACTCGCACACGACCATGATCAACGGCCTCGGCGTCCTCGGCTGGGGCGTCGGCGGCATCGAGGCCGAAGCGGCGATGCTCGGCCAGCCGGTCACGATGCTGATCCCGCAGGTCATCGGCTTTCGTCTCGAGGGGCGGCTGCAGCCCGGCGCGACCGCCACCGACCTCGTGCTCACGGTCACCGAGACGCTGCGCAAGAAGGGCGTGGTCGATAAGTTCGTCGAGTTCTTCGGCGACGGGCTTGCGAACCTGCCCCTCGCCGACCGCGCAACCATCGCCAACATGGCGCCCGAATATGGCAGCACCTGCGGCATCTTCCCCATCGATGCCGAGACCATCCGCTACCTCGAGCTCTCAGGGCGTCCGCGCGAGCGCATCGACCTCGTCAACTCCTACTCACGCGCCCAGGGCCTGTGGCGCAACCCCGGCGCGAGCCCGGCCCGATACACCGATGAGCTCGAGCTCGATCTTGGAAAAGTAGAGCCGAGTCTCGCGGGACCGAAGCGCCCGCAGGATCGTGTGCCGCTCAAGAGCGCCAAGAAAGTCTACGAGGCGAGCGCGAAGAAGGCGGCCGAAGAGCGCGCCGCGCGCAAGGGCCCGAACGGCATTGCTTCCGCCACGCTCAACGGCCAGAGCGTCGAGCTCAAGGATGGGGCGGTGCTGATCGCGGCCATCACGAGCTGCACCAATACCTCGAACCCCTCGGTGATGCTGGGCGCCGGGCTTCTCGCGCGCAAGGCACGCGAGCGCGGGCTCAAGGCGAAGCCGTGGGTGAAAACCAGCCTCGCGCCGGGCTCGCGGGTGGTCACGGACTACTTCAGGAAGGCGGGCGTGCTGGAGGATCTTGCGGCGGTTGGATTTGATCTCGTGGGATATGGATGTACCACGTGCATCGCCGCGGGGACGCCGGTGCTGCTCGCTGATGGCACCGCACGTCGCATCGAGCGCTTCCCGGCCCAGGGCGGCGTACGGCTGTTCGGTCCCACCCCGGATCTGAGGCTCGGGACGGCCCTGCAACGTGAAATGATGGTGCAGGGCGAGCGCGAGTGTGTGTCAGTGGTGCTGCAGGACGGCCGCACCCTCGTCTGCACGCCGGATCACAGGCTCCTTTGCTCGGATGGCCGCTGGGTGCGGGCGGATGCCCTCGTCCGGGGCCGCGATCGGGTGGTCATGGGGCTCGAGGCGCCGCTCGATGAGCCGCGCCCGGATGAAGCAGGTTACGAGCTGGTGGCCGGCCGTCTGCGCTTCAATCTCACCGACGAGCACGAGCGCGCACGGACGCTGGCCTTCGCGCGCCTCGTCGGCCATCTCATAAGCGACGGATCGATCAGTGTCCTTGGACAGGGACGCATGAACCTCGGCCAGGCCCTCGATCGCGAGGCAGCCCTGAACGACATCGAGCTGTTGACCGGCAAGCGGCCGGCTGCAAACCGCTACGACGAGCGCAAGTGGTCCATTGCACTGCCGATGGAACTGACCGCCGCGATTTCCGCGCTCCCGGGAGTGCGCGTCGGGCAACGGATTCATCAGGCGCCGGCCCTGCCGGATTTCGTGTTGCAGCCGGGCTGCCCGGTCGCGGTTGTGCGCGAGTTCCTGGGCGGTCTGTTCGGCGCCGACGGGCATGGACCCGGGCTGGCCCGCCAGGGCCCGGACGAGAACGATGCGGTGCTCAGGCCTCCCGCGTACTCGCAAAGCGCGAAGCCGGAGCACGTGCCGCAGCTCCAGGCCGTGATGCGGCAGATCATCGATCTGCTGGTCCGCTGCGGCGTCAAGGCCCGAGGGGCCCGCGTGTATTCATATCCCACGCGCCACTCGGCCTCCAGCTACGCCGCCGCATCCGACGGCGTCGAGCGCGTCGAAGTACGGATGACCCTGCCGGACGGGCTGTCCTTCATCGAGTGCGTCGGCTTCCGCTATTGCGTGGACAAGTCTTTGCGGTCGACGGCTGCGGCCGTCTACTGGCGCACCCTCGATACCATCAACCGCCAGCGTCTGTGGATGGCGGACCGCCTCGAGGCGCTGCACGAGAATTACGACTTCAGCTTCCAGCAGCTGCGCCGGATGGCTGGTGCGGACCTCGAGATGCGTGAGACGGCGGTGTTCCCGCACTACGCGTTGCTGGAAGGTCACGACCGCTTCGACCGGCTGCCAACGCCCGAAGGTCAGCGTTTCAAGCCCCTGCATCGGAACAGCTGCAACTTTCCCTCTCCCGTCGAGCTCATGAGGCAGATCGGTGCCCGGGATTGGTTTGCACGGCTCGAGCCGCGCGGCACCGGCGACACCTCGAAGCGCTATTGCGTGGACAAGGATTCGCTGACGCTGCCGACCCTGTCCTTAGGAGTCACCGAAGTTCGCGAAGCAGGCTCGCGGAGAGTGTTTGATCTCTCGGTGGAAGAGCTCCACGCCTTCGTCGCTGGAACTTTCTGTGCGCACAATTGCATCGGAAACAGCGGCCCCCTCAAGCCCGAAATCTCCGCCGCCGTCAAACAAGGCGATCTCACCGCCTGCTCGGTGCTCTCCGGCAATCGCAACTTCGAAGGCCGCGTGCATCCCGAAGTGCGCATGAACTTCCTCGCCTCACCGCCGCTCGTGGTCGCTTACGCACTCGCGGGCTCGCTCGACGTCGACCTCACCACCGAGCCCCTCGGCACCGATCGCGAGGGCAAGCCCGTCAGGCTCGCCGACATCTGGCCGACCGACGGCGAGGTGCAGGAGTTGTTGAAGCGCTCCATCGACTCGCAGATGTTCCGCACGAGCTACGCGAGCGTCTTCCAGGGCGATGAGAACTGGGCCGGCATCCAGGTGCCGGCAGGCAAGAGCTACAGCTGGGACGAGAAGTCCACCTACGTCAAGCACCCGCCCTACTTCGAGGGCATGACGATGACCCCGCCGCCGCTCGCCGACGTGCGCGGCGCGCGCGTGCTGGCGCTGCTCGGCGATTCAGTGACCACCGATCACATCTCGCCGGCAGGTAACATCTCGCGCTCGAGCCCGGCCGCCCGCTACCTCATCGAGCAGGGCGTGCAGCCGAAGGACTTCAACTCCTACGGCGCACGCCGCGGCAATCATGAGGTCATGATGCGAGGCACCTTTGCCAACATCCGGCTGCGCAACCTCCTCGTCCCCGGCGTCGAGGGCGGAGTCTCGGCGCATCTGCCCGACGGCGAGCAAGGCTCGATCTACGACGTCGCGATGCGCTATCAGCGCGAGGGCACCCCGCTCGTGGTGATCGCGGGGCGCGAGTACGGTACCGGCTCCTCACGCGACTGGGCTGCAAAAGGCACGATGCTTCTCGGCGTCAAGGCGGTGATCGCCGAGAGCTTCGAGCGCATCCACCGATCGAACCTGATCGGCATGGGAGTCGCGCCGCTGCAGTTCCAGCCGGGGGAGACCGCAGCGTCCCTGGGACTCACCGGACGGGAGGTATTCGACATCGCGGGCCTCAGCCGCGGCGATGCGCGCGAGGTCTCGGTGACTGCGACGCCGCCGGAGGGGAAGCCGAAGCAATTCACTGCGCGCCTGCGGATCGATACGCCGAAGGAGCGGGAGTACTACCGGCACGGAGGCATCCTGCAGTTCGTCCTGCGGCAGCTTGCCGCAGGCGCCGCGGGCGGGTAAGCCGGCCTGCCGGAACCCGGCTCAACCGTGACAGCGCCGGGGGCAACGGCTTCGACCGAAGCCCGAGCTCTCGCGCTCTTCGATCTCGACGGCACCCTCACGCGGCACGACACGCTGTGGCCCTATGTCCACGGCTTCCTGCACCGCCATCCTTTGCGCGCACCGGGAGCACTGCGCGTGCTGCCCGAGCTGCTGCGATTCGCCGCGGGCAGGGCCGACCACGGCACCGTCAAGGCGGCCTTCATCCGGGCGACGCTCCGAGGCTGCACGCGCGCCGAGCTCAGCGCCTGGACCGGGCGCTTCGTGCCGCGTCTCATCGCCCATGGCCTGTGGCCCGATGCGCTGGCCTGTCTCGATGCGCATCGCGCCCGCGGCGACCACCTGGTGCTCATGAGCGCGAGCGTCGATCTCTACGTGCCCGCGATCGGCAGCGCTCTCGCATTCGGCGAAGTGCTGTGCACCCATGTGGAGTGGGACGGGGAGAGGCTCGACGGCGCGCTGGCCGGACCGAATCTGCGGGGCGCCGCGAAGGCGCGCGCGCTGCACGAGCTGCGTGAGCGCCATCCGGGGCTGCGCATCACGGCCTACGGGAACAGTGCCGCTGACCTCGGGCATCTGTGCCTCGCAGACCAGGGCATTCTGGTCAACGGCAGCCCGCGCGCCCGCTCTGCCGCCGCGCATCTGGGACTCACCTGCCAAAGGTGGCGCTGAGGTGTAACCTTTTACGTCCTGCACCGGTCTACTGCGCAGGAGGTCGTTAATGCCCCGCGTGCCCCGCATTGCTCCGTCCGAGATCACGCCCCCTGAGGTGTATTTCAATCGACGCACCCTGCTTGCCGGCGCGCTCGCGGCCGGGGTAGGGAGCCTGGCGCGCGCCGCGGAGACACCCGCAACCGGGGCAGCCCTCGACTACAAGGTCAACCCTCAGTACTCGGTGAACGAGCCGCCGAACAAGTACGAGGAGATCACCACCTACAACAATTTCTACGAATTCGGCACCGACAAGGAAGATCCGAGCCACTACGCACGCACGCTGCCGACGTACCGCTGGAGCGTGTCCGTCGATGGCGAGGCCGAGGTGCGCGGCCACTTCACGCTCGAGGACATCCTCAAGGGGCAGAGTCTCGAGGAGCGCATTTACCGCTTCCGCTGCGTCGAGGCGTGGTCTCTGGTCGTGCCGTGGGTCGGCTTTCCGCTCAGCAACCTCCTGGCCCGCTTCAAGCCGACCTCGCGCGCGAAATACGTGGAGTTCACCACTCTCTACGATCCGACCCGCATGCCAGGACAACGCGTCCCGGTTCTCAACTGGCCCTACGTCGAGGGCCTGCGGATCGATGAGGCCATGCACCCGCTCACGCTGATGGTGGTGGGCCTCTACGGACGGGTGCTGCCGAACCAGGATGGAGCGCCGCTGCGCCTCATCGTGCCGTGGAAATACGGCTTCAAGAGCATCAAGTCGATCGTGAAGATCCGCTTTACCGAGAATCAGCCGCGCACCGCCTGGAACGTCGCGACGCCCAACGAGTACGGCTTTTACGCCAACGTGAATCCGGCGGTCGATCATCCGCGCTGGAGCCAGGCCACCGAGCGGCGTATCGGCGCGCCATTCCTCGCGGCGCGCCGCCCGACGCTGCTCTTCAACGGCTATGCCGACCAGGTGGCCCCGCTCTACCAGGGCATGGACCTCAGACGTTACTTCTGATCGCGCCGCTGCGTCTTCTTTGAACGTCACCCAACGCTATCGCTACCTCTACAAGCCGCTGGTTTTTGCCGCCGCTTTGGCGCCGCTCGCCTGGCTCATCTGCGGCATGCTGGGCTGGTTCGGCGCGAGCCTCGGCGCGGATCCCGTCAAGAAGCTCGAGCACGAATGCGGCAAGACGGCACTGCAGTTGCTGCTGCTGACACTGAGCATCACGCCGCTGAGGAATCTGCTGGGGCTGCCGCAGCTGCTGCGCCTGCGGCGCATGCTGGGGCTCTTCGCCTTCTTCTATGTCGTGCTCCACTTCACCGTGTACCTGGTGCTCGATCTGGAGCTCAATTTCGCGACCCTGGGGGCCGACATCGTCAAGCGCCCGTACATCACCATCGGCTTCACGGGCCTGCTGCTGCTCATTCCGCTGGCGGTCACCTCGACCAACGCCATGCAGCGACGTCTCGGCAGGCGCTGGCAGACGCTGCATCGGCTGGTGTACGTGATCGCGGTGCTCGGCGTATGGCACTTCTACTGGCAGGTGAAACGCGACGTCCGCGAGCCGCTGGTGTACGCGGGAATCCTCGCGGTGCTGCTCTTCTACCGTCTGCTGCGCTCCCGACAGCGCGCAGCGGCGGCGCTCACATCGAGGTCCGGATCTGCCACAGCTCCGGGAAGAACTTGAGCTCGAGTGCCTTGGCGAGATAGGACACGCCCCCGGTCCCACCCGTGCCCGCCTTGTAGCCGATGATGCGCTCCACCGTTTTGAGGTGATGGCAGCGCCACAGCTGGAAATTATGGTCGAGGTCCACCAGCCGCTCGGCCAGCTCGTAGAGGTCCCAGTCCTTGTCGGTGTTGTGATAGACGCCGAGCCATGCTCCCGCGACCTGCTTGCTCGCGACGTACGGCTCGCGGAAATCCCGTGTCAGGTAGTCCTGCGGAACCTCGTAGCCGCGGCGGCTGAGGAGCCGCAGCACCTCGTCGTAGAGCGAGGGCTCGGCGAGCGCCCGTTCGAGGAGTGCGAACGCCTGCGGATCGCGCTTGTGGACCGCGGTCATGTCGGCATTCTTGTTGCCGAACAGGAACTCCAGCAGCCGGTATTGCACCGACTGGAACCCCGAGGAGCGCCCCAGGGCGTTGCGGAACGCGGTGTACTCGAACGGCGTCATGGTCGACAGCACGTCCCACACCGCGATCAGCTGGTTCTGCGAGCGGGAGATGCGCGCCAGCATCTTGAGCGCCGGATCCAGGTCGTCGCGGCGCACGCACGCCATGGCCGCCGTGAGCTCGTGCAGCATCAGCCGCATCCATAGCTCCGAGACCTGGTGCACGATGACGAACAGCATCTCGTTGTGCTCGCCGGTGAGCGGATGCTGCGCATCGAGCAGCTTCTCGAGCTGCAGATACTGGCCGTAGGAGAGCGAGCCGCCGAGGTCCCAGTGCACCGCCTCGTCGGCGAGCTCGACACGCTCGGACTTGTCATACTTTCGTGTGCTCATGCGAGGGATGGTACACGGCGCGCATCGCCCGGCAAGGCTGCAGACGGCCCTGCCCCGAATCCGTTAGGATCGCGCGCCAGTTTGAACAGCAGATGCCGCCCCGCCCCGTGAGCCCCGCCCTCCTCGAAGTCCGCGATCTGGTCAAACGCTACCCGGCCACGACTGCCGTCGACGGCGTCAGCTTCAGCGTCCCCGAGGGCATTTGCTTCGGGCTGCTCGGCCCCAACGGCGCCGGCAAGACCACTACCGTCGAGGTCATGGAGGGGATCCTTCCGCCGACGGCCGGCGAGGTGCGGTTCCGGGGGGAGCCCCTCGGCGTGCGCTTTCGCGAGGAGGCCGGCATCCTCTTTCAGAAGACCGCGCTCCAGGACTTCCTCACGGTCCGCCAATGCGTCGCCCTGTTCCGCGGCCTCTATGCGCACGGTCTCGAGGTAGACGAGGTGCTGCGCATATGCGCGCTCGAGAAGCTCGCACAGCGCGAGGCGCGCAAGCTCTCCGGCGGCCAGCAGCAGCGGCTGCTCCTCGGCATCGCACTGGTCAACGATCCGGCGGTGCTGTTTCTCGACGAGCCGACCACCGGCCTCGACCCGCAAGCGCGCCGCAACTTCTGGGAGCTGGTGCAGTCCATCAAGGCGCGCCGCAAGACCATCATCCTCACCACCCACTACATGGAGGAGGCGGAGCTCTTGTGCGATGACATCGCGATCATGGATCGCGGGCGGATCATCGCCCAGGGTCCGCCGCGCCGATTGCTGAGCGAGCACTTCGCCGAGGTGCTGCTCGAGCTCCCGCGGCAGGACTTTCCCGAGGCGGCGCGCTCGCTGCCGCTCAAGCTCTTCGACACGAGCGATCGGGTGGAGATCACGACTCACGACCTCGAGGGAACGCTGCGCTCGCTCCTGGCAGCGCACGTGCCGCTCACGCACCTGCGCATCCGGCCGCCCAATCTCGAGGATCTGTTCCTCGAGCTCACCGGCAAGGAGCTGCGCCCGTGATGCGCCGGCTCCTCTCCGTATTCCATGCGCGCAACCTCGAATTCCTGCGCGATCGTGGCACGCTGATCTTCTCGCTCCTCTTGCCCGTGATGCTGGTGGTCGGCATGGGCTTCGTCTTCGGCGGGCCGCCGCGCCCGCTCTTCAAGGTCGCGGTGCTCGGCGCGGCGGTCGAGGCGCACACGCATCCTTTCCTCGCCGAGCGCTACGTGCAGTTCGTGCCGCTCGCGAATGAGAGCGAGGCGCTGCGCAAGCTCACGCATCAGCAGGTCGACCTGCTGGTCGACTTCGCCGGCGGCACCCGGTACTGGGTCAACACCGATTCGCCGAAGGGCTATGTGGTCGAGCGGCTGCTGCTCGCCGCCGAGCCCGGCGCCCGAAGGCAGCCCGTCACCGGCAAGGCAGTGCGCTACATCGACTGGCTATTCCCGGGCATCTTGGGCATGAACATGATGTTCAGCTGTCTCTTCGGCGTCGGCTACGTGGTGCTGCGCTATCGCAAGAGCGGCTTCCTCAAGCGGCTGCATGCGACCCCGCTCACGGCGTTCGAGTTCCTGAGCGCACAGGTGCTCTCGCGGCTCAGCCTGATCCTCTTCGTGACGCTGGTGCTGTACCTCGGGATCGGCACCATCATCGGCTTCCACTCCGCCGGCAACCCGCTGCTCCTGGCGCTGCTTGCCGTGCTCGGCGCGCTGTCGATGATCGCCCTCGGGCTCACGATCGCCGCGCGCTTCTCGAGCGATGAGGTGGTCGGCGGACTCCTCAACGTCCTCACCTGGCCCATGATGCTGCTGTCGGGCATCTGGTTCTCGCTCGAGGGCTCGCCCCGCTGGGTGCAGTGGGTCGCGCACATCTTCCCCCTCACCCATCTGCTCGATGCGGCCCGTGCCGTGATGCTGGACGGCGCCGGGCCCGCGCAGATCGCCCCCAACCTGTTGTATCTTGCGGCCACGACGCTCGTGTTCCTGGGATTCGGCGCCTGGTCCTTCCGCTGGCGCATCGACTGAGAGCGCCTGACGAGGAGCTGCGCGACTTGCGATTCTTCAGCGATAACACCGCCACCGCCTGCCCGGAGATTCTCGCGGCGATCGAGCAGGCCAACCACGGGCTGGCACGCGCCTACGGCGAGGATGATTGGACACTGCGCCTCGACGCGGCGCTCAGTGAGCATTTCGGCACGCAGGTCCAGGCCTTCGCGGTGACCACCGGCACCGCCGCCAACTCGCTGGCGCTCGCGACGCTCAGTCCCCCTTACGGGGCGATCTTCGCGCACCATGAGGCCCACATCGCGGTGGATGAGTGCGGCGCGCCCGGCTTCTTCTCCGGAGGTGCGCAGCTGCAGCTGCTGCCCGGCGCGCACGGCAAGCTCGACGCGACCACCGTCGCTGCGGCGCTCGAGGCGCACCCCCGGCACGTGCACAGCGTGCAGGCCGCGGCGCTCTCCCTCACACAGGCGACCGAGCTCGGCACCAGCTACCGTCCCGAGGAGGTCGCGAAGCTCGCCGAGCTGGCCCATGCCCGGGGCATGAAAGTCCACATGGACGGCGCGCGCTTTGCCAATGCCCTCGCCTTTCTCGGCTGTCACCCGGCGGATGTGACCTGGCGCGCCGGCGTCAATGTGCTTTCCTTCGGCGCCACCAAGAACGGGGCGCTCACGGCCGAGGCGGTGGTGTTCTTCGACCGCTCGCTGGTGGGCGATTTCGAGCTGCGCCGCAAGCGCGCCGGCCACCTGCTGTCGAAGTCGCGCTACGTGGCCGCGCAGCTCCTCGCCTATGTTGAATCCGGTATCTGGAAGCGCAACGCCGAGCGCACCAACCGCCTGGCCGCACGCATCGGCGCGGCCGCCGGCGCGGCGCTGCTGCATCCCGTGGAAGCGAACGAGGTGTTCCTCGGGCTCGGAGAATCGCGCCGCGAGACTTTGCGGGCAGCGGGATTTGAGTTCTACGACTGGGGAGCACCCGGTGCCGGCGAGGCGCGCTTCGTGGTGTCGTGGGACCAGCCGGAGCGGGACGTGGACGCCCTCTGCCAGGCGCTCGGGCGGCTCTGAGCGCGCACCGGATCTACTGCTCGCGCAGGCTCACCGTCACCGGCAGCCGTGCCGCCCGCAGCGCCGGCAGGAAGCCCCCCACCATGCCGATGATGAGCGCGATCACGAGTCCCCGAACCACGAGCTGCGGCGTCACTTTGAAGTTGAAGACCACCTGGGTGAAGCTCTGCCCGAGAGTCGCCACCGACAGGTTGTTGAAGAGCAGGTACGCGATCAGCGCGCCGATCACCGCGCCGGCGAGGGCTAACAAGAGAGCCTCGATCATCACCGACGCGACGACCGCGAACCCGCCGAAGCCGAGCGCCCGCAGCGTGGCGATCTCCTTGCCCCGCGCCGCCACCGCGGCGTACATGCTGTTGAGAGCCGCGAAGATAGCCCCGAGCCCCATGATCACCGTCACCACACCCGCCAGCACGCCGATCGTCTGGCGAAACTGCTTGGTCTGGCCGCTGAAGTAGTCGCGCTCCACCAGCACGTCGAGCGACAGGCGCGGATCCGCCGCGACCGCGCTCTTGAGCCGCGCGAGGCCCTCCGGGCCATCGAGCGCCGCCAGCACCGAGCTCGCCCCGAGCCGCCCGAAGGTCGAGCGCGCGACGTTGATGTCGGTCCACATTTCACTGTTGTGCGAGTCACCGCTGTCGAACTCACCGACCACGTGCCACTCGGAGCCGCGCATGCGCACCGTCTGGCCGATGTCCGCGCCCTGGAACTGCGCGAGGACCCCGCGCCCGACGATTATCTCGCGCAGTCCCGGCGTGAAAGTGCGTCCCTTGATGATTTTGAGCTGCGGCCGCAGCACGAACGCCGCCGGCTCGACGCCCCGCAGGGTGACGTTGGCGCCGCTCTTGACGTCGTCCCTGCGCACGAGCTCGGTGATCACCATGAGCTCGGCGGAGGCCAGGGGCTTGCCATCGGCGGCCGCCCGGATGCCGGGTTCCTGCCTGATGATGTCGGTGGTGTCGCGATCGAAGGCGGAATTGAGCTCCGCGTCCGAGCCGCCGCGCAGGATCACGACGGCATCGCTGCGCCCGGTCGCCTTGAGCGTGCTCTCGAAGCCGGCCGCCATCGCGAGCAGCGCGGTGAACACCGCGACCACTCCGGCGAGCCCGATGACGATGACCAGGGAGGGTGCCCAGCGCTCCGGAACGCTGCGGATGCTGATCCCGGTAATGGCGAGCGCCTGTCGCAGCACGATTCCAGTCTCCCTCAGCGCCCGGCCAGCGCGTCGACGATCTTGAGGCGCCGTGCGCGCAGCGCCGGCAGCAGTCCCACCGCGACACTCATCAGCACGATCGCCACGATGCCGATCAGCCATACCCCGCCGTTGAGCGACAGCAGGAACTGCCCGCCCGTCGCTTTCTCCACCCCCGCCCCGGCGAGCGAGGCGAGCACCATCCCCACCAGCCCCCCGGAGAGCACCAGCGCGAAGGCCTCGGCGAGCACGAAGCCGAGGACGCTGCTGTCGGAGAACCCGAGCGTCTTCAGCACCGCGAGCTCGGGGATGCGCTCGCGCACGCTCTGCGCCATGGTGTTCCCGACCACGAGCAGCAGCGTGAAGAACACCGCAAACAGGATCCAGCGCACGATCAGGCCGATGTCGCCGATCTGCTTGACGAAGCTGATGTTGAAATCCTTCTCGGTCTGCGTCTTGGTCTCATCGGGAGAATTCTCGAACATGGCATCGATCGTCTTGCTGATCGTCTCGGCGTTGGCGCCCGGGGCGAGCTTGAGGACGAAGAAGTTGGTGCGTCCCTTGATGCCGAACTGGTTGGCCTCGTCGAAGTAGTCCTGTTGAATGAAGGCCTGGTTGGTGCGCTTCTGCCACTCCTCATCCTTGCCGTCGAAAATGCCGACCAGGTCGAACTGCCAGGCCTTGCTGCCGTTCTTCTGCGGCCAGATCTGCGAGGAGACCGGGATCTTCTGCCCGATCTTCCAGCCGTACTGCTTGGCGAGCTGGCGCCCGACGACCAGGCCGGTGCGGGTACGCGCGAAGGTCTGCCACTGCTCCTCCGGCATCACCCATTCGGGATAGACGTCGTGATAGCGCTGCGGATCGAGGGCAAACATGATGAGGGGCGTGTTGGTCTGCCACACACCCCCGAACCACTGCATGTAGGCGACGCGCGCGACGCCCGGGACCGACTCGAGCTTCGGCACCATGCTCACAGGAAGCGCCACGGTGAAAGACACCCGCGCCTGCGTGAAGAGCCGGGTGGCGCCGACAAAGTCGGCGCCCGAGCTGAAGATCGAATTGACCGACTGCAGGAGCCCGAACAGCAGGAACGCCATGATCACCGACAGCAGCGTCAGGATCGTGCGGGTGCGCCTGCGGAACAGGTTCGCGATGACAAAACCGGCTCGGGTCATGCGGCCTGCTCGAGCAGCTGACCCTTCTCCAGATGCAGCGTGCGGCTCGCGAACTCGGCGGCCTTGGGGTCATGGGTGACGATCACGATGGTCTTCTTATGCTCGCGGTTGAGCACCTGCAGGAGGCCGAGGATCTCATCGGCCGTCTTGCGGTCGAGGTCTCCGGTCGGCTCATCGCACACCAGCAGCTGCGGATCGGATACCAGCGCGCGTGCGATGGCGACGCGCTGCTCTTGGCCGCCGGAGAGCTCG
>DATGJR010000076.1:0-60778 GCA_035295065.1 Steroidobacteraceae bacterium
AAGGGGCTCGCCAACGTGTGGCAGACTGTCGCCATGCCCAGGACAGCCCGTCAGCCCCCCCCACAGGGGGAGGTGCGCGTGCGGCGCGGCTACTTCGAGTGCCGATTCGGCCAGCTGCACGTCCATAACTCCATGCCTCCGGGGGGTGGCTTCGAGGAAGGGACCGCGCTCATCTGCCTGCACGGCGCTGCCGCCTCCGGACGGGTTTTTCGGGAGTTCGTGGTGCTCGTGGGCCGCGACCGCTCGGTCTACGCACCGGATCTTCCGGGATGCGGCGAATCGGACGCCCCACCGCACGCGGTGTCGGCGGCGGAGTACGCAGCCTCGATCGCGGATTTCCTCGACAGCGTGCGGTTGCGTCAGGTCGATGTGCTCGGGCAGGGTGCGGGTGCCGTGCTGGCGACGGAGTTGGCGCTGACCCGCCCGGCGCAGGTGCGCCGGATGGTGCTGGTCTCTGTGCCGCTCGCCTCGCGTGCTGCCGAGCATGCCGCGCCAACCGGAGACCTCGCCTCGGCGGCGCTGCAGTATCCGCTGCGGGAACGGCTCGGCCGGGTGTCGCAGCCGCTGCTGGTCCTGCGCCCTCGGGATGAGTGGTGGGATGCGGCGACCGGCGTGCGTAGCGCCCTGCCTGCCGCGCGGATTCTCGATCTGCCGGAGCAGGGGGCGGACCTGTTCCATTCGGCACCCGCCCGGGCGGCCGAGGCGGTTCGCGGCTTCCTGCCGGTCTGACTCGCGGCTGCGGGCCGCAAGGCCCAATCTGCGACGCCTCTCACACAATTGCGGCATTACGTCTGGTTATCGGGGACGCCGATGCGTTGCAGAGCTAGAATTCCCGCCTAAATAAGAGCTAACGGGGACCCCCTTCATGGATCCGCGCCCGAGGCAGCCGCCTGCGGGGCTGCCGCCCCCGGCCGCAGACCTCGATAGCACCGACGAGCTGCCGGTCCTTGACGTCACGGCCTATGAGGCGGCGGCGCGCGAGCGCCTGGATGACACATGGATCCAGCCCGGGACGTCGGGCTCCGGGATCGCGCCGGACACTCGCGCTGGCGCGGAGGATCCGCTGCAGACTGCCGTCGCGAATCTGCGCGAGGCGCAGGAGCTGCTCAAGGGCCGCGCGGCACGCCTCAGCGAGCTCGAGCACTCGCTCGAGGATGCGCATGCGGCTCGCGGCGCCGCCGAGCGCAACGCCACCCGACTCGCCGAAGAGCTCAACGAGGCGCGCAGCCGCGCGGCGCAACTCGAGACCGAGCACGCGGCAGAGCAGACCGAGGCGCGCCTCGCGCGCGAGCGCAGCGCCGCCGAGCATGCCGCGGCTCTCGCCGAGGCACGGGCGCTGGCCGAGCGGCGCGAAGCCGAGCTCGGCGAGGAGTTGGCACGGGCGCGAGCGGCCGCAGGCCTCAAGGCGAGCGAGCTCACCGAAGAGCTGGCGCGGGCGCGCCGCACCGCCGAGGAAGAGAAAGCCGCGGCCGAGCGGCGCCTCAGCGAGGAACGCAGCGCGGGGAGCGAAGCGCAGCGGGCGAGCGATCTCGCCCTGGAGGAGCTGCGCAGCCGCGCCGCCACCTACTTCGAATCGCTGAGCTCCGCGGAGCGCCGCCGCTCCCTCCTCGAGGGGATGGTTTCGGACCTGCAGGACGAGGCCGGCACGTACGAAGCCAGCCGCGAGCGTCTGGCGCGCGAGCTGGTCGGACGCGATACGCGCACCACCGAGCTCGAATCCGATCTGGCGCAGCGGGTCGCGCGCATCGCGGCGCTCGAAGGGCAGGTGGCGACGACGGGCGCCGCACTCGAGCAGCGCGAGACCGAGCTCGAGCGGCTGCGCACCGCGCAAGCGAGCGTCAACAGTGCGCTCGAAGCCGCGCGCGCCGCGGCCGCGGTGGTGAGCACGCGCGCCGCGGAGCAGGAGGCGGCGCTCACTGAGGCGCGCGCCCGGATTGCCACCCTCGAGGCGGAGCTGGCGGCGGAGCGCAAGCGTGCCGCCGAGCGCGAGCAGGAGCTGACGACGGTGCGCGGGGAGATGGAGCAGTGGGCGGGCGCCCTGCGCGCCGCCCAGCTCGAGCGCAGCGGACACCTGGCCGGCATCGCCGCAGGCGAGGCGCGCGTGAAGCAGCTCGAGGACCGTGTGGTGGAGCAGGCGGAGACGATGAAGGCGTTGCAGACGGCCTCCGATGCGGCCATTGCCCGTGGGCACGAGCTGGAAGCCGACGTGCGCGCCGCCGAGGAGGGGATCGCACGGCTCGAGTCGCAGCTGCGCGCCCGCAATGCGCGGGTCGCCGAGCTCGAGAAGGCGAACCAGCAGTGGCGCTACACGCTCGAGGAAACCCGCGCCCGGCACGCCCAGACCGACACCCATCACGTGCTGCCCGATGCGGCACACCCCGAGGAGGAGGGCGGGAAGCTCCGCGAGGCTGCCGACGGCGGCACGCGGCTGCTGATTCAGTCCGATGGGGAGCGGGATGTGATGCACGTGCTCGGCCGCAAGACCAGCATCGGCCGCACCCCGGACAACGATCTGCGCATCGATGCCAAGTACATCAGCCGCCATCACGCGGTCATCCTCGTCGGGGCCGCGCATGCCATCATCGAGGATCTCAACAGCACCAACGGCGTGACGGTGAACGGCCGACGCGTCACCCGCCAGGAGCTCAGGGATGGCGACCAGGTGGTGATCGGCCGTGCCCAGTACCGCTTCGCCGTGCGCCGCACCGAGAAGCGCTGACACGACTGCGCGGCGTTAGCTAAGCTCGCCCCATGGCGAGCCCCTACATCGAGAAGATCCTCAAGGCGCGCGTCTACGACGTCGCCATCGAGTCACCGCTCGAGGCAGCGGCACGGCTGTCGCGGCGCCTCGGCAACGAGGTGCTGCTCAAGCGCGAGGACCTGCAGCCGGTGTTCTCCTTCAAGCTGCGCGGCGCCTACAACCGCATCGCGCACCTCGGGGCAGCGAGCGCAGCGGGCGGCGTGATCTGCGCTTCGGCCGGCAATCACGCGCAGGGCGTGGCGCTGGCGGCGCGCCACCGGGGCATTGCCGCGGTGGTCGTCATGCCGCAGACCTCGCCCCTCATCAAGGTACAGGCGGTCATCGATCTGGGCGCCGAGGTGCTGTTGCACGGCGATGATTACGATGCGGCGCTCGAGCGCGCGCTGACACTCGCGAACGAGCGCAATCTGGTATTCGTGCATCCCTTCGACGACCCGGACGTCATCGCCGGGCAGGGAACGGTCGCCGTGGAAATCCTGCGCCAGTGCGGCGGTCCGCCGGACGCCATCTTCGTGCCGGTAGGCGGCGGGGGGCTGCTCGCCGGCATCGCGGTGTACGTGAAGTATCTGTACCCCGGAGTGAAAGTGATCGGCGTCGAGCCGCGCGATGCCGCCGGCATGTACGAGTCGCTCCGGGCAGGACGGCGCGTCACGCTCGAGCGTGTCGGCATCTTCGCCGACGGTGTCGCCGTGCGGCGCGTGGGCGAGGAGACCTTCGAGCTCTGCCGCGGCCTGGTCGATGAGGTCGTGCTCACCGACACCGATGAGATATGCGCCGCGATCCAGGACGTGTTCGAGGACACGCGCTCGATCGTCGAGCCCGCGGGCGCGTTGGCGGTCGCGGGACTCAAGCGCTATGTGGCGCGCGAGAGCTGGCGTGGCAAGCGGGTGGTGGCGATCAACAGCGGCGCCAACATCAACTTCGACCGCTTGCGGCACGTCGCCGAGCGCGCCGATTTCGGCGGCGCGCGCGAAGCGCTGTTCGCGGTGGTCATTCCCGAGCGGCCCGGGAGCTTCCTGCGCTTCTGCGAGGCGCTCGGCCGGCGCAGCGTCACCGAGTTCAATTACCGTTACGCCGCTGCCGAGGGCGCGCAGATCTTCGTCGGGCTCGCGCTCGCCGAGGGCCGGGCGGAGAAGGACGCACTCGCCCGGCAGCTCGAGGAGGCCGGCTTCGCGGTCACCGACATGACCGACGACGAGATGGCGAAGCTGCACGTACGCTACATGGTCGGCGGCCACGCGCTCGGGCTCGAGCACGAGCTGCTGTACCGCTTCGAGTTCCCGGAGCGGCCCGGGGCGCTCCTCAAGTTCCTGCGGGCGATCGGCTCGCGCTGGAACATCAGCCTGTTCCATTACCGCAATCATGGCTCCGATTACGGGCGCGTACTCGCCGGTATCCAGGTGCCGCCCGCCGAACGGGCCGACTTCCTCGAGCACTTGCGCGATCTGCACTACGAGTACGTGGAGGAGACCGCTAACCCGGCGTACCGGATGTTCCTGGGTTGATCGGGAAGAATCGCCTGCGGCGATTCTTCCGGACATCAGCTTCGTTGCCCTGTGCCGCTCGGTGCCTTATGGCGGAGGTGGCTCGCCGCCTGTCGGTAGGGGTTGACTGTGCTCGTGCAGCCACTCGCGCCAGATGGCGAGCAGCACCGCCAGGATCACCGGCCCAACGAAGAGTCCGACCAGGCCGAAGGCGGCCAGTCCTCCGAGCACGCCGAACAGCACTACCAGAAACGGGATGCGCGCCTCGCGGCTGATGAGGAACGGGCGCACGATGTGGTCGGTCCATCCCATGATGGCGCCGCCCCAGACGAGAAGACCGATTCCCGCGACCGTCTTGCCCTGCAGCAGCAACCAGCCCGTGACACCGGCCCAGATCGCCGGGGCCGCGAAGGGGATCAGCCCGCAGACGGTGGTAAGCGCGGCGAGAAATACCGGGGCGGCGGCGCCTGCGACCCAGTAGCCGATGCCGACCAGCACGCCCTGCACCACCGCCGCCAGCACCAGGCCATAGACCACCGCCTTCACCGTCTGCCCGATCGCCAGCAGATAGCTGTGAACGCGCGGGCCGAGCAGCTGCTCGAGTGCCCGTGCGAGCTGCGCGGCGAAGCGCGCACCGTCGCGATAGAGGAAGAAGAGGCTCACCACGGTGAGCAGCAGCTTCACGACGTTGCGGCCGATACCGCCGATGATGTGGGCGATCTGATCGAAGGAGTGGTCAGTGATCGTGCGCAGCTCCGCACCGAGCGCGTGCGGATCCTGAGCCGCCCGGGTCGTGAGATCCTGCAGCTGATCCCCGAGCCAGGGGATTCTGAGAATGACGGGAGGCAGCTGCACGCCGCCTGCGAGCAGCTGCTGCAGATCGTGATAAAGACGCATCAGCTCGACGCGCACCACCACCGCGAGCCAGGCGATCGGCGCGACCACGGCGGCCGATATGATCACGGTCATGACGAGCGCTGCGGCGATGCTGTGGCCGCGCCATCTGCCGAGCAGCCAGATGTAAGCGGGCCAGGTCACGTAAGCGAGAATTCCGGCCCATACCAGCGGGACGATGAAAGGATCGAGGACGCGAAAGCCGAGCAGCACCAGCACCGCCAGCATCACCAGCGTGATGAGGCGCCGCAGCCAGGCGGTGGATGCGAACTCTTCCATCAACACCGCTGGTGCCTCACAGAAGGCCCGCCGCGTCGGAGGCAATCAGGGTAAGAGCGAGCACGCTGACGATCGCGAGGCTCAGGTTTCTGCGCAGGCTGAGGTACGCGGGCGGCAGCTGCGCACCGAGCCAGCGATGCTCGTAGAGCCAGAAGAGGCCGAAGCCGACCACCAGCAGCGCAAGAGCCCGCTGACCGCCGACGATGACCGCGGTCGCGGCGAGGAGCGGAGGAACGGCGGCCGCCGCCGTACGCGCCCCGGTGGCGGGCAGCCGACCGGCGAGCGCGAGCCCCCAGTGCACGGCACCGGTGCAACCGAGCAGCACCGCTCCCCAGGCGATCGCGCTGCGCTGGGCGAGCTCGCGGTTGGTGTAGCCGGAGAGCACCGCAACGCCACTCAGACACACGAGCAGCGGCGCAACGGTGAGGTAGCCGAGGAGCTCGGCGGCGGAGCTCAGCCGGGTGGTGTCGTTCTCGAGCGGCTTCACGGCCTGCGATCATGCCATGCGCCGCTCCTCAAGGATCACATCTTGACTCCGGGCGTGGCGCGCAGGCACGCTTCGCGCCACGTGAGGTGCTCGTTCCGCGCGCGGCGGCCGATGGAGGTCGGCGCGGGCGGACGGGTAAACGGGAAGTCCGGTGCGGATTCGTCCAAAGCCGGCGCTGCCCCCGCAACGGTAATCGAGCTCAGGCGGATCGAAGAGCCACTGCATCTGACGCAGATGCGGGAAGGCGATCCTCCGGAAGGCGCAGGCCTTCAGCTCGAAAGCCCGGAGACCGGCCTCGCGCATCACCGTTGGACGTCGCGGCGGGCGACGCTGGTCTCGACGGTGTGCGCCGCCCCCGAGGGCGCACACCTGCCAGCCTCTCTCACTACGACTCCTGCGGGCACGGGTGTGTGCAGTCAGGAGCTCCAGTCATGTCAACAGGTCTCATCCGGCGCCGTGCGCTGTTCGCGGCGTTCACCTGCGCCTTCACTCTGCAGGCGTGGTCGCAGGTGCCGCCGCCGGCCGATCAACTCTCGCAGGTCATCGTCACTGCCTCCCGGGTCCCGGAACCGCAAAGCGAGTCGCTGTTCTCCACCAGCGTGCTGACGCGCGCCGACATCGAGGCGAGCCAGGCGCAATCGGTGCAGGAGCTGCTGAGCGTGCTTGCCGGAATCAACATCGACAACGCCGGTGGTCTCGGCCAGGCGAGCTCGGTGTTCATCCGCGGCGCGGACTCCGACCACACGCTGCTGCTCATCGACGGCGTGCGCGTCGGCTCGGCCACGCTCGGCTCGGCGCCCTTCCAGATCATTCCGCTCGAGCAGATCGATCACATCGAGGTGGTGCGCGGTCCGCGCTCGACGCTCTATGGCTCCGATGCAGTGGGCGGCGTGATCCAGATCTTCACGCGCCAGGCTGGCGAGCCCGGGACCACCTTCGGCGGCAGCGCGATGGACGGCAGCTACGACACTCACGAGTTCACGGGTTTCCTCGCCTCGCGGAGCCGACAGGCCTGGGCCAGCGTCGCAGCCGATGTGCAGACCACCGCAGGCTTTACCGCCTGTCAGGCGTCGGCCTTCGCCGGTTGCTTCAACCCCAACCCGGCGGATGTCTCGGACGGGTTCCAGAACCGCTCGGGCTCATTCTCCGCCGGCGCGCATCTGTCGGACACGCTCACCGCGCAGGTGGATGCGCTCTACACGCACGGCTGGAGCGCCTTCGACGGCGCTGGCTTCGACGATCGCCTGGAGTTTCAGGAAAAGGTGTTCAGCGCGCGGCTCGACCAGGCACTCGGCGACACTTGGCGCCTGCGCCTCGTGGCCGGGCGCAACGTCGACGATGAGCGGGACTTCCTCGATCCCGTGCCGGTCGGCACGTTCGACTCGAACCGCAACAGCGCGAGCCTGCAGGCCGACGGCAAGCTCGGCTCGGTGCTGCGTCTGATCAGCGGCGTCGACTATGAGGACGTCACCGTCGACAGCGACACGCCCTTCGCCGTCACCTCGCGCACCACGCGCGCGGTCTTCTCCGAGCTGCATGCGGATTTCGCCCAATGGTCGGCGCTGGCAGGCGCGCGCTACGAGGACAACGAGCAGTTCGGCAGTCACGTCACCGAGAACCTCGGTGTGTCACGTCAGCTCGGCGGCGGAGTGCGGGCCAGCGCCACCTGGGGCACCGCGTTCCGCGCGCCGACCTTCGATGAGCTGTATTTCCCGGGCTTCGGCAACCCGCAGCTGCGCCCCGAGGAATCCCGCTCCTACGAGCTCGGTCTCGATGGAGCCGAGGGCGCACTCGTCTGGTCACTGCACGCGTACCAGACGAGCATCGAGGCGCTGATCGCCATCGATCCGCTGACCTTTCTCCCGCAGAACATCGACCTCTCGCGCATTCGCGGCCTGGAGCTGCAGGGCGACTGGCATAGTCAGGACTGGGTCATCGGGGGACAGCTCACGGGGATGCAGCCTCTCAACCGCTCCCCGGGCCCGGACTACGGCAATCTGCTCAACCGCCGGGCCGAGCAGAGCGCCGCTCTCACGGTGCGCAGGCTCCTGCACATTGGCGCGCCGAGCGGCTCGATCTCCGCGGCGTTCCGTTGGGAAGGAAGGCGGTTCGACGACCTCGCGAATACACTGCCGATGGGCGGCTATCTGACGGTCGATCTGCTGACGCAGTGGGCCTTCGCCGGCACCTGGACGCTCGAGGCGCGAGCTGCCAATCTTTTCGACCGCAGCTATCAGACGGCCGCATACTACTCACAGCCGGGCCGCAACTTCTCAGTCACGGTCCGCTACCGCTCGAAGCTGCAATGAGGGGGAAGCATGGACGAGCCAAGCAGCGGCTCTGCGCCGGCCGCCGTGCCGAGCGAGACCGAGCGCACCTGGGGCATGCTGGCGCACCTGGCGGCACTTTGCGGGCTCGTGGCCCCCGTCCTCGGCAACGTCGCGGGTCCCTGGCTTCTGTGGCTGTTGAAGCGGGACGAGTCGGCCTTCGTCGGTGAGCAGGCGCGCGAGAGTCTCAACTTCAACATCACCGTTTCGCTCGCGGCGATTCTCTGCGCTCTCGCCGCCCTGGTCCTGATCGGCTTCCTGCTCGGCCTCGCGCTCTTCATCGCGTGGCTGGCCCTGACCCTGATCGCCGCGATCCGTGCCAGCGAGGGGGTGCACTATCGCTATCCCTTCGCGCTGCGCTTCGTGAAGTAAATCTCTTAATTTCAATAAGTTACCTGCTTTACAGGATACCTGTACAGGTATACAGTCCGCCCCATGCCCCGCATGAACGACCGTCCCCGCGCCCGCAAGGGCCGCGGGGCTCTCAGCAATCCGCCGCCGCGCTTCGACCTGCGACAGGCGAGCGCGATCGACGATGGCTGGTACCAGGAGGAGGCGGGGGAGAGCATCGCCACGACTCTCGAGCCCGATCGGGCGCGCGGTGTGATCACCACCAACGATTCGCCGGATATTCCGTTCGAGCAGTCGATCAATCCCTATCGGGGATGCTCCACGGGATGTGTCTTCTGCTTCGCGCGTCCGACCCACGCGTACCTCGGCCTCTCGCCTGGACTCGACTTCGAGACACGCCTCTTCTACAAAGCCGATGCCGCCAGGGTCCTGGAGGCCGAGCTCTCCCGTGACGGCTATGTAGTCAAGCCCATCATGCTCGGCATCAACACCGATGCCTACCAGCCGGATGAGCGGCACATGAGAGTCACGCGCTCGATCCTCGAAGTGCTCGAGCGCACGCGCCACCCGGTCGCCATTCTCAGCAAGCACTCACTCGTGCTCCGCGATCTCGATCTCCTCACCTCGCTCGCCCGCGACAATCTGGTGAGTGTCGCGCTCACCGTCGTGACGCTCGATGACGATCTCAAACGCAGGCTCGAGCCGCGGGCCGCTTCCCCTGCGGCCCGTCTGCGCACCATAAAGGAGCTCAGCGCCGCCGGGATCCCGGCCGGCGTCATGGTCGCGCCGGTGATCCCCGCGCTCACCGATCACGAAATGGAGCGGATTCTCGAGGCGGCCGCCGCGGCCGGGGGGCGCTGGGCCGGCTATACGCTGCTGCGGCTGCCGTACGAGGTAAAGGATCTCTTCAAGGAATGGCTCGCCGAGCACTACCCGGACCGCGCGGCGCACGTCATGGGCCTGATCCGCCAGATGCGCGGCGGGCGCGAGAACGACCCGCGGTTCGGTGCACGCATGCGCGGCACCGGGCCCTATGCCCTGTTGCTTCGGAGCCGCTTCAGGCTGGCCTGCCAGCGGCTCGGCCTCAACTCGGGCTCACGCGAGAATCTCGACACGACGAGGTTTCGCCCTCCGGGTCCCAGGGGCGCGCAGCTGCAGCTCGGCTGGTAACACTCGCGTCCTTGCCGGGTGGCGAGCACACTCGCTAAGCTCACGGCGCGTCGTTGCGCGGTGTTGGGAGTTACCGATGGCCGACGGCCAAACAAGGGTCGCGCTGCTCGCGGGCGCGAGCGGACTCACCGGCGCCCATGTGCTCAACGCGCTGCTCGCTGCCACCGACTTCAGTCGCGTGATCGCGGTGACGCGCCGGCCCCTGCAGCGCGAGCACGCCCGGCTCGCCAACCGCATCGTCCAGTTCGACCGCCTCGAGAGCCAGTTGCAGGGTACGGCGTGCGACGTCGCACTCTGCTGTCTCGGCAGCACGCGCGCCCAGGCCGGATCGCGCGAGGCCTTCCGCAAGGTCGACGTGGACTATGTGGTCGCCTTCGCCCGCGCGGCGCTCGCCGCGGGCGCGCAGCGTTTCGTGGTCGTCTCGAGCGCGGGGGCGGATCCCAGGTCGCGAAACTTTTATCTGCGCACCAAGGGCGAGATGGAGGAGGAGCTGGAGGGCGTGGGATTCGCGGCGCTCGATATCCTCGAGCCGGGGCTGCTCCTCGGCTGGCGCCACGAAATGCGCCCGCTCGAGCTCGCGGCGATGATCTCCATGCCGCTCGTGAATCTGTTTCTGACGGGCCGTCGCGCGGCCTATCGCGGCATCTCCGTGCGCACTCTGGCCGCGGCCGTGGTCGGGGCGACGCGCGCGGGCCGCAAGGGCGTGCAGCGCTACAAGGGTCCCGAAATCCACCAGCTTGCGCGCCTCACTTCGCGCGCTTCGGTAGCGATGCCGGACCGCAAGCCGAGCCGCGCGCGCTGATGCGCCGGATGCGCCGCTGTTGAGACATAACATTGGGCCGCGCGCCGCGGTGCACCATACGGCAGGTTTTTATTCGCATCTCTGCGCACGGCGCACTTGACTCCAAACTGCGACGCTTCGAAACTTGCAGCGTGATAAAGGCAAACCCGTCGAAAGACGGGGACGCAAAGCCACCGGTCTAAAGGACTCTCGGTTCTACGACGGCGGGGCTGCCACGATCGCGTTTCAAAAAGCGCGAGCGCCCGCACTCCTTTCCCCGTCGTAACACCCTAAAGTCCCTTGGAACGGGGACGTTATCAGGGATTGGTTAGGTCCGGGGAAGCTATGACACCACAGCCAGAGCTGGCAGCGGGCACGATGTCCGACGCCGCTGCCGGGGATTCAGCGCCGCTCGGTGCGGCAGCGGGTCCCTACGTTCTAAATCTGTGCTCCTCGAGCACGCCCATGGCGCTCGCACAGACCGAGCTGCCCGAGCTCAAGCGCTTCAACTTCTTCGTGAGCCGCCGCTTCGAGGAAGGACGCGAGCGATTCCGTCTCCACATGGGTTACTTCGCGACGTTGGCAGAGGCCGAGGAATGGCTGAACGTCGTGCGCGAGATCTATCCGGGTGCCTGGGCCGGCGAGGCCCCGGGCCGCAAGCTCCGTGAACGCGCTGCGGCGGCGGCAGCCGATCAGGCGCGCCACGCCGCAGGCCCCCAGCCCAATGCGCCCTCCGTACCCCGTGCCGCCGTGCGCGTCGCGCCTTCGGCACCGGCCAGGGGGAGCGTGCCGGCAGGCCCCCCATTGAACGTGCCGGTCGTGCACGCAGCCCCGCAGGCCGCGCAGCGAATGGCGCCGCGACCTGTGACCGCAGCTCCCGCCGCGCGGCCGCCGCCCCCGCCGCGCCCCGCGCCCCGTATCGCCACCCCACCGCAGCCGCGGTCCGCGCCCGACCGGCACCGGCTGCACCACCCGCTGCGCGTCCGGCTCCCGCGCCTGCACCGCGTACCGCCGCTCACAAAGTGACCCCGGCCGCAAAGCCTTCGAGGCCGGTTGCGGCCAAGGCGCCGCCGGCCCGGCCGCAAGCGCCGCCCGCCCGGCCGCACGCCGGCGCCCCGGCGCGAGCGCCTCTCGACTCGAACGTGCGTGAGGTGCTGGCTGCGCTCGGGGAGACCAGCGCGACCGGCGAGACGCGGCTGATGCACGCGCCACTGCCGCCGCGCGCGACGCCGGCCGCCGATGCCGCGCTTTCAGACACCCAGGTGCTGCGCGTTCTGGAGGATCGGCCGCCTCAGGGCGCCGAGAGACCGGCGGCTGATGCGCAGGCGCGCAACATTCCGCTGCTGAAGCCCGATGACACGGGGACGCGCAAGGCCCTCAAGGAAGCCATCGCCAACAACGCTCCGGTGTGGTTTGCGGTGCAGTTGCAGTGGTCGGTGCAGCCGGTCGAGCTCGGGAAGGTGCCGCCGCTCGCAATCTTCAGTGCCTACACGCTCTATACGGTGGAAGGCAGCCGCGAAGGACGCCATTGGTACGGTCTGCGGCTCGGCTTCTTCAGCGACGCAATCTCCGCCAAGCAGGTTGCCTACTACGTGCGCTCGGAGTTCGGCTCGGTGGCCGTCGTTCCGGTGAGCCCCGCGGAGCGCAGTCGCGCGACCGAGGCCGACCAGGTGGCTGCCACGGCGGCTTCGCCCGGCGCCCCGCGCCGCGACGTCGATGAGTTCAAGCTTCTCGACACCGCCGAGAAGCCGCAGCTCCCGACGGCGCGACTGCACGCCAAGCCAGGCGTCGCGTCGGCATCCCCCGCACGCCCGCCAGCGCCCCGGCAGCGCCCGGCGCGGGTCGGCGCACGCGAGCGTCGCGGCGGCCCCTCGCTCGAGGAGACGCTGGAGATCCTCGGGGCGACCGAGCTCACCATCGAGGATGATCGCGGCGCGGTGCTCAATGACACCGGGGTGCGGCACCTGCAGGTAGAGGTGCAGAAGAACTCGCCCTTCTCGAGGCTGCTCGAGCGCCTGAGCGACCGCATCAACAAGAAACCCTAACGCTTGCCGAAGAGCCGCTCGAGCTCGGCTCGGGCCTTGTCGACCTCCGCTGTGTTGGGTGGCGTGTAGGCCGCGGCGCGCGGCTTGAAGTGATCGCAGAAGTTGGCGCGCGTCTTGTCGCTCACTTCCTCGGCGGTCGGCTCGCGGCAGTGCTTGGCGACGCTCGTGTCGTAGTCGATGCACAGGCGGCACACGTGCAGCTCCGCGCGGCACTTCGGGCACTCATCCAGCCGGCGCAGCGGCAGGCTCAGCTCGCTCAAGGAAGCGCCACACTTCCAGCAGACCAGATCGTGCGCCATGGCGGCAAAGGGTACTCTCTTGCGCCTCGTCAGGCCGTTCCCGAGCGCCGCGCGTTCGGCAGCTCTGCCGTGCGCTCGCGCAGAAACTCATCCAGGAACTGTCCGGTGTGCGAATACCTGCGCCGCCGGGCGATCTGCGCCGGAGGACCCTGTGCCACGATCCGCCCGCCGCCCGCGCCGGCCTCCGGACCCAGGTCGATGATCCAGTCGGCCTCCGCCATGACGTCGAGGTTGTGCTCCACCACCACCGCGGTGTTGCCGGCCGCCACCAGGCGGTGCAGCACATGCAGGAGCTTCTCGACATCCGCCATGTGAAGTCCCACGGTCGGCTCATCCAGCACGTAGAGCGTCTGTCGGGAGGGGGGCTGCATGCCCGGAAGCTCGTCATCGCGCACCTTGGAGAGCTCGGCGACGAGCTTGATGCGCTGCGCCTCGCCTCCGGACAGCGTCGGACTCGGCTGGCCCAGGGTGAGGTACCCGAGCCCCACATCCTGCAGCAGCTTCAGCGCCCGGTGCACGCGCGCATGCGCCTCGAAAAACCCGACCGCGACATCCACGTCCATCGCCAGCACGTCGCCGATGCTCTTCTCGCGCCACAGAACGCCGAGCGTCTCGGAATTGAAGCGTTTGCCCGCGCACACGTCGCACAGCACCTTGACGTCCGGGAGAAAGCTCATCTCGATGGTCTTCACTCCCTGGCCCTCGCACCCTTCGCAGCGCCCGCCGGAGGTGTTGAAAGAGAAGCGGCTGGCGCTGTAACCGCGGATGCGCGCCTCGGTAGTGCCGGCGTAGATCCGGCGGACCTCGTCCCAGAATCCGATGTAAGTGGCGGGGCAGGAGCGCGGCGTCTTGCCGATCGGGGTCTGATCGACTTCGAGCACGCGAGCGAGCTGCTCGAGGCCGCGCACCGCCGCGCAGCCGATCGGCTGCCTCGACCCCGGCCGGCCTTTGCCGGCGCCGTTGGTGGCGAGCAGCCGCTTGAGGCTCGTGTACAGCACGTCGCGCGCGACGGTCGACTTACCCGAGCCCGAGACGCCGGTGATGACCACCAGGCGTCCGAGCGGAATGCGCACATCGGTGCCGCGCAGATTGTGGAGCTTGACCCGCTCGAGCGTGAGGTGCGCGGTGTCCCCGTTCACCGGCCGGTGCGGCTGCGCGGGATGCACGAGCGGCGTGCGCAGGAACCGTCCCGTGGTCGAGCGCGGATTGGCGATGAGGTCGCGCACCGTGCCAGCGCCCACCAGCTCGCCCCCGCGCACGCCCGCCTCGGGACCGAGGTCCAGCACGTGATCGGCGCGGCGGATGGTTTCCTCGTCGTGCTCGACGACCACCAGCGTGTTGCGGTGCCCGGCGAGCTCGGTGAGCGAGTCGAGCAGCACCGCGTTGTCGCGCGGGTGCAGGCCGATGGTCGGCTCGTCGAGCACGTAGCACACGCCCTGGAGGTTGGAGCCGAGCTGTGCGGCGAGGCGGATGCGCTGTGCCTCCCCGCCCGAGAGCGTGGGTGCCGAGCGGTCGAGCTCGAGATAGGCGAGTCCCACGCGGTCGAGGAACCTCAGGCGCGCGCGGATCTCGGCGAGCAGGTCGCGGGCTATTTCCCGCTCGCGCGGCTTGAGCCGCAGGCCCGCGAAGAATCGGGCGCTCCCCGCCACCGACTCCGCCGCGAGCGCTGCGATCGAGCGGCCGCGGAAGCGCACGTTGAGCGCGATCGTATTCAGTCGCTCCCCCTTGCACACACCGCAGGGCTGCGGCTCGCTCGCGTACCACTCGTTCCACCAGGGCTCCTCACCGCTTTGCTCCTGATCGAAGCCGGGCATCTCGACCCCGGTGCCGTAGCAGCCCGCACACCAGCCATGCCGCGAGTTGAAGGAGAACAGGCGTGGATCGAGCTCGGCGAAGCTGCGGCCGCAGCTGGGGCAGGCGCGTTTGGTGGAGAAGACCGTGACGTTCGCGGACTTGCCGGCGAGCACGTGCACCAGCCCCTTGCCGAAATCCAGCGCGCGGCCGAGCGAGCCGTGCAGCTCGGCATCGGTCCTCGCGCCCACGGCGAGCTGCGCGACGGGCAGCTCGATCGTGTGCTCGCGGAAGCGCGAGAGCCGTGGCCAGGGCGAGGTTGGGGTGAGCTCGCCATCGACACGCAGGGCCCGGAAGCCTTTCTTCGCCGCCCACCTGGCGAGGTCGGTGTAGTAGCCCTTGCGGGACACGACCAGCGGAGCGAGCAGCGTAATGGTGCGTCCGCGGTACTCGCGCAGCAGCCGCGCCGCGATCTTGCCTAAGCTCTGCGGCTCGATCGCGACGTCGCAGTCCGGGCAGTGCTGCGTGCCGAGCTTCACGTACAGCAGGCGCATGAAGTGATAGATCTCGGTGAGCGTCGCCACGGTGCTCTTGCGGCCCCCGCGACTGGTGCGCTGCTCGATGGCGACGGTGGGCGGAATGCCGAAGATCGCATCGACGTCGGGACGCGCGGCCGGCTGCACGAACTGCCGGGCATAAGCGTTGAGCGACTCGAGGTAACGGCGCTGGCCCTCGTTGAAGAGGATGTCGAAGGCGAGCGTCGACTTGCCCGAGCCCGAGACGCCGGTGATCACCGTGAAGCGATCGCGCGGGATCTCCACATCGATTGCCTTGAGGTTGTGCTCGCGGGCCTTGTGGATGACGATCGCGCGGCGCCCGCGCCCGTTACCGCTGTCGTAGCGGGCGACCGGCTCCGCCACCATCGCCGCGGTCTCATCCGCCCCGGCAGGCTCACCCGCGAGCGAGCGCGCGTAAGCCTCGAGCGCGCGCCCGGTGTGCGAGGCGCGCACCGCGCGCAGCTCCAGCGGCGTGCCGCTCGCGACGATCTCCCCGCCGCGCTCACCGCCCTCGGGACCCAAATCGATGATCCAGTCGGCCGCGCCGATCACATCGAGGTTGTGCTCGATGACCAGCAGCGAGTGTCCCGCGACCAGGAGCTTCCTGAACGCCTTGAGGAGCTTGGCGACGTCCTCGAAGTGCAGCCCCGTCGTCGGCTCGTCGAAGAGGAACAGCTTCCCTCGATGGGTGGTGCTCGAGAGCACCGAGCCGGCGGCAGCCAGGTGTCCGGCGAGCTTCAGCCGCTGCGCCTCGCCGCCGGAGAGCGTCGGTACCGGCTGTCCGAGCTTCAGGTACTCGAGCCCGACGTCGGCGAGCGGTGCCAGGTGTGCGGCGACCTCCGGGGCGTCGGCGAAGAAAGCGCCGGCCTCCGTGACCGTCATCTCCAGCACTTCGGCGATGCTCGCTCGGCGGCCATCGGGGCCCTCGCGGCGGATGTCGAGCACCTCCTCGCGATAGCGGCAGCCGTTGCAGTCGGCACAGCGCAGGTAGACGTCCGACAGGAACTGCATCTCGACGTGCTCGAAGCCGTTGCCGCTGCAGGTCGGGCAGCGGCCGTTGCCGGAGTTGAAGCTGAAGGTGCCGGCGGTGTACTTGCGCTCCTGCGCGGCGGGCTCGGCCGCAAACAGCGCGCGGATCGCATCGAAGGCGCCCACGTAGCTCGCGGGATTGGAGCGCGTGGTGCGGCCGATGGGGTTCTGATCCACCATCACCACATCGTCGATGAGCTCCGCCCCCGCGAGGCCGGTGAAGAGGCCCGGCGCCTCCGTCGGCTTGCCCCGGTACTTGAGGAGCGCGGGATAGAGCACGTCCTCGACCAGGGTCGATTTGCCCGAGCCCGACACTCCGGTGACGCACACCAGGCGCTTCAGCGGAATGCGCACATCGAGATTCCTGAGATTGTGCTCGGCCACGCCTTTGAGCTCGAGCCAGCGGTTGGCGCGTGCTTCGGCAATGACAACGCCGTCGGGGGGCCTCGCGGCAGGCTGCGCACGCGGCTGCGGCGGCACGACCGTGCGCCGCCCGCTCAGGTATTCCCCCGTGAGCGAGCCGGGATGCGAGCGCAGCTTTGCCGGGGTGCCGTAGAAGACGATCTCACCGCCGCGCTCGCCGGCCCCGGGACCCAGGTCGAGGATCCGGTCGGCCTCCAGCATGATCTGCGGGTCGTGCTCGACCACCACCAGCGAATTGCCCGCATCGCGCAGGCGCTTCATCACGCCGATCACCCGCTGCATGTCGCGGGGATGCAGTCCGATAGAGGGCTCATCCAGGACGAAGAGGGTGTTGACGAGTGAGGTGCCGAGCGCGGTCGTGAGGTTGATCCGCTGCACCTCGCCTCCCGAGAGGGTGCGCGACTGGCGATCGAGCGTGAGATAGCCGAGCCCGACGTCGACCAGATAGCGAAAGCGGCCGCGGATCTCCGCCAGCAGGAGCTCGGTTGCCTCATCCAGCGGCCGCGGCAGGGTGAGAGCGCGGAAAAACTCGTGTGAGCGCTCGACCGGCATCAGCATGACGTCGTGAACGGAGAGCCCGGGGAGCGCGGCGAGGATCTCGCGGCTCCATTCGCTCCCCACCGGGCGAAACGGCGCCTGGCCGCCCAGCGCCGCGGCGGCGAGCTCGCGGCTGCCGACGCGCCAGAGCAGTCCCTCGGTCTTGAGGCGCGCCCCCTGACAGGCCTCACAAGGCGTATACGCGCGGTAGCGCGAGAGCAGCACCCGCACATGCATGCGGTACGAGCGCGTCTCGAGCCACGCGAAGAAGCGCCTGGCGCCGTACCAGACCTTGCGGCTCCACGGCCCCTCGCCCTCGATGACCCACCTGCGTGCGTCGGCGGAGAGCTCGCGCCACGGCGTGTCTAGCGCAATGCCGCGCTGCTTCGCGTACTTCTCCAGATCCTGCTGGCACTCGGCGTAGGACTTGCTCTGCCACGGCTTGATCGCACCGGCGCGCAGCGACTTGCTCTCATCGGGGATGACCAGCCCGTAGTCGATGCCGATGGTGCGGCCGAAGCCGCGGCAGGTATCGCAGGCGCCGAGCGGCGAGTTGAAGGAGAACTGGCTCGGCGTCGGATCGCGGTAGGCGAGATCGCAGTGCGCACAGTGCAGCTCGCTCGAATAGCGCCACGTGTCGAGCACGCGCGGCGGATCGGCATCGTCCACCACGTTCAGGTTGACGCGGCCGCGCCCGATCTTGAGTGCCGCCTCGAGCGAATCGAGCACCCGTCCGCGGTCGGCGGTGAGTGCGCGCAGCCGATCCTGCACCACCTCGAGCAGCTTCGAGGGCGCGGCGGCTTTGCTGCGGGCGCGCCGGCCGCGACCCTTGTGCGCCGGGGCTTTGGCGAGCGGCTCCACGACGGGCACAGTTGCCGGCCGCTCGAGCAGCCGCGTGTAGCCCTGGCGCGCGAGGAGCTCGCGCACCTCGCTCTCCGTGAAGCTCGCCGGCACCGCCACCGGAAAGCTCATGAGGAGACGCGGATCGCCCGCGGCACGCGCCCGCAGCAGCAGGTCCGCGTAAATGCTCTCGGCGGTGTCACGGCGCACGGGCTGCGCGCAGCGGCGGCAGTGAAGTTGTGCGGCGCGTGCGAACAGGAGCTTCAGGTGATCGGTGAGCTCGGTCATCGTCCCGACCGTCGAGCGCGAAGTGCGCACCGGGTTGGTCTGATCGATGGCGATCGCCGGTGGAATGCCGGCGATGGAGTCGACCTGCGGCTTGTCCATGCGCTCGAGGAACTGCCGCGCATAGGGGGAGAAGGTCTCGACGTAGCGGCGCTGACCTTCGGCATAGAGCGTGTCGAAGACCAGCGAGGATTTCCCGGACCCGGAGACCCCCGTCACGACCACGAGCTCGTTGAGCGCGATGTCGAGGTCGAGGCTCTTCAGATTGTTCTGGCGGGCACCGCGCACGCGGATGGCGTCGCCGGAATCGTCGGTCATTCCGTCACCGTCGGTTGAGGAGTCATCGGGTGCTGCAGGCAGGCGCACCCGAGCAAATTATAGTCGATCCGGGTTCGCCACAGCGGCGGCTCGAGGCCGGCAATCCAGTAGTTCCCGGCCCGGTCTACTGTATGGAGCCGCGCGCTACAATTGCGCTCACTTCGGGAAACCCAAGCGAAGCATGCTGACCCGCCCGCCCCTCGGTTTTGGCCTCGGCCTCCGGGTCGAGCACTACGAGGCGGTCCTCTTGGACCGCCCTCCCGTGGACTGGTTCGAGGTGCTCACCGAGAACTATCTGGTACCGGGCGGCAAGCCGCTTCACTACCTCACCCGCGTGAGGGAGCGCTACCCGGTCGTCATGCACGGAGTGTCGCTGTCGATCGGCAGCACCGCGCCGCTCGACTTCGAATACCTGCGGCAGCTCAAGGCGCTCGCCGAGCGCATCCAGCCCGCATGGGTCTCGGACCATCTTTGCTGGACCGGCATCAACGGACGCAATACGCACGACCTGCTGCCGCTCCCCTACACCGAGGAGGCGGTCGAGCACGTCGCGGCGCGCGTGCGCACCGTGCAGGAGTTTCTCGAGCGGCGCATCCTGCTCGAGAATGTCTCGAGCTATGTGTCTTTCCGCGACTCGCCCCTCACCGAGTGGCAGTTCCTCGTGCGCATCGCCGAGCGCGCCGACTGCCTGATTCTGCTCGACGTCAACAATATCTACGTGAGCGCGGTGAATCACGAGTTCGATCCGCTCGAGTACCTGAACGCCATTCCGCCCGAGCGCGTGCAGCAGATTCACCTTGCGGGGCATGAGGATCACGGCAGCTATCTCGTCGACACCCACGACCACCCGGTGCGCGATGAGGTGTGGGAGCTTTATGCGGCGGCGCTGCGCCGTTGCGGGGCGGTCTCCACCATGATCGAGCGCGACGATCACATCCCGCCGCTCGCCGAGCTGTGCGCCGAGCTGGACCTCGCCCGCTCGCTCGCCGCGCGCGTGCTCCCCGCGCCGCCGCCGCTCGCGCGCGGTGCGGCCCTGCCGCGACTCGCAGCGCCCTGAGATCTGCGCCGTGGCCCGTCTCGCGCACATTCAGGACCAGTTCCAGCAGTACCTGCTGCGCGGGGCGCCCGGCATCGAGACGCACGTCGTGGGGAGCGAGCGCGTGCCGGTAGAAACGCGCCTCGCCATCTACGGCGGCGCCTACGGCAGCCGCCTGATCGATGCGCTCGCGGCCAACTACCCCGCGCTCGCAGCGCTCCTCGGCGAAGAGGACTTCCGCGCGCTGGGCGCGAAATACGTGAGCACCCACGACTCGCCGTACTTCTCCATTCGCCACTACGGTGAGGCGCTGGCCGATTTCCTGGGCGGCCATGACGATTACGCCGAGGTACCGCTGCTCGGGGAGCTGGCGCGCTGGGAGTGGCAGCTGTCCGAGGTATTCGATGCGGCGGATGCCGAACCGCTGGCGGCCGAGGGCCTCGCGCGCATCGCCGCTTCCGACTGGTCGGAGCTGCGCTTCACCTGGCACCCGAGCGTTCGCCGCCTGGCACTCCTCTGGAATGTGCCCCAGCTGTGGAAGGCGCTCACCGAGGAGACCGCCCGCCCGGAGCTCAGCGTGCTGAGCACGCCCGTCGAGTGGCTCGCCTGGCGCTCGGCGCTCAAGACTTACTTCCGTTCGCTCGAGCCGCTCGAGGCCTCCTGTCTCGATGCAGCCCGCTCAGGGCGCAGCTTCGGTGAGCTGTGCGAGCTCCTGGCCACGGCGCGGGGCGCGGACTCAGCGCCGGCGGCCGCGGCCGCCCTGCTGCGCGGCTGGCTCACCGACGGGCTCATGGTCGCCGCCGTTCCCGCCTGAACGTACAATTCAGGCAACTCAACGCCTGACCCTGGCGGCGCCGCATCCGCGGCACGCGCCCCGAAGGACCACCCATGGCAGCGCTCTGCTACGGCAACGTGCTGGAGATGATCGGCCACACCCCGCTCATGGCGGTGCGCCGCATCGACACCGGCCCGTGCCAGCTGTTCCTCAAGCTCGAGAACCAGAATCCCGGCGGCTCGATCAAGGATCGCATCGGGCTCTATCTCATCGAGGCTGCCGAGCGCGCCGGGCACATCCGTCCCGGCAGCATCCTCATCGAGGCGACTGCCGGTAACACGGGACTGGGGCTCGCGCTGGTCGCGGCGCAGAAGGGCTATCGCCTGGTGCTGGCCATCCCGGACAAGATGAGCCAGGAGAAGATCTTTCACCTGCGGGCGATGGGCGCCGAAGTGGTGATGACGCGCTCGGACGTGAGCAAGGGGCACCCGGAGTACTACCGGGACGTCGCCGAGCGGCTGGCGCAGGAGACGCCGAACTCCTTTTTCGTAAACCAGTTCGGCAACCCGGTGAATGCCCAGGCACACGCGGAGACCACGGCGCCCGAGATCTGGGAGCAGATGGACGGCAGGCTCGACGCCGTGGTGTGCGGCGTGGGCACCGGTGGCACGCTCGCGGGACTTTCGCATTTCTTCGCGCGCACCGCGCCGCACGTCCAGATGGTGCTCGCGGACCCCGCCGGATCCGGGCTCGCCACTTTCGCAACCACCGGGAAGCTCCCCGCGAAGGAGCAGATGTCGCCGTGGCTGGTGGAGGGGATCGGCGGGGATTCGGTGCCGCCCGTGGCGGATTTCTCGCGCGTCTCCGTGACTTACAGCATTCCCGATGCGGAGGCCTTCACCACCTGCCGCGAGCTCCTCAAGAGCGAGGGCGTGATCGGCGGCACCTCGACCGGCACGCTCCTGGCCGCGGCGCTGCGCTACTGCCGTGCGCAACGCGAGCCCAAGCGCGTGGTCAGCTTCGTGTGCGACAGCGGCAACAAGTATCTCTCCAAGGTCTACAACGATTACTGGATGCTCGACCAGGGGTTCCTCGAGCGCGAGAGCTTCGGCGACCTGCGCGATCTCATCATGCGGCGGCACAAGGAGCGCGCCGCGGTCACCGTGAATGCCACCGAGACGGTGCTGGCGGCTTACCGGCGCATGAAGCTCTACGACATCTCGCAGGTGCCGGTGATGCAGGACGGGCGCATCGTCGGTATCGTCGATGAGGAGGACATTCTGTTCGAGGTGATCGACAACCCGCAGCACTTCAACGAGCCGGTGACGCAGGCGATGGCGAGCCATCTGGTGACGGTGCCGGTCGATGCATCGGTCGCTCAGCTCATGGAGATCTTCAAGCGCGGCATGGTGGCCATCGTCATCCACGAAGGCGAGTTCCAGGGGCTGGTCACACGCATCGACGTCCTCAACTGGCTGCGGCGCCGGCTCCCACCTTAAGCTCGAGAGAGTGATTCCATGAGCGATGAGACCCCGCAACGCTTTGCCACGCGCGTCATCCACGGCGGCCAGCGCCCCGACCCCCTGACGGGGGCGGTCATGCCGCCGATCTACGCGACCTCGACCTACGTGCAGTCGAGTCCCGGCGTGCATCAGGGCTATGACTACTCGCGCAGCCGCAATCCCACCCGTGATGCGCTGCAGGCGGCGGTCGCGAACCTCGAAGGGGGAGGGACCGGCTTCGCCTTCGCCTCGGGGATGGCCGCGAGCGCGACGCTCCTGGAGCTCCTCGATGCGGGCTCGCACATCATCGCCATGAACGATCTCTACGGCGGGAGCTATCGGCTGCTCGAGAACGTGCGCAAGCGCTCGGCGGGCCACTCGGTCTCGTTCGTGGACCTGAGCGATGCAGCGGCGCTCGAGGCCGCGGTCCGCCCCGACACCCGCCTGGTATGGGTGGAGACTCCGACCAACCCGCTGCTGAAGCTCGTCGACCTGAGCGCGGTCGCCGCGCTCGCGCGGCGGCATGGCCTGCTCGCGGTGTGCGACAACACCTTCGCGACGCCCTTCATCCAGCGCCCTCTCGAGCATGGCTTCGAGATCGTGGTGCACTCGACCACCAAGTACCTGAACGGCCACTCCGATGCGATCGGCGGGGCGGCCGTGGTGCGCGAGGGGAGCGAGCTCGCCGAGCGCCTCGCGTACCTGCAGAACGCGGTGGGGGGCGTGCCGGGACCCTTCGACAGCTTCCTGACGCTGCGTGGCATCAAGACGCTGGCGCTGCGCATGGAGCGGCACTGCGCCAACGCGCTCGCCGTCGCGCGTTTTCTCGAGCAGCACTCGTCCGTCGAGCGCGTCTACTACCCGGGGCTCGAGAGCCACCCGCAGCACGCCCTGGCGCGGCGCCAGATGCAGGGCGGCTTCGGCGGCATCGTCACCGCGGTGCTGCGCGGCGGACTGCCCGCGGCGCGCCGCGCGCTCGAGCGCTGCCGGCTCTTTGCGCTCGCCGAGAGCTTAGGGGGAGTCGAGAGCCTGATCGAGCATCCCGGCATCATGACGCACGCCTCGCTTCCTGAGGCGACGCGCCACGCGCTCGGAATCAACGACTCTCTGATCCGTCTTTCGGTCGGCGTCGAGGACGTCGAGGACCTGATCGAGGATCTGCGCACGGCGCTCGCCTAGAACGCGCCCTCGAGAGCACGAGGGTCAGTGCCCGAGCCCCGCGTGGCTCGTGAGATAGACCGCGTAGGTGCCGAGCCAGTGTCCGCCCTCGTAGTACTCGCCGGTCACCGCCGGCAAAGCCGCGGCGCTGTGGCTCGCCGCCGCCGCCAGGAGCGCCGGAGTGCGCGCATCCTTCGGCGGCAGTCCGTGCGCGATGCCCTCGAGCATCCACGCCCGGCTCAGGTTCAGCCCGTCGATGTGCGCGAGCTTCGGGTCCGAACGATCGGTCACCACCCCCGGTGACAGCCAGCCGTGCGCGGCGCCGGGTGCGCCGCCGTGCGGGATCTGCGGCAGAAAGCCGGTCAGCCAGTGCGCAAACTCCTGCGGCTCGAGCACACGGCGCATGAAGTCCGCTTCCGCGAGGCAGGGCGAGAGAAAATCCTCGCCCGAGGGCTCATAGGAAAGAGGGCAGCTGCGGTCGTTGCGGTAAAAACGCTGCGCCGCATCGGCCAGCAGGCGCCGCATCTGCCCATCGCCCGCGACACCCGCCCAGTCCCAGATCAGTCCGAAGGAGAAGGCCGTCTGATCGTGCTCGCCGACGCGGATCGGATAGTGGAGCTTCGGCAGCCAGCTCTCGAGCCGCGCCACCACCTCGGTTTCCAGCGGCGCGAGCGCCGCCGACCAGCGCCGCGCGTCCGCATCGTCGAAGCGGCGCAGCTCCGCCGCCAGCGCGAGGAGCCAGGCGAGCCCGTAGGGACGCTCGAAGGAGGCGCGCCCCGCACCGCGCAGATAGCTCGCCTCGGCCTCGATGTGGGCGGTGGTGAAGGTCTGATCGAGGGCCGCGCGTGCTGCCGGCGCGAACGCGGCGCCGGGATAGAGCCGCAGCAACCGCACCAGCAGCCAGTGTCCGTGTACGTCGGAGTGCCAGTCGAGGCAGCCATAGAAGGCCGGCGTCAGCTCGTGCGGGGGACGGGCGTCGGCCGCGCTGTTGAGGGTGTGGCTGATGTGGTTCGGGTATTCCTGATGGAGACATTTGAGCGCGAGCGCCGCGAAGCGCGCCGCGGCCTCGGGTGCCAGCGGCGCATCGGGCGCCGGCGCGAGCGCGGCTGCCGGAAACGCGGCAGGCGGATGCGCCAGTACGCAGACGAGCAGGGCGAGTGACAGGGCGCAGGAGCGGGCCAGGCGGCGTTTCATGAGACGCATGTTACGCTGCGCGCCGTGGGCGAGCCTCTTCCTCTCATGCTGATCCCGGGGTTGCTCGACTCGGCGCGCCTCTATGAGCAGCAGCTCCCGCAGCTGTGGCGTCTCGGGCCGGTGATGGTCGCCGACCACACGCGCGATGACAGCATGGGCGGGATCGCGCGGCGCATACTCGCGAACGCGCCGCCGCGTTTCGCGCTCGCGGGCCTTTCGATGGGCGGCTATATCTGCTTCGAGATTCTGCGCCAGGCGGCCGAGCGGGTCGCGAAGCTGGCGCTGCTCGATACCTCGGCCCGCGCCGACACCCCGGAGGCGAGCGCGATGCGCCGGACTCAGATGGCGCTTGCGACCGGCGGACGCTTCGCGGAAATGGTGGAAGCGCAGTTCATCCGCCTGGTGAGTCCGGCCCGGCGCGACGATGCGCGGCTGCGCGCGACAAATCGGCGCATGGCCGAGGAAGTCGGTCCGGAAGCCTTCGTGCGCCAGCAGAGCGCGATTATGGGCCGTCCCGACTCCCGTCCCGGACTCGCCTCGATTGCCTGTCCGACGCTCGTGCTGGTGGGAGAGCAGGACGAGCTCACCCCGCCCGAGCGCGCCCGCGAGATGGCCGCCGGCATCCGCGGCGCGCATCTGGTCACCGTGCCCGACTGTGGGCATCTCTCGGCGCTCGAGCAGCCTGACGCCGTGACGGGCGCGCTGCGTGAGTGGCTGGTGGGGTGAGCTGCGCTCGTGGCGGACAGGTCGCAGCGGGTGCAGTTGCTGCCCCACCCCTACACGCCGGGCGAGTGGGTGTGGAGCATCAGCGCGGAAGTTTCGCTCGAGGCGCCCGCGACGCTCGTGTGCCGCTACTCGCTGCACGGTGAGGTCAAGCGGCTGCTGGTGCCGGTGGCGCGCGCCGGCCGGCGGGCCGATGGGCTGTGGCGCCATACCTGCTTCGAGATTTTCGCCGCAGCGGACCCCGCCGCGGGTTATTACGAATTCAACTTCTCGCCCTCGCTCGAATGGGCGGCCTACCGCTTCAGCGAGTATCGCGAAGGCATGGCCCCTGCGAGCCTGTCGCGCGCCCCGGGGTTGCAGGCGCGCAAGACCGTCGATCGGCTCGAGCTCACCGCGCACCTGCATCTCGAGGGGCTCGCTGAGCTGCGCTCGCCGCAGGTGCTGCGGCTCGGCCTCACGGCGGTGGTCGAGGACGACGGTGGTAGCCTCTCCTACTGGGCGCTGCGTCACGCCGCAGGAAATCCGGACTTCCACGACCCCGACAGTTTCGCTCTGGAGCTTGAGACCTCATGAAGTTCGGCATCGACCGGCTGATCGAAGACCCAGTCCTGCGCCGCCCGCTCGCAGCTAAGCGCGTGGCGCTGCTCGCGCATCCGGCCTCGCTCACCCGCGATCTGACGCATTCGCTCGATGCCCTGGTGGCCTGCGGCGATCTGAAGCTGACCGCGGCCTTCGGCCCGCAGCACGGACTGCGCGGCGACAAGCAGTACAACATGATCGAGTCGCAGGACTTCATCGACCCGGTCCATCGCATTCCGGTGTTCAGCCTCTACGGCACGGTGCGCCGACCGACCGCCGCCATGATGGAGACCTTCGACGTGCTGCTGGTCGACCTTCAGGACCTCGGCTGCCGCGTCTACACCTTCATGACGACGCTGCGTTACGTGCTGGAGGAGGGGGCGCGCGCGCGCAAGTCCGTTTGGATTCTCGACCGGCCGAACCCCGCCGGCCGCCCGGCCGAGGGGCTGACGCTGCGCCCGGGATGGGAGAGCTTCGTCGGCGCCGGGGCGCTTCCCATGCGCCACGGACTGACCCTGGGTGAGCTGGCTCGCTGGTTCGTGACGACGCTGCACCTCGACGTCGACTGCCAGGTGGTGCCGATGGAGGGCTGGCTGCCGGAAGTCGCGCCCGGCTTCGGTTGGCCGGTCGGCGAGCGGAGCTGGGTGAACCCAAGCCCCAACGCGCCGAACCTGTGGATGGCGCGCTGCTACTCCGGCTCGGTGATGCTCGAGGGTACGAATCTCTCCGAGGGCCGTGGCACGACGCGCCCTCTCGAGCTGCTCGGCGCCCCCGACCTCGACGTGCCGGCGTTGCTCGCGACGATGCAGGGGCTCGCGCCCGAGTGGCTGCGAGGCTGCCGCCTGCGCCCCTGCTGGTTCGAGCCGACCTTCAACAAGCATACGGGGCGGCTGTGTGCGGGCATTCAGGTGCACGTCGAGGACGCGGCGTTTTATGAGCACCGGGCGTTTCGGCCGTGGCGACTGTTCGCGCTCGCGCTCAAGGCGCTGCGGCGACTCGATCCCGGCTACGACCTGTGGGCGGATTTTCCGTACGAGTATGAGACCGGCAAGCTCGCGATCGACGTCATAAACGGCAGCGATCTGTTGCGGCGCTGGGTGGACGATTCGCGGGCTGCGCCGGCGGATCTCGAGGCGCTCGCCGCCCTCGATGAGGTGGCCTGGCGCGAGGCGCGCAGGCCCGCGCTCATCTACCCCGCTCAGTGAGCCGCGCAGCTCGGGTACGGGGCCGTCTCTCCCGGCACGATGGGGCACAGCCGCACGGGGCCCAGCTGCGCCAGCTTCGAAGTCCAGTAGCGGCTGTCGAGCGTGAGTGGATGAGCCGAGTCGCGCCCGCGCTCGACCCACTGCAGGGTGTAGTAGTCATCCGTCCCCTTGATGGCCAGCATGACCGCGGTCTCGCTGTGCGCCTTGCCGCCTGAGGTCACGCGGCCGCAGCTGGCCACGGTCACGAAAGAGGGCTGCGCAATCCCCGCCTGCGGACCGAGCTCGAGCTGAACGTAAGTTTCGGGGCAGTGGAGCTGGAAGCCGCGCGCGAGCGCCTGCAGGTAGGCCTGCGGGGAGGCGTCCCGGTTGTAGGCGAGGCCCTGCGTGCCGGTGAGCCTGACCATGCGCGTCCATTCGTCGATGCTCTCGCCTTGCGGGACGTGCTCGCGGGTGTAAAAGCCCCGGCGGGTCTCTTCGAACCCCACTTTGAAGGGCGCGGGGAGCGAGAACGCCACCAGCTGATGGAACACGGGGATGATCGTGGGTGGCGCGCTCGCGGATCTCGCCAGTCCCGCGGCCATGAGCAGGACGGCAGCGCCGATCGCTACAGAGAAATGACGCATCAGGCAATCCCCCTCGGTTCGCCGGGCCCCAGGCTTGTCTTAATGAGCCGGCCGGAGGCGCTGCAGTTCGCAATTTCGCGACGCGCGTCAATGTTACGGTAAGTCGTCGGAACGGGCGCGACGGGATCACTCACAATCGGCTCGACGCCAGGGTTTTCGCTTGCCGCAAGAGTGAGCGAAAAAACAAGAAAGAAGGGAGTAGTCCCATCGGTATGGGATCACCGCTATCACGCGTAGCGCTGGCCGCGCTCGCGATGCTGCCGCTCATCTTCAGCGCCCCCGCGCGCGCCGCGCCTGCGGTTGCGGTCCGGGTCGTCCGGACCGATCTCGAGCCGCTGATTCGTGCCGCCGCCGATTCGGCCGTGCAATTCGCCGTGCCGGTTCCGCACTCTGCCTCGACCGCCGACGCCGGCAGCTGGTCCATCGAAGGCGACGAGGCCACCTGGCACTACGCCGTCCAGGTTCCCACCGCCGTGTCGCTGTCGTTTCACGCGCTCGGGTCCTTCCTCCCCGATGGCGCGACCTTACTCGTCACCGGCGGCAGCGCCGCCAGCAGCTACCGCGCGAGCGACCTGCGCGACGGGGAGCTGTGGAGCCGGATCTATGCCGGAGACACGGTCGAGCTCTCACTGACCGTCGCCGCCGCGCAGCGCGCGAACGTCCGGTTCAGGATCGTGAGTCTGCAGGCCGGCTACCGCGCGATCGGTGCGGGCGTCGCCGATCATCCGGTTTATCGGCGCATGCAGGCGTCCGCCGGCTCCGCTGACGAGAGCGGCTGCGTGACCAACTACGAGTGCAAGGCGGACGCCGGCAATGCAGCCGCGGCTGCCGCGACGGTCGCGCTCGTGGTCGGCAACCTCTATCAGTGCACCGGCACGCTGATCAACGATGCGCCCGGAGATAACACACCCTACGTTCTCACGGCGCGACATTGCGAGACCGGCCGCCTGGGCGGTGGCGATCCGGGCGCCGCTTCCACGGCGACTGTCTACTGGAACGCGGTCAGTGCGTGTGGTACCCCGCTCGTCTCCATCTACGACGGCACGCTCGTGAGCCAGACAGGGGCGCGCACCGTCGTCGAGCAGCAGGACGCCTGGCTCATCGAGCTCGACGACCAGCCGGCGGTGCCGGACGCGCAGTTCGCCGGCTTCGACGTCTCCGGCGCTCCCGTGCAGGGTGGCTACACCATCCAGCAGGCGGGAGGGCTCGCGAAGCAGTTCGTGAGCTGGTTTGGGACCGCCTATACCCTGACGGAGAGCGACGCACTCGGCACCGGCTACGTCTCCAACTACCTCGACACCGTCAATCAGACGGGCAACATCGGCCCGGGCGCATCCGGCGGCGGCTTGTTCAACTCCAACCACCATGTGGTCGGCACGCTCTCGCTCGGACGCAAGAGCACGAGCCCCTCGGGCTACGGTGCATGTCCGGTCACGCCACTCGCCGCACCCAACGGCTCGAACGGGGTGGCCGACTTCACCGCGCTCGCCGCCGTGTGGAGCTCGCTCGCCGACAGGACGAGCAGCACCGGAAACTCGACTCTCAAATCCGCGCTCGACCCTGCGGGCACGGGAACACTTGCCGTGCCGAGCATGCCCGTCACGCTGGTGGGCGCGGGAGCCACCCCGCCTCCGGCGCCGCACATCAGCTTCAACCCGGTCAGCATCTCGGCCGGACAGAGCTTCACCGCGCAATGGTCGGCGACCAACGCCACAGGCTGCACACTGACGGGTGGCATTCCCGGGGGGGCATGGGGCGGCAGCGCTCAGAGCTTCCCCGCGACCGGTAGCCTCACCGAATCGGGCCCGGCCGGACACTACACCTTTGGTCTCATCTGCCAGAGCGTCGAGGCCAACGGCGCTGCGGTGGCGACCCAGGCGACGCTGACGATTGCCGCGGACACCGTATCCGTCGCGGCGAGCAGCACCGCGACGGCGCAGGCAGGCGCCGTCAGCGCGGGGGGCGGGGGCGCGCTTGGCGTCCTGGAAGCTGCGGTGCTGCTGGCGTTGCTTGCGGCGCGTCAATCATGGCGCGTGAATGCACGCCGTGCCCCGAATCGCCCGGCATTAAGCTAACCACGGAAGAACAAACAGGAGCAGGGCCAATGTCCGCAATGATCCTCGCAGTCGCAGTGATCGCGACGCTTCTCGTTCTGCAGCTTCGCAAGAGGCGCACGCCGTTGCGGCAGCGCTCGGCGTTCAGGATCGGGCGCGGGCGGCGACGCGGCTGACACTTCGCGATCGGGCTTCACGCCCTGAGCTCCGGCAGCACGAAGGTGCGCCGGGCGACATCGCTCGCGAGCTGTTCCGCGCGGTACCAGCGCGACAGAGCCGTCCTGTCGAGCATCTCGGGGTGGGCACGCACGAACTCGGCGAATTCGCCGGCGCCGCTGCGCTCCATGCGCTCACTGATCAGCGCGAGGAAGGCGATGGTCGTCGTCTGATGGAAGGCCTGTGGCTTTCCGGCTCGCGCGGCCATGCGCCGCAGCGCTCTCGAGTACAGCCACGCGGCCTCGGCGAAGTCGCAGCGCCTCAGCAACGCGAAAGCCATGCGCACGTGCTCCCGGTGCGGGAACGCCGCCGCGTCGATCTCGCCGCGCACGAAGCGCCCGAGCTCGACGGACTCAGCGCTCATCGTCCCCGGCCTCGCGCAGCTGATGGGAGTCCCTCGCCGTGAGGTCGAGCCCGTAGACGCTGCGCAGTGCCCTGATCTTCTTCAGGGTGGGGGCCGAGAAGGGCAGCTTGCCCTCGAAAGCATGCAGCACGATGCCCTCCAGCAGGTCGCCGAGCGACAGGTCGAGCTCGGTGGCGAGCGCCTTGAGCACCTTGAGCAGACGCGCCTCGAGGCGCACGCCGGTCTGGGTGCGGGTCACGGTTTTCATGGCGCTGATGTTACCAATGTACCTTGGTAACATCAATTCGGCCGTCAGCCGCTTGCTTGACAGTCCCGGGGCAGGGGACTAGACAGGCGCTCGCGAGGACCAGGTATCCCATGCAGACCGCCCCCGACATCAGCAGCTATCGCAAGTTCTGGGCCGAGCGCTTCGGCACGGCCCCGTTCCTGCCCATGTCGCGCGCCGAGATGGAGCTGCTCGGCTGGGACAGCTGCGACATCATCATCGTGACCGGCGATGCCTATGTCGATCACCCGAGCTTCGGCATGGCCATCATCGGGCGGGTGCTCGAGTCGCAGGGATTTCGCGTCGGGATCATCGCCCAGCCCGACTGGCGCAGCGCCGCCGCCTTCGAGGCGCTCGGCCGGCCGAACCTCTTTTTCGGCATCACCGCCGGCAACATGGATTCCATGGTCAACCGCTATACCGCGGAGCGCCGCGTTCGGAGCGACGATGCCTACACGCCCGGGGGCGCCGGCGGGCAGCGCCCCGACCGCTCGGTGATCGTGTACGCGCAGCGCGCGCGCGAGGCCTTCTCCGACGTGCCGATCGTGATCGGTGGCATCGAGGCCTCGCTGCGGCGCATTGCGCACTTCGACTACTGGTCGGAGAAGGTGCGGCGCTCGGTGCTGCTCGATGCCAAGGCGGACCTGCTCGTGTACGGCAACGGCGAGCGGCAGATCTGCGAGATCGCACACCGACTGGCCGCGGGCGAACGCATCGCCGACATCACCGATCTGCGCGGCACGGCATTCGCTCGCCGCGGCACGCCCTCGGGCTGGATCGAGATCGACTCGACGCATCTCGATGCGCCCGGACCGCTCAATCCTCCGGTCGATCCCTATGCCATGGCCGCGCGCGCTGCGATTGCGCAAGGCCCGCACGCCGGGCAGGTCGTGCGCTTCGTACGCCGCGTGAAGAATGCCGACCGCGAGCACAGCGTCATTCGCATGCCGGCGTTCGAGGCTGTCGCGGCGGACCCGGTGCTGTACGCGCATGCCTCACGCATCCTGCATCTCGAATCGAATCCCGGTAACGCGCGCGCGCTCACTCAGCGCCACGGCGATGTCGATGTGTGGCTGAATCCTCCGCCCATCCCGCTCACCACCGCCGAGATGGACTGGGTGTACGAGCGTGCTTATGCACGCAGACCGCACCCGTTCTACGGGCAGGCCGCCATCCCCGCTTACAAGATGATCCGCTTCTCGGTGGCGATCCAGCGGGGCTGCTTTGGCGGCTGCACCTTCTGCTCGATCACCGAGCACGAGGGCCGCATCATCCAGAGCCGTTCCGAGGAGTCGGTGGTGCGCGAGATCGAGACCGTGCGCGACACCGTGCCCGGCTTCACCGGTGTCATCTCCGACCTCGGCGGACCGACCGCCAACATGTACCGCCTGGCATGCAAGAGCCGGGAAATCGAGAGCGCCTGCCGCCGCCCCTCGTGCGTGTATCCGGGCATCTGTCCGAACCTCAATACCGATCACGCCCCGCTGATACGCCTCTATCGCCGGGCGCGCGCGCTCCCCGGGATCCGCAAGGTGCTGATCGCCTCGGGCGTTCGCTACGACCTCGCGATCGAGTCTCCCGAGTACGTCAAGGAGCTCGCCCAGCACCACACCGGCGGCTACCTCAAGATCGCCCCGGAAGCGCTCGCCGAGGGGCCGCTGTCGAAGATGATGAAGCCGGGAGTTGCGGCCTACGACCGCTTCAAGGAGCTGTTCGACCGTTACTCGAAGGAGGCGGGCAAGAAGCAGTACCTGATTCCGTATTTCATCGCCGCGCACCCCGGCACCTCCGACCAGGACATGCTGGAGCTGGCGCTGTGGCTGAAGCAGAACGACTTTCGCGCCGACCAGGTGCAGGCCTTCCTGCCCGGGCCGATGGCGACCGCCACCGCCATGTATCACTCGGGCAGAAATCCGCTGAGGCGCATCACCCGCTCGAGCGAGGAGGTGCGGATTCCGAAGGGTCTCAGGGTGCGCCGGCTCCACAAGGCATTCCTGCGCTATCACGACCCGGAGAACTGGCCGCTGCTGCGCGAGGCGCTGCGCCGCATGGGGCGCGCCGACCTGATCGGCAGCGGCCGCCTGCAGCTGATTCCCGCCTACCAGCCGCCGGCCGGGGCCGGCGCGCGCCGTGCGCCGCGCAGCGGCCCGCGCCCGTTCCGCACCCAGCACACCGGACTCCCCAAAGCGCCACGCCGCCCGCGCTAGGCGCCGCGGCGCCGGGTATACTATACCCCCCACCCTATATAGCGACGCGGCGCCTCGACACCATGGGAAGCTTCGCAGCGCTCCTGCAGCAGGGCCACTCGTGGCTGTTCGTACCGAGCGCGGTGCTGCTCGGTGCGCTGCACGGGCTCGAGCCCGGACACTCCAAGACCATGATGGCGGCTTTCATCGTCGCTATCCGCGGCACGCTCGGCCAGGCGGTGCTGCTCGGGCTCTCGGCCACCTTGTCGCACACCGCGGTCGTCTGGGTGGTGGCGCTCGGCGGCCTGTACTTCGGGCGTAGCTGGAATACCGAGGCCACGGAGCCTTATCTGCAGGTCGCTTCCGCGGTGCTGATCGTGGCGGTGGCGGCGTGGATGCTGTGGCGCACCCGACAGCATCAGAACGCAGCGCGGGGCGCGGGCGGCCACGCGCACGAGGAGCACGACGAGCACGACCACGACCACGGACACGGCCACGGACACGGCCACGGCCAAAGTCGTCACCCTCATCGCGGCGCTGAGCCGCGGCGCATCGACACCGGCCATGGGGTGCTGCAACTGCGGATCTTCGCGCAGGGCGGCCCGGCGAGATTCCGCCTGTACCCCGAGGGCGGCCGTTCCTGGCCGGCCGAGCAGATCCACATCGAGACCGAACGCCGCGACGGCACTCGCCAGCGCTTCAGCTTCCACAGACAGGCGGGCTATCTCGAGTCGGTGCAGGAAATTGTCGGTCCGCACGAGTTCGTCGCGCGGCTGCGCATCGAGCACGGCAGCCACAACCACGACTTCGATGTCGAGTTCGCCTCCGCGGGCCACACGCACGCGATCCCCGCCTTCGCAACGCTCGACCTGACGGCGCCCGGCTACCAGGATCCGCACGAGCTGGCGCATGCCGATGACATACGCAGGCGCTTCGCCAACCGCGAGGTGACCACCGCGCAGATCGTGATATTCGGTCTCACCGGAGGACTCATTCCGTGTCCGGCCTCGATCACCGTGCTGCTGCTGTGCCTGCAGATGAAGCAGCTCGCGCTCGGGGCGACCCTGGTGTTGTGTTTCGGCGTGGGCCTCGCTCTGACCATGGTGAGCTTCGGGGCGGTGGCGGCGCTCGGGGTGCGGCATGCCGCGCGGCGGGTGCGCGGCTTCGAGGATATCGCCCGCCGGGCACCGTACTTCTCCGGTGCGCTCATTCTGCTGGTCGGGTGTTACATCGGGTACCAGGGTCTGCGCGCGCTTTAGCTGAGTGCGCGATTGCGAATGGATGCGCGGCAAGAGTAGGGTGCGGCTCATGCGTCGCCCGCTGCTGCATGCCCTGAGCCTGGCCCTCCTCGCTGGAGCCGCGGCCGCCGGCGAGCCTGCCGGCACGGTCACGGTGCTCGAGATCAATGGTGCGATAGGCCCCGCGACCTCGAGCTACGTGGTGCGCGGCATCGCCTCGGCGCGCGAGCGCGGCAGCCGGCTGGTGGTGCTCGAGATGGACACCCCGGGCGGGCTCGACAGCGCGATGCGCGACATCATCCGCGCGATCCTCGCCTCACCGGTGCCCGTGGCGACCTATGTGATGCCCTCGGGCGCCCGCGCGGCGAGCGCCGGTACCTATATTCTCTATGCGAGCCACATCGCCGCCATGGCGCCTGCCACCAACCTCGGCGCTGCGACACCGGTCTCGATCGGGGGCGAGTCGCAGCCCCCGCCCCCCGCCGTGCCGGAGCCCCCGGGCAAGAGCGCGCCCGGCAAGGGCAGCGGCGGGGCTGACGGAGCCGCACCCGAGAATCCGCCGCCGGGAAGCGCCATGGAGCGCAAGGTGGTCAACGACGCCGTCGCCTACATTCGCGGACTCGCGGAGCTGCGTGGGCGCAACGCCGACTGGGCGGAGCAGGCGGTGAGGGGCGCCGCGAGCCTGACGGCGAGCGCGGCGCTCGAGCAGAAGGTGATCGATCTGATCGCGCGTGACCTGCCGGATCTGCTCGCGCAGGCCGACGGGCGCGAGGTGCGCGTCAACGAGCGCACCGTGAGGCTCGCGACTCGCGACCTGAGCGAGGTGCGCGTCAAGCCCGACTGGCGCACCGGATTGCTCGCAGTCATCACCAATCCGACCGTGGCCTACGGACTGATGCTGATCGGCATCTGGGGGCTGCTGCTCGAGGGGTACAATCCCGGCGCAGTCCTGCCGGGCGTGGTTGGCTCGATCTGCCTGCTCATCGCGCTATTCGCCTTCCAGATCCTGTCGGTGAACTACGCCGGGCTGGCGCTCGTGGTGCTCGGCTCGGCCATGATCATCGCGGAGTTTTTCTTTCCCGCCTATGGCTCGCTCGGGGCGGGAGGTCTGATTGCCTTCATCGTGGGCTCGCTCATTCTTTTCGATACGGATGTGCCCGGTATGCAGGTCGGCCGCCCCCTGATCGCCGCCTTCGCCACGGTCGGCGGGATCGTGATCGCCGGCATCGTGTATCTCGCGACCCGCGCCATGCGCCATCCGGTGACCACCGGTGCGCCGGGCATGATCGGTGCCAGCACCGAGGTGTTCGAGGACTTCACCGGCAAGGGGCGCGTGCGCTACGGCGGGGAGCTCTGGAACGCGCGCAGCGACGTCGCGCTGCGCGCCGGGCAGATGGCGCGCATCGTCAGAGTGGAAGGTCTAACATTATGGGTCGAGCCGCAGTGAGCGCGGCTTAATCGTGCATCGGAGAATCGCATGCCGTTCCTGATCGCCGTCGTCATCCTGCTCGTCATCCTGTTCTTCAGCGCCCTGAACGTGCTGAACGAATACGAGCGCCTGGTGGTGTTCACCCTGGGGCGCTTCGCCGGGGTCAGAGGGCCGGGTCTGGTCCTGATCGTCCCCGGCATCCAGCGCACCCGCCGCGTCGACCTGCGCGTCATCGTGCTGAGCGTACCCAAGCAGGACGTGATCACGCGCGACAACGTCTCGGTCAAGGTGAACGCGGTCATCTACTTCCGGGTAGTGGATCCCGGCAAAGCCATCATCCAGGTGGCGAACGCCTTCGATGCCACCAGCCAGGTGGCGCAGACGACCTTGCGTTCGGTGGTCGGCCAGCACGAGATGGACGACCTGCTCTCACAGCGCGACAAGCTCAACGTGGACCTGCAGCGCATCCTCGACCAGAACACGGAGGCCTGGGGAATCAAGGTATCCACCGTCGAGATCAAGGACGTGGACCTCGATGAGACCATGATCCGGGCCATGGCCAAGCAGGCCGAGGCCGAGCGCACCCGGCGCGCCAAGATCATCAACGCCGAGGGCGAGCAGCAGGCGGCGCAGCGGCTGGTCGACGCCGCGACGATGCTGGCGACGCAGCCGAGCGCCATGCAGCTGCGCTACCTGCAGACCCTCGCCGACATCGCGCACGAGCGAACCCAGCTGCTGGTATTTCCGCTGCCGCTCGACCTCATCAAGCCGCTGCTCGGCCCGCGCGACTAGCCGTACCGGCGCGCCTCGCCGAGCGCGCCCGGCGCGTGCGGGCCGCCGCGACGCGATCAGCCCCGACAGATCTTCCCGGATAAGGAGTCGCGACAATGTTGGCCCGCTTGAGTCTTGCTGTGATGGCAGCCGCGGCGGCCGTTCTCGGGTGGTACGCACCGGGGGCAGCCGCGGTCGTGACGCACGCCACCGCGCAGGCGCTGATCGCGCCCTGGGGACTCGATCTCACGATGCGCGATACGAGCGTGAAGCCCGGTGACGACTTCTATCACTATGCCGACGGGCATTGGATCGCGACGCACCAGATCCCGCCCGACCGCACGCGCTGGGGCTCGTTCGAGGAGCTCGAGGATCTGTCCGAGCAGCGCGTGCACACGATCATCGAGGGACTGCCCGCGCAGGCTCCCGCCGGGAGCGTGGCGCAGAAGGTGGGCGACTACTACCGCGCCTATCTCGACACGGAGGCGATCGAGCGCGCCGGTCTCGCGCCGGCGAGGGAAGCGCTCGATGCGATCGCGGCGGCGCGCAATCCCGAGGATGTGGCGCGCCTCATGGGCCGGCCGGACCTCGCGCTGCCCGCACCGCTGCGCGTCGGCATGACGACCGACCAGAAGAATCCGGATCGCTATATCGTCGCCATCACCCAGAGCGGCCTGGGACTCCCCGATCGCGATTACTACCTGAAGGACGATGCGGTCTACGCGAGCCTGCGCGACAAGTATCGCGCGCACATCGCCCGCATGCTCGCGCTCGCCGGGGACGCCGGCGCCTCCGAGGAGGCGCAGTCGGTCCTCGAGCTCGAGAAACGCATCGCGAAACTCCACTGGCCGGTCGCCAAACGCCGTGACCGCGACCTCACCTACAACCTGCGCAGCCGCGCCGAGCTCGATCAGCTCGCCCCCGGCTTTCCCTGGCAGGCGTGGCTCGCCGCCGACGGGCTCGACGGCCAGAAAGAGTTCGTGGTGCGGGAGCTCGATGCGGTGCAGGGGCTCGAGCAGCTGCTGACGAGCGTCCCGGTCGGGCAATGGCGGGCGTACCTCAGGTACCACTACCTCGCGCTCACCGCCGACCTGCTGCCGAAGGCCTTCGACGACGAGGACTTCGATTTCTACGGTCGCACCCTGCACGGCCAGCAGCAGCAGCGGGAGCGCTGGAAGCGCGCCGTGCTGGCGGTCGATCGCGATCTCGGCGAAGCGGTGGGGGAGCTGTACGTGCAGCGCTACTTCCCGCCGAGCTCCAAGCTGAAGATGCTCGACCTGGTCGAGAACCTGCGTGCCACCTACGCCGAGCGCATCGCGAAGCTGACATGGATGACGCCGGCGACCAGGAAGGTGGCGCTCGAGAAGCTCGCGGCCTTCCATCCCAAGATCGGTTACCCCGACAAGTGGCGCGACTACTCGGCGCTCACGGTCGTCAAGGGCGATGCCTTCGGCAACGCCACACGCGCGGCGGTCTTCGACTGGCAACGGCGGCTCAGGCGCATGGACGGCCCCACCGACCGCGGCGAATGGGGCATGACGCCGCAGACCATCAACGCCTACTACAACGCCACTTTCAACGAGGTGGTGTTCCCCGCGGCAATCCTGCAGCCGCCTTTCTTCGATCCCAACGCCGACGATGCGGTGAACTACGGTGGGATCGGCGGGGTGATCGGGCACGAGATGGGACACGGCTTCGACGATCAGGGCTCGAAGTCGGACGCGCGCGGCGTGCTGCACACCTGGTGGCAGCCCGAGGACACCGAGGCCTTCAAGTCGCGGGTCGACCGCCTGGCCGCGCAGTACGACGGCTACACGGTATTGCCGGGTCTCAACATCAACGGCAGGCTCACCCTCGGTGAGAACATCGGCGACCTGGGGGGCCTCTCGGTGGCCTACCAGGCCTACCACCGCTCGCTCCACGGCAGGAAGCCGCCCGTGCTCGACGGCCTCACGGGAGATCAGCGCTACTTCCTCGCCTGGGCGCAGGTGTGGCGCGGTCTCTATCGCGACGAGCAGCTGCGCAGCCAGGTGATGAGCAATCCGCACAGCCCGAATGAGTTTCGGGTGAACGGCGTGGTGCGCAATGTCGACGCCTGGTATCAGGCCTTCGACGTGCACCCGGGCGACAAGCTCTATCTGCCGCCGCAGGAGCGCGTTCACATCTGGTGAGCGCGGGTTCTCAGCCCTCGGGCCTGCCGGTCGACGCGGCGCTGCCGGCGCTGCGGCGGGCGCTCGCGGTGCACGGCGCCGCGGTGCTCGAGGCTCCGCCGGGGGCGGGCAAGAGCACGGTGGTGCCGCTGGCGCTGCTCGGGGAATCCTGGGCACGCGGCAAACGCCTGCTGGTGCTCGAGCCGCGGCGGCTGGCGGCGCGCGCCATCGCCGCCCGTATGGCGCACACCTTGAGCGAACGCGTTGGCGCGACCGTCGGTTACCGCATGCGGCTCGACAGCTGCGTCTCGCGCGAGACGCGCATCGAAGTGATCACCGAGGGTGTGCTCACGCGCATGCTGCAGGAGGACGCAGCGCTCGAAGGAGTGGCCGCGCTCATCTTCGATGAGTTTCACGAGCGGAGCCTGCAGGCGGACTTAGGTTTGGCGCTGGCTCTCGACGCGCGCGCTCAGCTGTCGCCGCACCTCAAGCTCCTGGTGATGTCGGCCACCCTGGAAGGCGCCGCTGTGGCACGCCTGCTGGGAGAGGCTCCGGTCGTGTCGGCGCACGGCAAGCTCTTTGACGTCGAGACGCGCTACGCGGGTCGCGGCCTGCCGATGTTGCCCGAGGCCGCAACGGCCAGCGACTCCGCCGAGAAGCTCACTGCGCGGCTCACGGCGCGTGCCTTGCGCGAAGCGAGCGGCGATGTGCTGGTGTTCCTGCCGGGCGCGCGCGAGATCCGCCGCGTGCGCGAGCTCCTCGCGGCGGACGCGCCCGGGCGCGGCGTACGGGTACTGCCACTCTACGGCGAGCTGAGCACGACCGAGCAGGATGCGGCGCTCGCGCCGACAGTCGCCGGCACCCGCAAGGTGGTGCTCGCAACCAACATTGCCGAGACCAGCCTGACCTTGCCGGGCGTGCGCGCCGTGGTCGACTCGGGGCTCGAGCGCCGCTCGCTGTTCGACCCCGCGACCGGCATGAGTGAGCTCGTGACACGGCGCATCTCGCGCGCCTCGGCCGAGCAGCGCCAGGGACGTGCCGGACGCGAGGCGCCCGGGGTCTGCTACCGGGCCTGGAGCGAGGGCGCGCACGCAAGTCTCGCGCCCTTCACGACTCCCGAGATTCTCGAAGCCGACCTCGCGCCGCTCGCACTCGAGCTCGCGCGCTGGGGAGCGCAGGATGCGCGCACCCTCGGCTGGCTGGATGTGCCGCCGGAGGCAATGCTCGCGAGCGCGCGCTCGCTCCTCGAGCGTCTCGGCGCGCTCGACGGCGGCGGGCGCATCACAGCGCGTGGCCGCGACATGGCGCGGCTCGGCGTGCACCCGCGGCTTGCGCATCTCCTGCTGCGCGCGCGCGACCTCGGTTGGGAGAGACTTGGAGCACAGCTCGCCGCACTCCTCTCCGAGCGTGATCTGCTGCGCGGCGCCGCGGCCGCCGCAGACGCCGACATCCGCACGCGGCTCGAGCTCATGCGTGGCGAGAGCAGTCCACCCGCGGTGGAGCGGGCCGCGATCGAGCGAGTGCGGCGCGCGGCGCGCGATCTCGAGCGCCAGCTTGCGGGCCTTCCCGGTGAGCGGCGCACGGCGCCGCAGCGCGGGAGGGGAGCTACCGGCGCCGAAACGCACGCGGGACTGCTGCTCGGCTGTGCCTACCCCGACCGCATCGGCCGGCGCCGGGGCGCCGCGGGCGGCGCCTTCACGCTCACCAACGGCCGCGGCGCGGTCTTCGCCAGGGGACAGCCGCTCGCGCGCCGCGAGTTCATCGTCGCCGTCGACCTGGACGATCGCGATCGCGACGCGCACATCCGCCTGGCCGCGCCGCTCGAGCGCTCGACACTGCTCGAGGAGTTTGCCGGGCACATTCGTCGCGTCGACTCGGTGACCTGGAGCTCCCGCGAGCAGGCCGTGCTCGCGCGGCGCACCCTGCAGCTCGATGCGCTCACTCTCGATGAGCAGCCGCTCACCGATGCTGCCGCAACGGCTCTCGCGGCGGCGATGCTCGGCGGAATACGCGAGCTGGGCCTGGAGGCCTTGCCCTGGAGCCGCGAGGCGCGCGACCTGCAGGCGCGGATCGAATTCCTGCGCGCCGCGCCGGGCGGCGCTGCGAGCTGGCCGGCCGTGACGGACGAGGCGCTGGCAGGCTCGCTCGAGGAGTGGCTCGCGCCCTGGCTCGACGGCGTCACTCGTCGCGAGCAGCTCGCGCGCGTGCCCCTCGAGCAGGCGCTGCGCGCGCTCCTCAGCTACGAGCAGCAGCGCGCGCTGGAGGAGCGTGCCCCGGCGCAGCTGCCCATGCCGAGCGGCTCGCGCATCCGCGTCGACTACCAGGGCGAGGATGCCCCCGCCGTGGCGGTGCGGCTGCAGGAAGTGTTTGGTCTCGAGGCCACGCCGCGGATCGACCGCGGTCGGGTGCCGGTCACGTTCCGCCTGCTGTCCCCGGCGCAGCGCCCGGTGCAGGTGACGCGCGACCTCGCGAGCTTCTGGCGCGGTGCCTACCGCGAAGTCCGCAAGGACCTGCGCGGCCGCTACCCGAAGCATCACTGGCCGGAGAATCCTCTCGCCGCACAGCCCACGCGCGGGGTGCGGCGCCGAAGCTGACGGCGTCGGCGCCGCGCCTTATATTGGGCGCATGTTAAGCGCACGACAGGCACTCGCCACGCTTCGCGAGGGCAACCGACGTTTCGTCGACGGATTGGCTCATGACACGGGCAGCAGCGCCATCAGGCGCCGCGTGCTGCCGGCCGATCAGGAGCCGATCGCGATCATCCTCGGTTGCTCCGATGCGCGCGTGCCGGCGGAGATCGTGTTCGACCAGGGGCTCGGCGACCTGTTCGTGATCCGCGTGGCGGGCAACATCGTGGCGCCCTCTCAGGTCGGCAGCGTCGAGTTCGCGGCCGCCGCCTTCGGTACCCGCCTGGTCGTGGTGCTGGGTCATTCCAACTGCGGGGCGATCCACGCGACGCTCGATCAATTGACGCGCCCGAGCACCGACCAGTCGCCGAATCTGCGCTCGATCGTCAACCGCATCCGCCCCGCGGTCGAGGGGCTCATCGAGCGCGGCAGCGGCGCGGATCGCGGGCAGCTGGTGCAGCAGGCGGTGCGCGCCAACATCCGCATGTCGGCCGATCACCTGCGCCACGGGTCGGAGGTGCTCGAGCAGGCGATCGCGCGCGACGGACTGCTGGTGGTGGGCGCCGAGTACTCGCTCGAGAGCGGGGTGGTGGAATTCTTCGACGGCGTGCCGAGCGGCTGAAAAACAACGAGCCCCGGCGCGGTCGGCGCCGCCGGGGCTCGAGCAGTGCGCGCTCGCGGCGCGCCCCGTCCTGGGCAGGAGTTACTTCTTGGCCTGCGCCTTCTCGCAGTCGGCCTTGGTCATCTCGAGGAAGCCCTTGCCCTTGCAGGAATTCTGTCCCTTGCAGGCGTTGTTTGCGCTCTTACACGCGGACATGCCTTTGCAGGAATTCACGCCGGTGCAGTGGACGGTCGCGGCTGCGGCCTTCGGAGCATCCCCCGCCGAGGCGGTGCCGACGAACGCGGTACCGAAGAGCATGGCCGCCGCTGTCGCGAGGGTCACGCCGGTGCTGTTCTTACGCATTTTGATATTCCTCAGGTGAAGTGAATACGTATTGACTTGCCGGGCCTCAAAGCCCCGGTCTCGGAGCAGACCGGGGGGAGCGGCATTTTGTTACGGTCGCGCCCTTTATGCACTCGCTTTCGCGACGAGGGGGGTTCCTGAGGCGCCGAAGCGTCGCTGCAGCCAATGATCCAGGGATACCGGCCCGGCGCCCGCGATGGCGATCCACAGGAACAGCGCCAGGTACTCGAACTCGTCGAACCCCAGCAACGTCTCGAGCGAATCGACGTCGGCCCATTTGGCCGAGCGGATGGCCACGATCATCGTCACCCCCAGGGCGCCGGCGGAGATGCGCGACAGGAGGCCAGCAAGCAGGAACAGGCCGCCGAAGAACTCGATGCCCGAGACGAACGGCCCCAACAGCTGCGGCGCCGGGATCCCCCATCCGGCGAAGTTCTGGATCACCGTCGGCAGGTCGGTGAGCTTCCCCCACCCGCTCCACAGGAACACCCAGCCGACGGTGATGCGCGCGAACAGCGGTGCCAGCCAGCTGAGATGGCGGGCGACGCTCTCGGGCCAGTCGAGCAACCATTGAATCAGATATTTCACGACGAGCTCCTGTGTCGCAAAGGCGTGTGGGCCAACAGACCGGGACGGCGGACTGGATATTGCCACTGTCGCCGGGCGCCGCACATATAATCGCCGCGGTCACACGCACCAGCCATGCGCAATTCCTCCCCCTCATCCCCGGTCTCTTTCCTTGGAGATCGGCTCCGCGGCGCCGATGCGCGCGCCTCGCTCACGGCGCTGTTCGAGTCGCTGCGGCCGGACCTGCTGCGCTTCGCGCAGTGGCTGGCGCGTGATCGGGCGGTGGCCGAGGACATCGTGCAGGAGGCCCTGCTGCGGGCGTGGCGCTCGCGCGATGCGCTCAAGGACCCCGCCGCGGCCCGCGCCTGGCTGCTGACCATCGTCAGGCGCGAGCATGCCCGTCTGTACGAACGCAAGCGTCTGGAGCTCGTGAGCCTCGATGAAGCCGCAGAAATTCCCGACAGCGCACTCCGCGCGGACGGCGACGCGGATCTGCTCACTTTGCGCGCGGGGATCATGAAGCTGCCGCTCGAATATCGCGAGCCCCTGGTGATGCAGGTGCTCGGCGGATTCTCCACCGAGGAGATTGCCCGCGAGCTCGAGCTCACGGGCACGGCGGTATTGACGCGGCTGTTCAGGGCGCGCCACAAGCTGCGCGCGCTGTGCGGCACCGATGCCGCGCCCGGTGCGGCACCGCGCGAGGAGCCGGCATGATCTGCGAGGACGCGCGGCTGCTCATCGGCGCTGATCCGGAGTGCGCCGCGCCCGAGCTCGAGGAGCATCTGCGCGGCTGTGCCGAGTGCGCCGCTTTGCGCGAGGAGATGCGGCGCTTCAACGCCGACATCCGCCGCGCCCTGCAGGAGCCACCGGACCTGCAGCTGCCGCGCCACGTTCCGGCCGCGCCACGCTGGCGCGAGTGGGCGCTCGCAGCGAGCGTCGTGCTCGCAAGCCTTGCGGCCATTGCGGTCTGGCTGCTGCGGCCGACCGACACGCTGGCGCACGAGGTGGTGATGCACGTCAGGGGCGAGCCCGACAGCTGGCTCAGCACCCATAACGTGAATGTCGGCGCCATCGATCATTCACTGAGGCGCTCGGGCGTAGCCCTCGACTTCGCCTCCGACAGGATCGTGTACGCGCAGAGCTGCTGGTTCCGCGGCCACTACGTGCCGCACCTGGTGGTCGAGACCGCGCAGGGACCGGCGACCGTGCTCATCCTGCGGCATGTGCAGGTCAAGGCGCCCGATTATTTCCACGAGTCGGGCATGTCGGGCGTCATCGTGCCGGCGGGCGATGGCAGCATCGCGGTGCTCGAGCGCGGTAGCGCTCAGGTGAAGGACCTCGCCGGCGAGTTGCGGCAGGAAGTGCACTGGCTGCCGGAGCCGAAGGATCCGTCATGAGCCAGATCAATCGCCGGCAGCTCCTCGGGGGCACGGCGGCCGCCGTCGGCGCGCTGCTCGCGCGGCGCTCGCGGGCCGCGAGCACGCGATCCAGCGCCATCGCGGCGGCGGTCGCCGGCGGGGTGGCGGCTATTCCGCCCGCGCCGGTGGCGCGCATCGCGGTCGTCGACGATCACTATTTTGGCGAGACGCTGCACGATCCGTACCGTTGGATGGAGAACGACCAGGACGCCGAGTGGCTGCCGTTTCTCAAGGGTCAGAACGCGCACACCCGCGCCGTGCTCGACCGCATCCCCGGACGCGAGCAGCTGCTGGCGCGCATCCAGCAGCTCTCGGGAGAGGCGACGCTGACGCGCCGCGTGCACCGCGCGGGCGGCAGGCTCTTCATCGAGCAGCGCCCGGCCGGCGCGGATAACTATCGCCTGTTCGTGGAAGAGCACGGCGTGCGCCGTATGCTCATCGACCCCACCGCGCTCAGCACTGCGACGAGCCATCAGTCGCTCGACTGGTGGCACCCCTCCCCCGATGGCGTGTACGTCGTTTACGGACTGTCCAGGGACGGCAGTGAGGACTCGGTGCTGCACATCCTCAAGGTCGCCGATGGGAGCGAGCTGCCCGAGCACATTGCCAACACCGAGGCGGCGAATCCCGCGTGGCTCGATGACGGCAGCGGCTTCTTCTACAACCAGCTCACCGGCAAGGTCGACACTCCGGAGCGTTACCTCGACAGCCAGGCGCGCTTCCACCGCCTCGGGACCGATCCCCAGTCGGACCCGATACTCATGAGGCGCGGACTCGATCCGAGGGTGCAGTACGAGCGCATTCAGGCGCCCGCCATCGAGACTTACCACGGCTCGCGCCATGCGCTGCTGGTGCTCTCCGACGTGCGCAGCGAAGTGCGCCTGCTGATCGCACCGGTGACGGACGCGGTGGCCAACCGCGCGCACTGGCTGCCGGTCGCGGAATTCGCCGACGAGGTGACCGGAGCCGAGATCGACGGCGAGACGCTGTACCTCATCGCCAACCGCAATCACCCGCGCGGCCGCATCCTCAGGACGGCGGTGAGCGCGCCCTCGCTCTCCGGCGCCACCGAGGTCGTCGCCGAAGGGAGCGTCGTCATCGAGGATTTCGAGCGCGCGCGCGACGGGCTGTATGTGCGCATGATGGACGGCGGCATCGCGGGACTCCGGCGCCTCGATCGCGAGGGACACGTGCGGGAGATCGCACTGCCTTTCGATGGCACACTGAGCGCGCTTGCCGCCGACCCGACCGAGGACGGCGCGCTGTTCTCCTTCACCGGCTGGCTGTCGCCGGCGGATATCTGGTCGGTGGACGCGTCCGGCAAAGTCGCCGCCACCGGGCTGACGCCGCGACCCCCGATCGACGTGAGCGGCTACACCAGCGAGCGGCGCTTTGCCACGGTACGCGACGGCACGCGCGTTCCCTATTCGCTCATCTACCGCAAGGGCTTGAAGCGTGACGGCGCCACACCCGGCTGGATATCCGCCTACGGCTCCTACGGCAGCACCGGCTACACGCCGAGCTTCAATCCCCGCACCCTCGCTCTGATCGATGCAGGATTCGTCGTGGGTTACGCCGCGGTGCGCGGCGGCGGCGAGTACGGCCGCGAATGGCACAAGGCCGGGCAGCTCATGAACAAGCCCAACACCTGGCGTGACCTGATCGATGTGTGCGAGGACCTGTGCGCGCACAAGTACAGCGCACGCGAGCGCCTCGCGATCGGTGGCCGCTCGGCGGGTGGTATCACCGTGGGCCGGGCCCTCACCGAGCGACCGGATCTCTTCGCCGCCGTGATCGACGGCGTCGGCTGGTCGAATCCGCTGCGCTACGTCGCCGAGCAGAACAGCTATGGCGAGGAGCCCGAGTGGGGCGCGATCAGTGACGAGTCGGGCTATCGGGCCCTGAAGCTGATCGACAGCTACCAGGCGGTGAAGGACGGCGTTGCATATCCGGCCGTGCTGCTCACCACCGGGGCGACCGATCCGCGCGTTGCACCTTTTCACGTCGCCAAGATGGCGGCGCGGCTGCAGGCGGCAACCAGCTCCGGCAAACCGATCCTGCTGCGCGTCGATTTCGACGCGGGCCACGGCATCGGCTCGACGCGCTCTCAGCAGGACCGGGAGGCGGCCGACACCTATGCCTTCCTGCTGTGGCGCACGGGCGTCAATGCCTACCAGCCGGTGTGACGATGCAGGTTGGCGCCGTGACCCGCTTGCCACCCTGGAGAACCCTGGCGATCGTGGCAGCTGCGCTCGCGCTGCTGCCCTTGCCGGCTGTCACGGCCGCCGCCGGCGCCGCGCCGACAGGCGTCGTGGCCAACGCCGGAGCGGCCAACGCCGGAGCGGCCGATTACGCAACGGCGATCGGCAAGTGGCGTGAGGAGTTCGACGCGGACGTCCGCTCCGGCGGATGGCTCGCGCTGGTCGGCCGCTACGAGCTCGCGGAGGGTGAGTCGAGCATCGGTAGCGATGCGATGAGTACCCTGGTGCTGCCCGAAGCTGCGCCCCCGCACCTCGGGCGCCTGAGGCGCCACGGGCGCTGGATTGGTTTCGAGCCGGCGGCGGGACTCGGCATCACTCTCGATGGCACGCCGCTCGAGGAGCTCGCGCAGCTTGCCACCCGCAGGGGTGAGGGCCGTGTGCGCTCAGGCCGCTGGAGCTTCGCGGTAAGGCAGGTGGGCGATGATTACTACGCTCTCGTGCAGAACAACGACAACCCGGCGATCGAGGCCTTCAAGGGCACCTCGTGGTTCGCCGTCGACCCCCGCTACAGGGTCACGGCGAGCTTCGTGGCCTATGCCAGTCCCGAACGGCGTGCCGTACCGATGATGCACATCGACTCGCGGGAGTTCATGAGCTCGGACGGCGCGGTGATCTTCCGACTCGGCGGCCGCACGCAGAAGCTGCGGACTTTCACGACAGGCGACTCGCTGTTCGTCATGTTCCGCGACCGGACGAACGGCCACGGGACTTACGGCGGCGGGCGCTTTCTCGAGGCGCCGCTGCCGAGCGGGGGCAGGGTGACGCTCGATTTCAACAAGGCCTTCAATCCCTACTGCTCGGTCAACAACTACGTAATCTGCCCGGTGGTTCCGGCAGAGAACACGATGGCGGTACGAGTCGCGGCCGGCGAGAAATATCCAGGAGAGTAAGGCGCCCCACGGGACGAGACTGACTTCTGACAGCGGGTGGCTGATGCAGCCCGTCAGGATCTGCTGGGCCCGGTAGGATTCGAACCTACGACCAAGGGATTCACTTTGCCCCGGCGTTTCCGCCGGGAGTGGACTATCTCTTCGCCCGTGCGCTCAAGTGCGCGTGTGGGCGCGGGATGCTCAAGCCTGTCATCAAGGGCACTCGAGCCCTCAGGTAGTCTCTTCACCTTCCGCCGGTGTACCGGCGGCTCGGCTCAGGATTGCCATGGGTGTGGGTCCCCGAAGGTTTCCCTGAATTCATCCCGTCCACTTCACGCGTTTCCGCGTGAAGGCACCGTGTCGATGAGTCCCCTGCACTAACCGCTGTGCTACAGGCCCAACCTCGGCAATTGTAGCAGCCGGGCGTCGTGGACTACGCCTGCAGCGACCGCGGCCGACATCAAAAGCGACCTCACCGAAGAATCTTCTTGCCATCGGAGCGTGGCCCGTTAGCATGACCCCTTTCCGCGGTCACCGTGCGCCGGGCGGTCCCGCGACGGTACAAGGAGGAAGTGTCATTAAGCTCTACTATCTGACTGGCGCCTGCTCCCTGGCATCGGCGATCTCCTTGCTCGAGGCCGGCCTGAAGTTCGAGCTGGTGAAGGTCGACCGCAAGACCAGGAAGGCTGCGGACGGACTCGACTACAACGAGGTGAATCCGAAGGGGTATGTGCCTGCCCTGACCCTCGACAATGGCGAGGTGCTCACCGAGAACCTCGCGGTGCTGCAGTACATCGCCGACCGCAACCCGGCCGCGAAGCTCGCGCCTCCCGCGGGTACACTGGAGCGCTATCGGCTCGTGGAGTGGCTCGCATTCATCAACTCCGAGATCCACAAATCTTTCAGCCCGCTGTTCCGCGCGGATGCACACGAGGCGGTCAAGGAATTCGCACGCAACAACCTCACGAAGCGGCTCGACTATGCCGAGCGCGCCCTCGGCTCCAGGACTTATCTGATGGGCGAGCAGTTCACGGTTGCGGACGCCTACCTCTATGTGGTGCTCGGCTGGGGGGCTCACGTCAATGTCGACATCGGCAGGTGGCCGCATCTCAAGCGCCTGCACGAGCGCGTCGGCGCACGGCCGCACACGCTCGCGGCTCTGAAATCCGAAGGTCTGGTGAAGTAGAGGACGTAATGGCTACCAAGCTCAACAAGCAGCTGAAGCGCGAGATAGAAGTCGACGGCAAGCCCTACATGATCACGCTGTCGCCCGAAGGGGTGAAGCTGACCGAGAAGGGCAAACGCCTTGGCCGCGAGCACACCTGGAAGGATCTGCTCGGCGGCGGTGGCGGCGCCGGCGGCGGCGAATCGGGTGCGGGCGGCGCCTTCGGGCCGGCCACTTAGCGCCCGATTCCACGCACGGGGGGCCCGGTGAGCGACCAGCGTCTGCACGACCTGCTCGTCCGGCTGCGCGCGCACCTGAGCGCGGGGCCGCCGGTGCGCGCGACGGAGCGTGAGCAGCTCGACAAAGCGCTCGGTGCGATCGCGCCGGATGCCGTGGCGGGTGATGCGGGCACTCTGCTGCGCCTGGAGCGGCTCGCCGTACGATTCGAGGTGAGCCACCCGAAGCTCGCGGAGACGCTGCGCGAGATCGCCGACACGCTGGGCAAGGGCGGCGTTTAGGTCATTGGCCAGTCCGCCGACGCATTCATGCCCGCGGGCAAAAAGCGCGGGCTTTGCCCGCCCCCTCAGTCGTCCATCAGGAAGCTGCGCAGCTGCTCGCTGCGGCTCGGATGGCGCAGCTTGCGCAGCGCCTTGGCTTCGATCTGCCGGATGCGCTCGCGCGTCACGTCGAACTGCTTGCCGACCTCTTCCAGAGTGTGGTCGGTGTTCATGTCGATGCCGAAGCGCATGCGCAGCACCTTGGCCTCGCGCGGCGTGAGCTGGGCGAGTACCGAGTGCGTGGTCTCACGGAGCGATTCCATGGTGGCCTGATCGATCGGGGATGCCACCGAGGTGTCCTCGATGAAATCGCCGAGGTGTGAGTCCTCGTCGTCGCCGATGGGCGTCTCCATCGAGATTGGCTCCTTGGCGATCTTCAGCACCTTGCGCACCTTGTCCTCGGGCATCTCCATGCGCACCGCGAGCTCCTCGGGTGTCGGCTCGCGCCCCATCTCCTGCAGCATCTGCCGCGAGATGCGGTTGAGCTTGTTGATGGTCTCGATCATGTGCACCGGAATGCGGATGGTGCGCGCCTGGTCGGCGATCGAGCGCGTGATGGCCTGGCGGATCCACCAGGTCGCGTAGGTGCTGAACTTGTAGCCGCGGCGGTATTCGAACTTGTCGACCGCCTTCATCAGGCCGATGTTGCCTTCCTGGATCAGATCGAGGAACTGCAGGCCGCGGTTGGTGTACTTCTTGGCGATGGAGATCACGAGGCGCAGGTTGGCCTCCACCATCTCCTTCTTGGCCCGGCGTGCCTTGGCCTCGCCGATCGACACCTCGCGGTTGACTTCCTTGATGTCGTTGATCGTCAGGTGATAGACGCCCTCCAGCTGCTCGAGCTTCTTCTGCCGCCGCTCGATCTCGTCGCGGAACTTCGCGAGCGGCCCCGAGTACTTCTTGCCGCCCTTGATGTGGCGCGCCAGCCAGCGCGGGCTCGTCTCATTCTTCGGGAACGAGGCGATGAAATCCTTGCGCGGCATGCCGGCGTCGCGCACCGCGATGATCATGATCTCCTTCTCGAGCTGGCGGACCTCCGCCACGTGCGTGCGCAGATTGAGGATCAGCGCGTCGAACATGCGCGGCGACAGCCGCAGCTCCATGAACTGGTCGGCGAGGCGCTTGCGCTGGCGCAGCGTCTTGACGTCCTTGGCGCCGAGCTTGGCGATCGAGCCGAGCACCTGGTTGTAGAGCTTGGCGATCGAGGCGAAGCGCGCCGCGGCTTCGGCCGGATCGGGGCCGGTGTCGAGGACCTCTTCCTCGCCGTCGCCATCCTCCTCGCCTTCCTCTTCGTCCTCGGATTTCTCCTCGGCCGCGATCACCTCCATCTTGGTGGGATTCTGCGGCTGCGCGATCACATCCGGCGCGTTGGGATCGATGAAGCCGACGATCACGTCGACCAGGCGCCCCTGCCCGGCCTTCACCGGCTCGTAGGCGCGCAGCAGGAAGTCATAAGTCGCCGGATACATGGCGAGCGCGCTGCGCACCGCGTCCAGCCCCTCCTCGATGCGCTTGGCGATGCGGATCTCGCCCTCGCGGGTGAGGAGCTCGACGGTGCCCATCTCGCGCATGTACATGCGCACCGGATCGGTGGTGCGCCCGAGCTCGGCATCGAGCGCCGCGAGCGCCGCCGCCGCTTCCTCGATGGCTTCCTCGTCCGCGGGCTGCGAGGGCTCGCTGGCGAGCAGCGACTCGGTGTCCGGTGCCTTCTCGTACACCGGAATGCCCATGTCGTTGATGGTGTTGACGATGTCCTCGATCTGCTCGGGATCGACGATCTCGGACGGCAGGTGATCGTTCACCTGCGCATAGGTGAGATAGCCCTGTTCCTTGCCGCGCGCGATCAGGAGCTTCAGCTGCGACTGTCGGTCCTCGGGCATGACCGGCACGCGCCGCTCGAGCCCGAGTGGGCGCTTGTCACCGACGGTCCGGCCGCCGGCGGTGCGGGGATCGGCGGGACGCGCAACATCGTTCACCTTGCCGTGAGGGGGTTGCGGGCGCACCGGTGCGGCGAGCTTGCGGCCGGCGAGCGCCGCCAGCCGGACACGCTCCTTCTCGCGCAGCGCGCCAGTCACCGCGGCCGATTTCTCGGCGGCAGCGGACTTGACGGGCTTGGCGGGGGCGGACGGGCGCTTCTTGTGACTGGTCTGGAGCTTGTGCTTGCGTGTCATGTGATCCGGGCGGCGGTGGGCTGCAATACCCCTATGTGCTGCCCGCGGGAGGGCGGCTCAAGGGGTGCCAAGGTAAAGCGCGTAATTTTATTTGACAGGCGTCCAAACGCCAAATTCACCTCATCCGCGCCTGGCTTCACGAGCGCTGAGAAGAGAGATAAGTCTTTGAAATTCCTTCAGTTCATCTGGGGTCAGGGGTCCGCTGCGGCTCCTGGCCTCGAGCGCTTCCAGGCGCCGCTGGGCCGCCAGGTCCGCGAGTTTCACAAGCGCGGCGCGCAACTCACCCGCCGCGGCCGCTGCATCAGTGATGACTTCTTCCCGCTCCAGGAGTTTCTGCAGCGACTCGCCGCCCTCGCGCCCGGCCCAGCGCTGAATCACCTGGGCGGAGATCTGCGCGGGCTGCTCGCGCAGGTTGTCGAGAAGCTCGCGCAGCAGCGCGATACCGGCCTCTTCCGAGGCATCGAGGCCTGAGCGCTCGTCCTGGCTCACCTCGGCGGCAATCGCCGGGAAATGCACCAGCCGCACGATCGCCTGCCGCACAAGACTTCCGCGTCCGCCGCCCGCCGCGCCGCGCACTCGGGGTGCCGGCGGTGGTGCGGCCGGCGCCGGCGCAGCACCCGCTCCCTGGCCCCACAGCTGCTCCAGGCGCTCGGGAGGCAGTCCCACCACCTGCGCCAGGCGCGCAAGCAGCAGCTCGCGGTAAACCCCGGAGGGTACTTTCTGGTAGAGCGGACGAGCGCTCTCGGCGAAGCGCGCGCGGCCGTCGGCGTGGGACAGATCGGAGCTTTCCGAGAGCTCGCGCACCAGATATTCCGACAAGGGGAGCGCGGTACCGAGACGCTGCTCGAAGGCCGCGCGGCCCTCCGCCGCCACCAGCGTGTCCGGGTCATGACCCTCGGGAAGAAACAGGAAGCGGATCTGCCGTCCCTCGCGCGCCTCGGGCAGCGCCTGCTGCAGCGCGCGCCACGCGGCGGCGCGTCCGGCGCGATCGCCGTCGAAGGCGAACACGACCTCGGGCACCACGCGAAAGATGCGCCGGAAATGCTCCGCCGTGGTCGCGGTGCCGAGCGTGGCCACCGCATAGTCGACGCCCGCCTGATGCAGCCGTACGGCGTCCATGTAGCCCTCGACCACGACCAGCGTCCTCAGCTGGGAGCGGGCGCGGCGCGTCTCGTACAGCGCGTAGAGCTCGCGTCCCTTGTGGAACAGCACCGTCTCGGGGGAGTTGAGGTACTTCGGCTCCCCGGCATCGATGATCCGGCCGCCGAAGGCGATCACGCGGCCGCGCGCATCGCGGATCGGAAACATGATGCGGTCGCGGAAGCGGTCGTAGTGGCGTTCGCCGCCCTGCGCCTGGACGCGCTCGCGTTCGACGATCAGGCCGGTCTCGGCGAGTCGCCGGCGCTGTGCTTCATCAGTGCCGAAGCGCCGCAGCACCTCGTTCCAGGAATTGGGGGCATAGCCGATCTGAAAGCGCTCGAGCGTCTCGGCGGTGAGGCCGCGGCGGGCGAGATAGTCGCGGGCACGCGCTTCCTGCGCGAGGCAGTCGGTGTAGAAACGCGCGACCCGCGCCATCAGCTCGTAGAGTGGCTCATCGGCGCGTGCCGCACCTGCATCGCCCCCGCCCTCGCGCGGCACTTCCAACCCTAAGCGCGTGGCGAGCTCCTCGACCGCCTCGGGAAAGGCGAGATGATCGTGGTCCATGAGAAAGCCGAGGGCGGTACCGTGCTTGCCGCAGCCGAAGCAGTGATAGAACTGCTTGTCGGGGCTCACCCAGAAAGACGGCGTCTTTTCGTTGTGGAACGGGCAGCAGGCCTTGTACTCGCGCCCGGCTTTCTTCAGCTGCACGCGCGAGCCGATGATCTCCACGATGTCGGCGCGGGCGATCAGCTCGTCGATGAAATGCTGGGGGATGCGTCCCACGTGCTTATCGGATGAGCGAGCGGCCGAGGTGCGTGCACTATAAAGCCGTGCACTACGGGAAAATCAACCGAGCTTTTGCTTGATCCGTGCGCTGATGGCGCCGAGGTCCGCGCGTCCCTGGGCTTTCGGTCTGACCGCCGCCATGACCTTGCCCATGTCCTTGATCGAGGCGGCGCCGGTGGCGGCAATCGCTTCGGCAATCAGCTGATCGATCTCGGCCTCGCTCATTTGCGCCGGGAGATAGCCCTGCAGCACACCGATCTCGGCGGTCTCCCTGGCTACGAGGTCCGCGCGAGCGCCGGCCTGAAACTGGGTGATGGCCTCGCGTCGCTGCTTGATCATCTTGTCGAGTACGGCGAGCACCTGAGTGTCGTCGAGGGTGATGCGCTCGTCGACCTCGCGTTGCTTGATGGCAGCGAGTGCCAGACGGATGGTGCCGAGCCGGTCCTTATCGCCGGCCCGCATCGCCGTCTTCATGTCCTCGGTGATGCGATCCTTGAGAGCCAAGATCGAAGGCGGTGTCAGCGGGGGCTGCGCATGCCGTCGCGGGAGACGCGCTTCATGTGCCGCTTGATGGCGGCAGCCTTCTTGCGCTTGCGCTCCTGCGTGGGCTTTTCGTAGAACTCGCGGCGACGAAGCTCGGTGAGAATGCCGGCCTTCTCGCAGGCGCGCTTGAAACGCCGCAGGGCGGCATCGAAGTACTCATTCTCACGCACTCGCACGCTCGGCATCGAAACCTCAAGTCGTTGAACGTTAAGGAGATCTTCCACACACCCGCAGCCGCGTACCGGGCAGCCGGCCGGGGGCCGGCGATTCTACGGGAGCGACGCAGCAAAGGCAAAGACGGGCTCGCAGCCACGCATTGAGCAGGCTCGCCGCGCCGCCCGCTCTCAGTGACCGGCCGGGGTCCCTTCTTGTGAGGCCTGCTGCGCCGTCGCGAGCTTACGCAGCATTTCACCGATTTCCGGATTCGCCATGAAGCTCTTCCACACCAGGCCCGTGCGGTAGTTCTCGACCATGACGACGATCGGAGCCTGGTTCAGGCCCATATAGATGGGGGAAATCCAGTCTGCCTGCGGGTTGAAGGCGTCGCGCGGCCCGTAGATGTCCCAGAGCTCGGCGCCGAGATCGCGATAGTAGTGCTTGAGCGCCGCCATCGAGGCTTCGGGCGTGTAGGGGAAGGAGGCCAGAGCGCCGGTGGGCGTGAGCGTGCCGCGGTCGCTCAGGGCGTCGGGCGCTGAGGCCACGTAGCCCATCGGGCCATCGCTCGCGGTCAGGCCCCAGGCGTCGGCCCCGTATCCCTTGAAATGCTTCGGGTCGGCCGTGCAATACGCGCGGTTGATGAGGGCGATGTTGCGGTTGTTCTCGAAGTACGAGGAGGTATAGCGGTCGTGCAGGCCATGCGGATCGAAGCCGAAGAAAGAATAATGAGTGAAGAATAATGGACCGCCTGTGCCTACGCCGACATCGAGCTTGATGCCGTAGTAGGTATGCCCATTGCGGTAGTGGTCCCCATCCGTCATCCCCGACCATCCCTGCCGATACGCGATCGCCCGCGGCGCCTGACTGGCCCAGCCGGAGTAGTACATGCCCGCCGGGACCGCGTGAGTCGGGGACGCGATGGCGAGCAGGTACACAATCATGACTTCGTTGAAGCCGATCAGCGGATGATGAATCTGCCAGGCCCATTCGCTCGACCAGTGCCAGTAGAGAAAGTCGCCTTTCTGGGGACCGCGGTACCAATCCCATTCGACCGTTTCCCAGAGTCGGGTAATCCGCCGGTACAGGTCGCGCTCGGCATCGGTCGGTCCGCGGAAGTACTGCCGCGCGGCGAGCAGACCCTCCATGAGAAAAGCCGTTTCCACCAGGTCGCCGCCGTTCTCGAACAGCCCGAAGACCGGCATCGTCACAGCGGCGCCGCCGTTCATGTAGTGCGACCAGGCTCCGTGATAACGAGGCGCGTGCTCGAGGAAGTCGACGATCTTCGTCAGCCGCTCGAGGGCTTGCTCTCGTGTGATGAACCCGCGATCCGCGCCGACGATCAGTGCGGCGATCCCCATACCGCTGGCGCCGGTCGCCACGATGCGGTCGTCACCGGGGATGTTTTCCCGCGCCATGCCTGAATGTGGATCGGCGCCTTCCCAGTAATAGTGAAAACAAGCCTCCTGGAGCATCGTCAGGAGCTCATCGTCGCTGAGCGCGTGGGTCGAGGCGCCGGCCGGCTGCGAGAGCGCCGATACCTGGTAACGCCAATCCGCCGCCGCTACTTTGTACTGTGCCGTGACTCCGGGCTTGCCGAGGAAATCCGCGTAGCTCTCCGTTCCCGGGAGCTGGATGCCGATGGGCTCGAACGTCCTGCCATTCAGCGAACGGTAGATGACGTACCTCGCAAGCGTTGGACCTGGGACGGGATCCCACTGCACGACCGCGTGCCGCTCATAGCCCCTGGCGCGCACGCCTCCCGGAGTGGGCGGTGCGGACGCCTGCTGCTGCGAAGCATCGTCGTCCATGCGGATCTCATCGACGATGAGCGTATGCCGCAGGCCGTCGGCGCGTCCCTGCCCGAAGACGACGGTCTTGAGACGCTCCGGGTGGAAGGGGTAAATGGCCGCGGTGGGAAAATCGGCCAGCGGGATGCGCGCCTGCACCCAGCGGCCGGCCGGAATGTCTCCCGTGTAGCGCCCGAGCGGCAACGGCTCCGTGAACGAAGCCGGCTCCTCGGCGATCTGTAGACCCTCGATCGCGTCCGACAGCACGATCTGTGGCAGGTCGGCGGCCGCGATGCCCTCGGCGGCATAGCACCACAGATACAGATTGTGCCCGCGCAGCTCGGGAACCCTGTTGCGGAAACGGTCCACGCGGACCTGGGCTTCCCAGCCCCCTCCGGGCTTCGATTCCCACCGCAGGCGCAGCGCATTGGGAGGTGTCATGAAGGTGGTCGTCTCGACCGGCAGCCGCGCGTTGCCGGCGACCTCGAGCGAGCTCGGGCCGTTGGCGGTTCCGTGACTGTTGAAGTACGCATCAGGAGTGAGGCTGTTGTCGAAGATGACGTGCCGGTAGTAATCGGCGGCTGCGGCCGCGGGTGCCGCGAGGAGAGCCGCGAGGAGCGAGGCGAGCCAACGGCAATGGCGCGCGATGCGAGCCGGATACAAGTGCGTTACCTCCTGCGATGGCGCTCAGGGCTCGGGCGAGCGGGCTTGCCTGCGCATCGCCCGCATCCACACGCTCGACCCGCCCTGGAACGTAGCCACGTAGGCCGAGCCCTTCTCGGTGCTGCGCTGGACCGGTGTGGGTCCGCGGGCGTTGGCCGCCTCGAGCGCCTCGCGCGCCCAGGGCAATTCCAGCAGGGAGCCGAAAGGCAAGAAAACGAGCGGGCGTCCTTCCCTTTCGATCTCCCGGAAAGTGTGATTACCCGACACGGCGACGCGAGCCATCCACAGCAGGTAGCGCGCGCCAGCGTCGATCGGAATCTTGGGCGTCAGTACCGGATACGGTCCCATGGTCCCGTTGCTGTTCCAGGCGCGCACGACCTCGGCCTTCGAGCAGTCCGCGGAAGCGCACTTCTGCAGGATGAGGTACTCGTCAGGATTCAGCCGCAGCGGACGGATCCACAGCAGCTCCTCGCCCCCCGGGCACTGCGGCGGCGAGATCACCGCATGTCGCTGTGCATCGACAGAGAACGCAGCCGAGATCAGAGAACCGCCCGATACCGGCTTGAAAGTCCGGCAGGCATCGTCCGCCTGCGGCGTCGCCGTCGCAGAGGCCATGTGCCCTACGAGCGCGGTGACCGCCAGGAGCGGGGGAAGGCCTGCAGTCATGAGGAGCGCCGGGCGTCCATGTCATCTCCAGCGGCCGGCTAGCTAGTCGGCCGCACAGTGGCGTGCGATGAAGTCCTCGTGCCTCGGCATGATGGATACGCACTTGGCGATCACGGTCTCGGTGGCCTGGACGAATGCCTTGAGGTCCTCATCGCGCACCCAGTCGACGGCCGGGTGGTAGCTGCGTGGCGTGATGCCCTGCCCGAGCATCACCTGCACCCAGCTGGTGACGGCGAAAAGCTCCGTGCCGTTGCGGAAGAAGCGACCGGCGTCAGCAAAGAGCCGCACGTACTCACGCAGCGACTCGGGAATACTCATGCTGCGGCAGTAGCGCCAGAGCTCGGAGTCCTCGCGTTCGGTGGCGCAGTAGTGAAGGATGAGGAAATCGCGGATACGCTCGTACTCGAACTGCGCCTGCGCGTTGTAGGTCCGCTCGAGCACCGGATCGAAGTCACGACGCGGGAAGAGCTGAACGAGCCTGGTGATCCCGGACTGCGCGAGGAAGATGGCGGTGGATTCGAGCGGCTCGAGGAAGCCGCCTGCCAGCCCGACAGCCACGACATTCCTGTCCCAGAGCTTCTCGCGCTTGCCGGCCGCGAAGCGGATCGGCTTGGACGCATCCGCGAGCGGCCTGCCGTCGAGATTCCTGAGGAGAAAGGCTCCGGCCTCGTCGTCGCTGATGAAGCGGCTGCTGTAGACGTGGCCGTTGCCGGTACGGTGCTGCAGCGGAATGCGCCATTGCCAGCCCGCGGTGCGGGCGGTCACGCGCGTGTACGGCGTCGGCGGACCGACCTTCTCGCAGGGAACCGCGATCGCTCGGTCGAGCGGCAGCCAGTGAGTCCAGTCCTGAAACGGGGAACGAAGCGTGCCCCCGATCAGCAACGCCCGAAAGCCCGAGCAATCGATGAAGAGATCCCCCTCCACCGTCTGCCCACTCTGTAACCGGACGCTCTCGACGAATCCGCTCGCGCCGTTCTGTCTGACCTCGACGACCTTGCCCTCGATGCGCCGCGCCCCTCTGGCCTCGGCATAGGTACGCAGGTACTGGGCATAGAGAGTCGCATCGAACTGATAGGCATAGACGATGTCGGCGAGCGGCGTGTTCGGCGGAGCATCGGCCGGCGGCACCAGAAATCTGCCCTGGGGCGCGGCCAGCGTATTGATCGAATAGTGGCCAATGTCGGTGGCCAGGCCGAGCGTGCGGGCCTTGAGCCAGTACTGGTGAAAGTCCAGGAATCCGAGACTCCGGCCGATGGTGCCGAAGCCATGTACGTAAGAGACTCCGGGGCGCAGCCAGTCATTGAACTGGATGCCGAGCTTGAACGTGCCGCGGGTCCTGCGCACGAAGTCCGCCTCGTCGATCTCGAGCAGGCGGTTGAAATCGCGCAGATGCGGCACCGTCGACTCGCCGACCCCGATGATGCCGATCTCCTCGGATTCGACCAGCGTCACTTCGAGCCGGCTGCCGAAGGACTTGGTGAGGGCCGCGGCCGCCATCCATCCGGAGCTGCCCCCGCCGACGATGACCACGGAGCGCAGCGAATCGCCAGGGGCGTTCAAGGAGTCTCGAGCGTTCACGGCGTCAGTCTTCACAAAAACGAAGGAGGGCCGCAGCCCCCCCTCGAGTGTAGGCGAGCGGTGCTGTCAGATCACCACGAGAGGTTTCCCGTCAGCCTGAGCGTGCGCGGGAAGCCGACGATGGGGCCGTTCGCGGTGTAGGTGGGTTGCACGATGATCGGGTACTTCGCCCCCGGGTTCCAGGTCGCCGCGTTCGGGTCGTAGTTGGTGTAGTTGAATACATTGAGGACATCCATGCGAACGGTTCCCTTCACGTCCCGCCAGATGTCGAACGACTTCGCCAGGGACAGGTCGAGGTCCCGATAGCCGATGGCATTCGGGATCTTGACGTTGATGGGAAACGCCGAGCCGCCGATGCCGTTATTGCACGTGGCGGGGAACGTCCCGCCGGGGCAACCGAGGATCGTATCGATGTACGTGGAAGAGGCAATCTCGCCCTTGCCCGAGAGCCGCAGCCCCCACGGCAGGTCGTAGCTGCCGGTGGCGACCACCCGATGCTTCGGCACCGCGGTCGAGGGCTCGAGGGGGTAATCCTTCGGGTTGGGCAGATCGAACAGATACGCATTCGGATTGCCCTGATACGGATTCAGGGGACCGGCGACGTTGTTCTGGTATGCGTTGGAGTAGGTGTAAGCGAAGGACGCACTCCAGCCGGAAGCCGGTGTGTATGCCTTTTCGAACGAGAGTGTGACCTGCTGGTTCTCGTCCTTGCCGGAGTTGTCCCACAGGATCAGCGCGCCGTACCCCGGCAGGCTCCCGAAGGCGCCCCACGGCGCACCCTGGTTGGAGTAATAGGACCCGTCCGCGTAGCGCAGCCCGAGATGCCCGATCATGGCGTCATAGCTCTTGATGTCGGAGAACGTCACTGCCGCGTCCCAGTCGGCGAGGCGAGTGCGGTAGCCGATGCTGAACTGATCGGAGTGCGGCGGCTTGATGTTGTTGTTGATCAGGTCGACTTCGTGCGACGACGTCGACACGGGGATGGTCGCCAGGCCCGCCGCCGTGAGGTAGATCGGATTCCAGGCGTAGCAGTGGTTGACCGGATTGACGTTGGCCGCCGTTGCGCACGGACCGAACGAGTCGTTGGTGTAGGGCGTCGGGAAGTAGATCTGCGGGTTGTTGTAGAGCCCCACCTTGGTCGTCTCGAACGCCAGCTGGGAGAACAGGTTCCGGTCGTACGATCGGCCATAGCCGCCGAAGACCACGTGCTGCTGATCCGCGTTGATGTCATACGCAAAGCCGAGGCGCGGCTGGTACAGGTTGGTGGGCGACTTGCGATTCGAGCCGTTGCTGATGTAGTCGTTGATGTTGATGCCGGGGCTCCCCGGGAAGCTCGTGGCGAGCAGCTGCGCGTAGGTCACATTGGGGTTGTAGCCAGGCAGCGCACCGGGCGAGTTGAGCGCGGTGACCACGCTGGCCGGCGTCACGTAGTCGTACCACAGGGGCACCGTCTCGTAGTCCCATCGCAATCCGGCGTTCACCGTGAGGTGGGTGTTCACCGTCCAGTCGTCCTGCAGGTAGAGGCCGGTCTGCTTGTCCTTGGATTCGACGCGCGGGGCGCCGACGCCGGGGAAGCTCACCGGGAACTGCACCAGGTACGGATTCGGATAGACACCCGTGCCCGTGAGCGCCTCGTAGTAGACCGCATCGTTCAGATCCACCGTGTTGGACGCCGCGACGAGGTCGATGGACTGGAAGCGCACCCCCATCTTGATCGTGTGGTCGTGGAAGTTGCTGAAGGTCAGGTCGTCCTGAATTCCGCTGCCGGACTGGTCGTAGCGGAATCCCACACCGGCTCCCGGACCGTTGACGTCGATGATGTTGTCGTCGGGATTGAAGTTGGGGAAGGACGGGAAATAGTGATATTGGAACTGCTGGCTCGGCGCGGCGTTGCTGTTGGAGGTCGTGTTCTGGTGCGTAAGCCGCACCTCGTTCAGCACGCTCTGCCAGGCATGCGTCCAGAGCAGCATGTAGCGGGTGTCGTCGTTCTTGTAGTGCGTCGCGGCCGAGGCCGCCGTCTGGCCGGCCGAGCCCACCAGCTGCCGCTCATTGCGGATCTTGGCGGTGAGCTCGAAGCGGTCGGCCTCCGAGGGCTCGAGATCCAGCTTGGCGAACCCGAGATCCTCGGTGAAAGGGTTGGTGGTGGGGCCGAACTGCGAGGCGACGTCCGCCGGCAGCTGCGGCACCACGATCGCCGCCGCGACTCCGCCACCCGGAAACACCACGTTCTGCTCCGACAGCGTCTTGCGCTCGAACGTGACGAAGAAATGCATCCTGTCCTGGATGATCGGACCGCCCTCGGAGGCGCCGAACTCCCAGCTGGGCGCGGTTGCTTTCGGCAGGGTTGAGGCGTTCTCCGCCGCAGTGCGCGCGCGCAGGTTCTGGTTGGTCCAGGTGAGGAAGGACTCGCCCGCGAACTGATTGGTGCCGGACTTGGTCTGCGCCACGATGATGGCGCTCGCCGCATCGCCGTATTCCGCCTTGTAGTTGGACGTGATGACCTTGTACTGGTCGATCGCGAGCTGCGGAAAGGGATTGCCAGGGTCGCCCGCCTGCCCCGGGCCTTCCTGTCCGGTGATGCCGCCGTTGACGAAGTCCTTCTGGCTGATACCGTCGATGTAGACGTTGATGTTGCTGTAGAGCTGTGCGCCGCCGCGCAGATTCGTGTTGCCGGTGCTGTCGACGTTGAACTGCATGCCCGGCACCTGGTTCGCGAACTCGAGGAAGTTGCGCG
>DATGJR010000077.1:0-3988 GCA_035295065.1 Steroidobacteraceae bacterium
CATAGGTGAGGGCGATCATCCCGATGATGGCCGCTCCCAGCACCCAGGCCCAGACCGCCCCAGGACCCGCGAGCCCGGCGGCACGCCACGCGCCGAAGAGCCACCCGGACCCGATGATCGATCCGAGCCCCGTCAACATGAGCGCCAGAGCGCCGACCTGGCGCCGCACCGGTGCGTCCGGCCCCTTGAGTTCCCCCATCAGCTCAGCTGCCCGCGGTGGCAGCCGCCGCCCGCACCGCCTCCGTCACCTGCTCGTGCAGCTTTGGGTCCAGCGGATCGGGCACCAGCTCATCTCCCGCGCATCGGGCAATCGCCTCGGCACCGGCCATCAGCATCCGGTTGGTGAAGCGCGGGGCGCGCGCTTCGAGTGCGCCCTTGAAGAGGCCGGGATAGGCGAGCAGGTTATTGATGCCCTTGCCGTCGGCCGCAAAGGCCGCGCCGCGCTCGCGCGCCAGCACCGGCTCGATCTCGGGCTCGGGATTGGAGAGCGCGAAGATCACCTGGCCCTTCCTCACCCACTCCGGGCGGATGAGTCCCTTGACGCCGGTGGTCGCCACCACGATGTCGGCGCGCTGCATGAGTGGCTCGAGGGTCGTGCCGCGGCCGCCGAGCGCCTCGAAGCGCGCCACGGCATCGCCGCTCAAGTCCGCGCCGATGATCTCGCGCACGCCGTAGGCAAAGAGCAGCCGCGCGATGCCGTTACCGGCGGCGCCGAGGCCGATCTGGCCGACGACGCTGCCGCGCAGGTCGCGCTTCGCATTGCGCGCACCGTTGATGAGCGCCGCGAGCGTCACCACCGCGGTGCCGTGCTGGTCGTCGTGCAGCACGGGCTTGGCGAGACGTTGCTGCAGCTGCTGCTCGATCTCGAAGCACTCGGGCGCGGCGAAGTCCTCGAGCTGAATGGCGCCGAAGGAGGTCTCAATGCCGGCGATGATATCGACCACGCGGCGAGGATCGGTCTCAGTCATGAGGATCGGCACGCCGTTGATGCCGACCAGGTCCGCAAACAGCGCCGCCTTCCCCTCCATCACCGGCAGTCCCGCGAGAGGCCCGATGTTGCCGAGGCCGAGGACCGCCGTGCCGTTGGTGACGATGGCGACGGTGCGGTCACGCGCCGTGAATTCATGCGCCGCCTCCGGGTTGTCGCGAATGGCGAGGCACACGCGCGCCACCCCGGGGGTATACACGTCGCGCAGCGTCTGCATGGTGTTGATCGGTTGGCTCGACTGCGTGCGGATCTTGCCGCCGCGGTGGCGGTTGAAGACGCGGTCGGACTTGCCGACGAAGCGCGCATTCGGCAGCTGTCCGATGCGGTCAAAGAGCGACCGGTCGGCCTCCTCGTCCATCTCGACGGTGATTTCCCAGAGGGTTCTGCCCTGGTCGCGCCGCAGCGCACTCAGGTGCTCGATGGTGAGGCCGGCATCCGCGATCACCTGCAGCACCTTGGCGAGACTGCCGGGCTTGTGGATGGTCTCGATGACCAGGATCTCTGGAATCTTCATGCCGGTCCCCCGGGCGTCCGCTGCGCCGCTTAGGATACGATACGCGCCCGCGGCTGCATTGGAGAGTTCTCTTGAGTCTCGATCCCCTGGATCTCTACGGGGTGCGCGCACAGCTCACCGACGAGGAGCGGTTGGTTCAGGAGTCGGTCGCAAAGCTGGTCGACGCCGAGGTGCTGCCGGTCATTCAGCGCTGCTTCGAGGAGCACCGCTTCCCGCGCGAGCTCATCCCGAAGCTCGCCGCCCAGGGACTCCTCGGCTCCTCCATCACCGGCTATGACTGCGCCGGGCTCAATGCGATCTGCTACGGGCTCATCTGCCAGGAGCTCGAGCGCGGGGACTCCGGCATCCGCAGTTTCGTCTCCGTGCAGTCGTCGCTCTGCATGTACCCGATCTACGCCTTCGGCTCGCAGGAGCAGAAGCAGCGCTACCTGCCGCGCATGGCGCGCGGGGAAGTGATCGGCTGCTTCGGGCTCACCGAGCCCCACGGAGGCTCGGATCCCGCAAACATGAAGACGCACGCGAAGCGGCGCGGCAGCGACTGGGTGGTGAACGGCGCCAAGATGTGGATCACTAACGGAGCGATCGCCGATCTCGCCGTGGTGTGGGCGCAGACCCCGGAGGGCATCCGTGGCTTCCTGATCGAGAAGGGCACCGCCGGGTTCTCGGCCCCCGAGATTCAGCACAAGTTCTCGCTCCGCGCCTCGGTGACCGCGGCGCTTTACTTCGACAACGTGGTGGTGCCGGACTCCCAGGTGCTGCCCGGCGTCCTCGGGCTGAAGGGCCCGCTGTCGTGCCTCACACAGGCGCGCTACGGCATCGCCTGGGGAGTGATCGGCGCCGCGCAGGCGTGCCTCAAGCAGCTGCTCGACTACTCAGCGACCCGCAGTCTCTTCGGCCGGCCGCTCGCCGCCAACCAGACGATCCAGGTGCGGCTCGCCGAAATGGCGCGCCAGATCACGACCGCACAGCTCCTGGCACTGCAGCTCGGGCGGTTGAAGGACGCGGGCACCATGACGCCCGCGCACGTCTCGCTCGCGAAGTGGAACAATTGCCGCATGGCGCTCGATGTGGCGCGCGACTGCCGCGACATGCTGGGCGGCGCCGGTATCAGCGCGGAGTTCGCGCCGATCCGGCACATGCTCAACCTCGAGAGCGTGATCACCTACGAGGGGACCGAGACCATCCACCAGCTCACGATCGGCCGTGAGCTGACGGGCATCAACGCCTTCTGAGGCCGCGCCTCAGCTTCCGGCCGCCGCGTGCAGCGACATCACCCGCGGCGCTACCAGGTAGAACGCGACCGCGATCAGGATCAGGTAGGCGAGCAGGATGAAGGTCCACCCCATGTTGTGGCGGATCACCTCGCCCTCGTTGCGCACGAACTTGCTGGTCGAGACGCCGACGCTCGCCGTCTGCGGCGCGACCGGCTTGCCGATCTCTGCGCCGACCGAGTTGAAGGACGGCAGGAGGAGCGGCGGCAAGCCGAGCTGTGCGCCGACCAGAGCCTGGAACTTGCCGAACATCGCGTTCGTCGACGTGTTCGATCCCGAAAGCGCCACACCGATGAAGCCGAGGATCGGGCAGACGATGATGAAGGCGGTGCCGAGGCTCGAGAAGCCCTTGGCGAGCGAGGACGCCATTCCCGAGTAGTTGAAGGTGTAGGCGAGGCCGAAGATGAAGACGCCCACGAGGAGCGCACCCCACATCTGATGGAAGCTGCGGCGGAACACCTCCCCGACCTGCGCGCCCTTGAGCCTGCCCAGGCCCATCAGCAGCAGGACCACGAGGACCCAGGAGGTGAGGATCGCGGTGCCGGCGACGAATGGAGTGAAATTGAACACGGCGGTGAGACTCGGCTTGGCGGCGCTGCACGCGGCCACGAGCGCCGAGCAACCCACCGCCTGCGCCTTGAACAGGCTCACCTTAGGTAAAGTCGACCAGGGACCGGTCCATGCCGCAACCACGACCAGCAGCACCACGAAGGGGAGCCACGCCTGCGCGACTTCGCCGGGCTTGAGCCCGTGCTCCTGCGTCTGCCGCGCGGCGGCTGCATCGACCGGCACGCCGCCGTAGCCGAGCACGGTCTTCGGCTGCCACACCTTGAGCAGCAGGAGGAGCGCGGCAAAGCACACGATGGCGCCGACTACGTCCGGCAGGTACGGCCCCCAGTAAACCGCGGTCGGATACTGGCCGAGGATGTAGCCGAGCGAGCCCACCACGGCGAGCGGCCAGCCCTCTTTCATTCCCTGCTTGCCGGAGACGAGGTAGAGGAGCACCCAGGGCGGCAGCAGCGCGAGGAAAGCCACGATGGTGCCGACCGCGCCCGAGAGGGCGAGCAGCGGATAGCTGGTCACCGCGGCGAGCGCGATGATCGGCGCGCCGAGGGCGCCATAGGAGACGGGTGCGTTGTTGGCGATCGCGGCGACGCGGATGGCGTTCAAGTCGGAGATGCCGAGGGAGATCAGGATCGGTGCCACCACCGCCCA
>DATGJR010000078.1:0-3134 GCA_035295065.1 Steroidobacteraceae bacterium
CCCCCGAGATTCAGAGCGTGGCCCCCAGCCACGGCCGACTTTCCCGCCTGCGTCTCGGCGAACGGAATGCCGTGCCGGGTGCAAAATTCCGCGAGCGCCGCGCCCGCCTCGGAGTAGACCACTCCGCCGCCGCTGATGACGAGCGGGCGCTGCGCGGCGCGCAGCGCCTCGAGCGCGCGGGCGAGCTCCCCCGCATCGGGCGGCGCGCGCCGCGGCGTCCACAGGCGCTCCTCGAAGAGGCTCGCCGGCCAGCTGTACGCCTCCGCCTGAACGTCCTGACAGAGAGCCAGTGTCACCGGCCCGCAGTCGGCCGGGTCGGTGAGCACCTGCATCGCGCGACTGAAGGCGGCGGGAAGCTGCTCGGGGCGGGTAATGCGGTCGAAGTAGCGCGACAGCGGGCGCAGGCAGTCGTTCGCGGTGGTGAGTCCGTCGCCGAAATTCTCGAGCTGCTGCAGCACCGGATCGCCCGAGCGTGTCGCGAACACGTCTCCCGGCAGCAGCAGCACGGGAAGGCGGTTGACGTGCGCCACGGCGGCGGCGGTCGCAAGGTTGGTCGCCCCGGGGCCGATCGAGGTCGTACACGCCATCATGCGTCGGCGCCGCGAAGCCTTGGCGAAAGCGATGGCAGCGTGGCCCATAGCCTGCTCATTGTGGGCGCGCAGCGTCGGCAGGAGATTGCGCGCCGCGTACAGCGCCTCACCGAGGCCGGCGACGTTCCCGTGGCCGAAGATCGCCCACACGCCGGCGAAGAGCCGCCGGCGCTCGCCGCCGACGTCGCACCACTGGGCCGCCATTGCCCGCACCAGTGCCTGCGCCATCGTGAGCCGAGTTGCCGTCACTGCCCGCTCCTTTCCGGCCGATCGAGCCGCGGATCGCGGGCGCCGACCCAGACGGCGATCAAGGCCCGAAAACGCTCTGCGATTTCCTGCGTCGCCGCCTCGTAGGATGGTGCGGCACTCGCAACTATGCTACCGCCGCCGATGAAGCCGCGCACGATGGGAGTCGTCGCGGCAGAGGCGAGCGCCGGCGCGGCCGAGGCCGCCTCATCGAGCGTCAGCAGGACTCCGCGGCAGTAGGGGTCATTTGCCGCGATCACCCTCGCGCAGCTTTCCCACGCGCTCACCCCGGGCTGCGGCTCGAGCGTCCACCAGTCCGCCTTGATGCCGTGCTCGTAGAGCCGCGCGAGCACATCGGCCACCGTGTTCTCGCGCACCTCGCCTGCAGGCCGGGCGCTGATTCCGATGAGAAGCTCGCGCCGCTGCGCGCGGCAGGCAGCGGCAAGGCGCGTGAGGTTGCGCTCCTGCGCCTCGCGCAGCCAGCGCTCGTCATCGGGATGGTAGCGGCACTCGCAGCTCACCGTGACCGCGGCCGGCCACTCCGTGAGCGCAGTGGCGATGCTTGCGGCGTCCGCGAACTCAAGCGGCCGTGAGAATGGCTGCTCGGCGCTGCGTGCGAGCCACAGTCCATGCCCGAGCGCCTGGTGCAGCGCCGCGGCGGGCGAGGCGGCGTCGAGCCGTACCCCGAAGCCCTCCCGGCCCGCGGCGACTTGAGCCACCGCCGCAACGGCGAGCAGCGCCCGCCGGGCAGGCCCTTCCACGGAAGTCCCTGGCGGAACCGCCAGCGCGAAGAGCGTCGCGGGCCGGCGCGCTCGCGTCGTGGCCCAGTGCAGATGGCAGAGCTGCGCATCGGCGCGCAGCGCCCGATGGGCGCTGCCGTGGGCGAGGAGATGATCGAGCTCGGCGCGCGAAGCAAACTCCGGTGAGCACAGCAGGCGCGACACCGCAATCGCGCCGCAGGCGTTGGCAAAGCGCGCACTCGTCTCATGCGGCTCATCGCGCAGGTAGCCGAGCAGGAAGCCGGCGAGGAAAGCATCTCCTGCCCCCAGCACGTTGTAGACCTCGATATCCAGCCCGGGAACCACCAACGCCTCTTCGAGCCTTGCGGGGATCGGTCCCGCGAATACCACGCACCCCCTGGCCCCGCGCTTGAGCACGATGACCGCACTCGACACCGCTCGCACGCGCCGTACCGCCTCGAGTGTTTCCTCGCACCCGGCGGCAACGTGCATCTCTTCCTCCGTGCCCACGATCAGGTCGCAGCAGGGCAGGACCGGGGCGAGCGCGGCCGTCACCCGGGATGAGCGGGCGTAGCGGTTCTCGCCCGTATCGTGCCCGCCGATACCCCAGAGATTCGGCCGATAGTCGATATCGAGCAGCACCTTGCGCCCATGCCGGCGCGCGAGACTCACCGCCTTGTGCTGCGCCCGGGCCCCGATTCCAGAGAGAAGTGCGTGCCGGTCACCAGCACCGCACGCGCTGCGCGGATCAACTCCTCATCGACGTCGTCCTCGGACAGCGCGCTGTCGGCGCAGTTCTCCCGGTAAAAGATGAGCGGAAATGTCTCGGCATCGCGCACGCTCAACAGCACGAGCGAGGTAAGCCGCTGCGGATCCGTGTGTACGCCGCGGCCATCGACCCCCTCGCGGGCGAGCTGCTCGCGCACGAAGCGCCCCATGGGCTCATCCCCCACGCGCGTGATGAGCGCAGACTTGAGGCCAAGCCGCGCGGCTCCGATCGCAACATTGGCTGGCGAGCCGCCGACCGCCTTGGCGAAGCTCGCAATGTCCTCCAGCCGGCTGCCCACCTGCTGTCCGTACAGGTCGACGCTGACGCGTCCGATCGCAACCAGGTCGAGGGTGGTGGTCATTCTCGGGCGGATTCTAACCCGCGATGACCACCCCGCCGGGAGCGGCATTTCTGAGGAGTTCCGCCCCCGCGGCGGCGCTGCTAACCTTGCAGGGCAATGGCGCCGCCCGACCACCACTCGCATGACCATCATGGGCACGAGCACGCGCATGAGCATGGGAGTGGACACGGGGACGTGCACGGGCACGACCACCACCATCACGGGGCGGACGCCAGCGAGCGGCGCCTGGTCACGGCGCTCTCGGTCCTCGGGATCTTCACGCTGGTCGAGGCTGCCGGCGGCTACTTCGCCAACTCGATCGCGCTGCTCGCCGAGGCGGCGCACATGCTGGCTGATTCGGCCTCACTCCTGCTCGCGATCGTTGCCATTCACGCCGCTCGCCGCCCGGCGAGTGCGCGACGCACCTACGGTCACCGCCGTTACCAGCC
>DATGJR010000079.1:0-9881 GCA_035295065.1 Steroidobacteraceae bacterium
AAACCCAGCACGAACGCGGACTCCGGATCCCAGACGGGGTCGCCGGAGCGCGCGGCGAGCCTCTTGGCGGCCACCGCCGTCAGCAGACTGTGGCGGCGCAGATGCAGGAGCGCCTGAGAGGCGCGACCCGCCGGCACCGAAGTCGCATCGAAGCGCGCGACCATCGCGATGCCCGCCACCGCGACGGCCCCGAGCACGGTCAGCGAGCGATCGATCGAGGTGATGGTGCGGGAGCCGTAGAAAGCGGAGTTCGCCACCTTGAGCACGCGTGCGGCGAGCGCAGGATCGACGCGCAGGAGCTCCCGCAGTTGCTGGTACTGCAGGTCCACGTCGGTCTGCGCCAGCACCTGCGGGAGTCGCGGGTCGAGCACCGGCAGCACGGGCAGGCTTGCGATGCGCTGCCGCGCGGATTCCAGATCCTGGTCGACTGAGTTTGACACGAGGTGTTCCGTCACCACGATGACCCGCAGGAACACTCCGGGGCCGCCGGATTTGCGGGCGGCCGGGAACCGGAGTGGCCAGGGGCGGCGCGGGTCAGCCGCCCTGGGTTCGCAACTGTTTGAGCGCCTGCTCGAAGATGCGGATGTTGTCGGGGGAGTCCTGGGCCGTCCCGGCCTTCTCCGAGGGAATCTTCGTCAACATCGCCAGCTTGATGCGGCCTGAGAGCCCGAATTCCTTCGCGGCCAGGTTGTAATACTCGGTCAGCTTGGCTGCCATGTCGTGCTTCCTTGCAATCAGGCCGCAGCGGCAGATGCGAGCTGGGTCAGCTCCTCGATCGCCGCGTGCACGCCCTTCATGCTGTCACCGAATTGCCCGATCTCATCGGGGCCAGAGATGTCGACGGCGAGTCCCTCGATGTCCGCGGCGGCGAGGCGGTCGGAAACCGCCTTGAGCCGGCCGAGGCGCTGGAGAATGTTGCGCACCGTCACCAGTCCGACGAGGCCCAGCCCGGCGAGGAGGCTCCCGCTGACGATCAGCGCGAGGTTACGGCTGCGCGCCACGACGCGCTCCTGCGCCGCAACTGATGCGGCCACATCGTCGTTGAGCTGCCTGACGACCTTGTCGAAGAGGTCGGTCGGCGGGCGGTCCTTGCCACGGACGATCTTGTCCGCGGCTTTGAAGTCGAAATGGTTGCCGACATAGACGTCGTAAGCGGCCTGGTACTGCTCGCTCAGCGTTTTGTGAGCCGCGACGAACTGCTCGAGCAGCTCGCGGCACTTCGCATCGACCACCGTCCCGGCCAGCTCGACCGCGCCGCTGCGCACCGTGGTCTCCTCATCGTGGAACTGCCGCGTGTACCTCTCGAGGTCGGCGGGCGTGTGGCCGCGCAGGAGGATGTCCTTCCATTCCTGCACCTGCTTCTTGAAGCTTACCTGGATGACGCGCGCGGTCTCGGCCTGGCGGACCTGCTGCCCAAGCAGCGCCGCGTATCCGGCGGAGACAGTGCGGGTCTGCGCCAGGAGGGCGCTCGCGAGCAGGACGAACAGCGTCACCACTCCGCAGAAGAACAGGATCAGTTTCGTCGAGATCTTCATTGCGAGAATCCCTTCCGGGTGCGAGCCACCGCTCCTTGACGACCTATCGGCAGTGCGGGCGGCGACTTTAGCCGGCGGCGTCTGCGGCCCTCCCCGCCCTCCCCCTTGAATTAATGAATCAGTTAATTAATATATGCCCATGCCTGCCCGAGCCCGAAGCCGAAGCCGCGCCATCGGCCGCCCCCGACAGGACTCGGGCGTCGCCGCGCGCGAGCTCCTGCTCGATGGCGCCATGGAGCTCTTTGCCGAGCAGGGAGCGGCCGCCACCACCCTCGCGCAGATCGCAGCCCGCGCGGGGGTCACCCCGGCGATGGTCCACTACTACTTCAGTGATCGGGACCGGCTGCTGGATGCGGTGGCCGGTGAGCGACTGCTCCCCACCCTGACCTCCGTCTGGGCGCCGGTAGCGGAGACCACCGACCTCCTGCCCATGCTGCGCGGCCTGGTGCGGCGCATCCTCAAAGCCACCGAGCTCATGCCCTGGCTCCCGGGCCTGTGGCTGCGCGAGATCCTGAGCGATGGGGGGCAGCTGCGCTCGCGGGTGCTGAAAGGCATGCCGTTCGAATACGTCCGTCACCTCATCGCCACGGTGGCGGCGGCTCAGCAGCGGGGCGCGATCAGTCGCGACCTCGATCCACGACTGGTGCTGATGTCGGTGCTCGGCACCACGCTGCTGCCGCTCGCGACCATGCGCATGTGGCACGAGATACCGGTCATGCAAGGCGTCAGTCGCGAAGACCTGGCACGGCATGCGGAAGCGCTTCTCGTCAGCGCTTTCTCGGCACCCCCAAACCGGCACTCGCGCGGCAAATGAGGAAAACCATGGGCTCGCCACGCACCTTTCTCCTGATAGCCACTCTGGGACTGCTCGGCGGCTGCGGCTCCCATGCCAACAGCTTCCAGGGGTACGTCGAGGGTGAGTTCGTGTACCTCGCCTCCTCCGCCGGCGGACACCTCGAGCATCTCTCCGTCGCGCGCGGCCAGGAGGTCAGCGCCGGTGCCCCGATGTTTCGCCTCGAGGCGACCGAGGAGAAAGCCGAGCAGTCGCAGGCGCAGCAGCAGCTCGCCAGTGTCCAGGCGCAGCTTGCGGATCTCGAGACCGGCAAGCGCCCGCCCGAGGTGGCGGTCATCCGCGCCCAGCTCGCCCAGGCGGAGGCGATGGCGCAGAAGTCGGCGCTGCAGCGCCAGCGCGACGAGACGCAGTATCGCGCCGGGGGCATATCGCGCGAGCAGCTCGAGACGACCCTGGCGCAGGCGGCAAGCGATGCGGCACGCGTCAACGAGCTGCGCAGCCAGGTCGAGGTCGCGCACCTCGCCGGCCGCAGTGAACAGTTGAAGGCCCTCGCCCGCCAGGTGCAGGCGGCGCAGGCGGTGCTGAGCCAGGCGGACTGGAAGCTCGATCAGAAATCGGTCAGCGCGCCGCAGGCTGGGCTCGTCTATGACACGATGTACCGCGAGGGCGAGTGGGTCGGCCCCGGAAGCCCTGTCGTGCGGATGCTGCCGCCGCAGAACGTGAAAGTGCGCTTCTACGTCCCCGAGACGCGCCTCGGGAGCCTCGCGCTCGGGGGCAAGGTGAGCCTGCACTGCGACGGCTGCGCCGCGGATATTCCCGCGACGATCAGCTATGTCTCGGCAGAGGCGGAATACACCCCTCCCGTCATCTACAGCAATGACACGCGCGGCAAGCTCATCTACCTGATCGAGGCGCACCCTTCAGCGGCCGACGCACTCAAGCTCCATCCGGGCCAGCCGCTCCTCGTGCGCCTGCCGTGAGCCCATCCCCCGCCGCCGCCATCGATGTGCACGGGCTCAACAAGAGCTTCGGGCACAAGCACGTCGTAACCGATCTTTCGCTTCAGGTGCAGACGGGGGAGATCTTCGGGTTTCTCGGGCCCAATGGCAGCGGCAAGACGACCTCGATTCGCATGCTCTGCGGGCTGCTCACCCCGGACTCGGGCGACGGCACCTGCCTCGGCTACCACATTCGTCGCGAGAGCGCGCAGATCAAGCGCAACGTCGGCTACATGACGCAGCGCTTCTCCTTCTGGGACGACCTCTCGATTCGCGAGAACCTCGACTTCGTGGCGCGCGTCTATCACATGCCGGAGCGCGGCGATGCCGTCGAGCGCTCGCTCGTGCACCTTGGCCTCAGGGACCGGGCCGATCAGCTCGCGGGCACACTCTCGGGCGGCTGGAAGCAGCGCCTGGCGCTTGCCGCCTGCATGCTGCACCAGCCGCGGCTGCTGCTGCTCGATGAGCCGACCGCAGGCGTCGATCCCACCGCGCGTCGCGATTTCTGGAGCGAGCTGCATCGGCTCGCCGCGCAGGGCATCTCGGTGCTGGTGAGCACGCATTACATGGACGAGGCCGAGCGCTGCCACAAGCTCGCCTACATCTTCAATGGGAAGCTCCTCGCGCAGGGCACGGCGGACGAGGTGGTGCGCGGGCAGCACCTGAGCACCTGGTGCATCCACGGCGAGCATCTGGCGGCGCTCTCGGATCGGCTGCAAAGCAAGCCCGGCGTGGAGCAGACGGTCATCTTCGGATCGACGCTGCATGTCACCGGGCTCGACGGCCGCGCGCTCGAGAGATCCGTAACTGAAGCGACTCAGGCCGCGGGACTCAAGGCGGAGCCGATCGCCACCGGGCTCGAGGACGTATTCATCTACCTGCAGAGCCGGGCCGGAGAGCCCTCGCTATGAAGCGGCAGGATCTCTTCAGGGGTGCCCGCTGGTGGAGCATCGTGCGCAAGGAATTCCTGCAGCTGCGCCGCGATCGCATCACCTTCGCGATGATCGTCGCGATCCCGATCATACAGCTCACCCTGTTCGGTTATGCCATCAACTCCGACCCCAAGCACCTGCGCACCGGTCTGCTGGTCGAGGATCACAGCGAGTTCACCCGCAGCTTCGTGCAGGGGATGCAGGCTTCCAACTATTTCGATCTGGCCGAGGAGCTGCCCAACGAGCAGGCGGCGCGCACCGAGCTGGCGCGCGGCAAGCTGCAGTTCGTGCTCACCATCCCGCCGGACTTCACCCGCCGGCTGCTACGCGGCGAGCGTCCGGCGCTGCTCCTCGAGGCCGACGCCACCGATCCTTCCGCGACCAGCAACGCCATCGCCGCAGCACAGCATCTGCCGCAGTCGGTCGCGAGCAAGGACCTCGTCGGGCCGCTCGCGGGACTCGCCGGCGGCCAGCCGCCCTTCGAGGTGCGCCTGCACAACCTCTATAACCCCGAAGGCATCACCCAGTACAACGTGGTCCCCGGCATCATCGGCGTGATCCTCAGCATGACGCTGGTCATGATGACGGGACTCGCCATGACGCGCGAGCGCGAGCGCGGCACCATGGAGAACCTCCTGGCGATGCCGGTGACGCCGCTCGAGGTGATGAGCGGCAAGATCATCCCCTATATCTTCATCGGGCTGATCCAGACCACGATCATCCTGCTGGCCGCCGCGGCGATGTTTCACGTGCCCTTCGAAGGGAGCCTGCTGACGCTGTATGTCGCGGCGCTGCTCTTCATCGCCGCGAATCTCACCGTCGGAATCTCACTGTCCTCGCTGGCGCAGAATCAGCTGCAGGCCATGCAGCTCACCATGTTCTATTTCCTGCCCAACATACTGTTGTCCGGCTTTCTGTTTCCCTTCCAGGGCATGCCCGGCTGGGCGCGCTTCATCGGCAACCTGCTGCCGCTCACCCACTTCAACCGCCTGATCCGCGGGATCCTCCTCAAGGGCAACGGCTGGCCGGACCTGTGGACCGACATGTGGCCGATCGCAATCTTCATGTTCCTCGTGTTGTTTCTCGCCGTGCGCTTCTACCGACGCACGCTCGACTGAGGTTGCCATGCAGCTCCGTCATTGCGCTTCGCTCCTCCTCGGAACTCTCCTCTCGGCCTGCGTGCTTGCGCCGCAGCTCCAGCATCCGCAGCCGCCCGAGACCGGCCGCTACACGGCGGGCGAGCAGCCGGCGGGCACCGCAGCAGGGAGCGGCGAGGCGGGCGCGGCGCAGCACTTCGTGAGCGGCGCACCGTCGCCGGCGCGCTGGTGGGAATCGTTTCAATGCGAGCCGCTGAATGCGCTGGTCGACGAGGCACTGGCGCACAGCCCGACGGTGCTCGAGGCGCGCGCGCGGCTGCGCCAGGCGCAGGCAGACCTCACCGCGCAGGCGCGCGGGACCTTCTACCCCGGGGTCGATGCGCAGCTCGGCGTGACGCGCCAGAAGGTCGACCCGGCTGCGTTCGGAATCCCGAACGTGCCCTCCGCCCCGCCCTTCACTCTCTACAACGCGCAGGTGAATGTCTCGTATACGCTCGACCTCTTCGGCGCCAACCGTCGGCTGCTCGAGGGCGTGCGCGCGCAATCGGAGTATCAGTCCTACGAAAGTCAGGCGGCGGAGCTGACGCTCGCCGCCAACGTGGTCGCCGCCGCGATTCGCCAGGCGGATCTTGAGGCCGAGGTCGATTACACGCGCCAGCTGCTCGCCGCCGGGAACCGCCAGCTCGAGATCAGCGAGCAGCGCTACCAGGCCGGAGGCATCGCGCTCGAGGACCTCGAGAATCAGCGTAGTGCGCTTGCGCAGCTGCGCGCGACGCTGCCGGCGCTCGAGGCCGCCCGACAGCAGGTCGATCATCAGCTCGCGGTCTATACGGGCAAGCCCCCGGCGCAAGCCGCCGTGCCGCGCTTCAGGCTCTCCGATCTGCATCTTCCGACAGAGCTGCCACTCACCCTGCCATCGGATCTGGTGCGCCGGCGCCCGGACGTGCGTGCTTCGGAGGCGCTCTGGCACGAGGCGGGCGCCAACGTGGGAGTGGCGACCGCCAACCTCTTCCCGACTCTCACCTTGTCAGGGAACGCAGGCTCGGATGCCACCAGCGCCTCGACACTCGCCGACAGCTTCAATGTCTGGAGCATCGGTGCGAGGCTCCTGCAGCCGATCTTCCACGCCGGGGAGCTGCGCGCCAGGCGGCGCTCGGCGGTAGCGGCCTACGATGCCGCCGCGCAGGCCTACGAGCAGACCGTCCTCGCATCGCTCCAGCAGGTAGCCGATTGCCTGAGAATCCTCGAGGGCGATGCGCTCGCGCTGCAGGCGCGCGCTGAGGCCTCCGAGCAGTCGGCGGGCAGCTACAGCGTCGCCCGGCAACGCTTCGATGCGGGCGGAATCAGCGAATACTCACTCCTCGATGCGCAGCGGCAGCAGCTGCAGACCGCGCTCGATCGCAGTCACGCCGAAGCGCAGCGCTTCAGCGATAGCGCCGCGCTCCTGCACGCCCTCGCCGGCCCGGTCTGAAGCCGGTCCGTCACCGCAATGCCTACCAGATACCTCCGAGCGCCACGGTGATCGCTTCGCCGTTGACACCCCCGGCAGCGTCGCTGCACAGGAACGCGATCACCTGCGCGACTTCGCGCGGCTCGAGCACACGGTTCTGCGGATAGATGGCGGCGCGCTCGCGCCACACCTCTTCGACGGTCACGCCGCGGCGCTCGGCCTCGGTCTTCGCAGAGCGCTCGGCCATCGCAGTGCGCACCCACCCGGGCAGCACGGCGTTGGACGTGACGCCGTGCGGCCCCGCATCCTGGGCGATGGCACGTGCCAGGCCGATGACGCCGTGCTTGGAGGCGGTGTAAGCGCTGCCCGAGCGCTCGGCTTTCTCTCCCGCCGTGGAGCTCGTGAAAACCAGGCGGCCGAAGCCTCGCCGGCACATGCCACCCACGGTGAGCCGCGCGAGCTCGAACGGACCGTCGAGATTCACCCGCATCGTCTCGCGCCAGACCTGCGGGTCCTGCTCCCACACGAGGCGCTCATGGGCCGAGCCGATGCCGTGATTCACGACCAGCAGATCGACCGGCCCAAGCCGGCGCTCGGTCTCGGCCACCGCCAGGGCGCAGCCCGAGGGGGTCCCGAGATCGGCGACCACGTGCTCGAGCCCGACTTCGGCAAGCTCCGTTTCGGTGCGCGAGACGATCATCACCCGTGCGCCCGCGGCCGCGAGCAGGAGCGCGGCCTCGCGGCCGATCCCGCGACCGCCGCCGGTGACCAGCGCAACGCGGGCGCTCATTCCCGCCGCTCCGCCGGCGACACCCTGCAGAGACAGTAGAGAAACTGCTGCTCGGCTCCCGCGGGAGTCCGATGCATTTCGACCAGGTGCCGCAGCGGCTCGAACTGCACGCCGAACTGATCGTGCAGTCCTTCTGCGCTGTAACGCTCGACGGGGAGCCCGCTGCAGCGCACGGGTCCCTGCGGGCCGAAGGTGGCGACGATCACGTGGCCGCCCGGCCTGACGCAGCGCGCCACCTGCCCGACATAAGCGGCGCGCTCTTGGGCGCCGGTGAGGAAGTGAAACACCGCGCGGTCGTGCCACAGGTCGAACGAGGACGGCTCGAGCGGGTAGCGCGTGACATCGCCGCAATGCCAGCGCACGCGCGCCGCCCTGTCGCCCATGCGCCGTCGGGAGAATTCCAGTGCCGTGGCCGAAAGATCCAGCACATCGAGATCGCGGTAGCCGGCCTCCAGCAGATCATCGACGAGAGTCGACTCGCCGCCTCCGACATCGATGATTCGGCCCTTGCGGTCCGGATGCGTCTCCTCGATGAGGCGGAGCGAGGTCTCCAGGTGCGGGCGATACCAGCTCAGCTGGTCCGCAGACCTCGTGCGATAAACGTTTTCCCAGTGGGCTGCGCTGCTCATGATTTACGCGAGTGGACCACCAAACCGACCGACCCGCAAGGTTGCTACAATGGCCGCAAGCGCTGACGTCAGAAGCGGCGCACCGCCCGAGGTGAGCATGTCCAGCGCACAGCCGGCTATCCCTCCGGTCGAGACACCGCACGCCCGCGTGATCGTCGGCGCGGCGCTCGGCACGGGCTTCGAGTGGTATGACTTCTTTCTCTACGGCTCCCTCGCCGGAGTCATCTCGAAGCAGTTCTTCACGGGTGTCAGCGAGTCCACCGCCTTCATCTTCGCGCTGCTCACCTTCGCCGCCGGGTTCGCGGTGCGGCCCTTTGGCGCGCTGGTGTTCGGGCGGCTCGGTGACCTCATCGGACGCAAGAAAACGTTTCTGACAACGATCATCATCATGGGCACCGCCACCACGCTGGTCGGCGTGCTGCCGACCTATCGCACGGCGGGCCTCGCCGCGCCGCTGGCACTCATCGCGTTGCGCATGCTTCAGGGTCTCGCCATCGGCGGGGAATACGGCGGTGCTGCGATCTATGTGGCCGAGCACGCGCCACCGGGAAAGCGCGGCCGCTACACGAGCTGGATCCAGATCACCTCCTCCGTGGCGCTGCTCCTGAGCCTGGTGGTGATCATGATCTGCCGCGCAGCGCTCGGAGCTGACTTCGAGGTCTGGGGCTGGCGGATCCCGTTCCTCCTCTCCACCGTATTGCTGGTGATCTCCGTCTATATCCGCCTGCGGCTGGCCGAGTCGCCGGTGTTTCAGCAGCTGCTGGCCGAGGGCACGCGCTCAAAGGCGCCCATTCGTGACGCATTCGGTGACCGCGGAAACCTGAAGCGCATTCTCGCGGTGTTGTTCGGCGCGACCGCCGGGATGAACGTCCTCTGGTACGCCGGGCAGCTCTATCCGCTCTATTTTCTGACCCAGGTGCTCAAGGTCGAGGCGCAGACGGCGAACTTGCTGCTCGCGGCCGTTCTGGTGGTCGGCACTCCTTTGTATCTGGTGTTCGGGCGGCTCTCCGATCGTGTCGGCCGCAAGAAGGTCATATTGGGCGGGATGGCGCTGTGCGCCGCGACCTGCTTCCCGCTCTATCACGCCATCACCCATTTCGCGAACCCGGCGATCGCCGAGGCAGCGCGGCGCGCGCCCGTCACGGTGCTCGCCGCGCGCGGCGACTGCGGCCTGCAGTTCGATCCCATCGGGCAAAGAGGACCCGTCAGGTCGTGCGACATCGCCCGTGCGGCGCTCGCGAAGGCCGGCGTCCCCTACGCGACCGAGATCACAGCCGCCGCGAGCGTGGCGACGGTGCGGGTCGGCGAGGCGGGCCCGGGCGCATCTCCCACGGAGGTGCCTGCGTTTACGGGAAGGGGGCTTTCATCGGAGCAACTGAAGAAGGAGAACGGGGCGTTCACCGCGGAGCTGAACCGCGCACTGCGCGCCGCCGGCTATCCGCAGAAAGCGGATCCCGCGAGGCTCGATGTTCCGATGCTGCTGCTCATCCTCTTCATACTCATGGTGTATGTCACGCTCGCCACCGGACCGATGGCCGCGTGGCTGGTCGAGCTCTTCCCGGCCCGTATCCGCTACACCTCGGTCTCCGTCCCCTACCACATCGGGGCCGGATGGTTCGGTGGCTTCCAGCCTGCGGTGGCTTTCGCGCTGGTGGCC
>DATGJR010000080.1:0-11785 GCA_035295065.1 Steroidobacteraceae bacterium
ACCACCCGCATCGGGCTCTCGCGCTGCGAGCTCAACTCGCGCGCGGGCGCCGTATCGCGCGGTGCGGCATGCCGCGCCGGCGCCGCGGGCCGGCCGAGGCCGGTCGCCACCACAGTGACGCGCACCTGGTTAGTCAGATCCGGGTCGATGACGGTTCCCACGACGACGGTGGCATCCTCCGATGCAAATTGTTTCACGATGTTACCGACTTCCTGGAACTCGCCGATCGACAGGTCCATGCCCGCGGTGACGTTGACCAGGATGCCGTGTGCGCCGGCGAGATTGATGTCCTCGAGCAGCGGCGATGACACGGCGGCCTCGGCCGCCTCGCGCGCGCGTCCCTCGCCGCTCGCCGCCCCGGAGCCCATCATCGCCATGCCGGTCTCCGCCATCACGGTGCGCACGTCGGCGAAGTCGACGTTGATCAGACCCGGACGGGTGATGAGCTCGGCGATGCCCTGCACCGCGCCCTGCAGCACCTGGTTGGCCGCCTTGAAGGCGTCCAGCAGCGTCGTCTGCGGTCCGAGCACCGTGAGCAGCTTCTGGTTCGGAATCGTGATCAGCGAATCGCAGTACTTGCCCAGCTCCGCGATGCCGTGATCGGCAACGTACGAGCGCTTGTTGCCCTCCATCTCGAAGGGCTTGGTGACGACGGCGACCGTCAGGATCCCGAGCTCCTTCGCCACCTGCGCCACCACCGGCGCAGCACCCGTGCCGGTCCCACCGCCCATCCCGGCGGTGATGAACAGCATGTCGCAGCCCTCGACGAGCTCCACGATCCGGTCGCGGTCCTCCATGGCCGCCTGGCGGCCCACTTCCGGGTCGGCGCCGGCGCCCAGGCCCTTGGTGATGTTGCAGCCGATCTGCAGGGCCGTCTTCACCTTGGCGTGCTTGAGAGCCTGCGAGTCGGTATTGATGCACATGAACTCCACGCCGTCGATGCCGGCGGTGAGCATGTGCGCCACGGCGTTGCCGCCACCTCCACCCACGCCGATCACCTTGATGACGGCGCTCTGGCTGTATGCGTCCATCAGTTCGAACATTGTTATCGCTCCTTACACAAATACACGGTTGGTTGAGACGAACGTTCTTCGCGCTGTCAGCTCTGTCAGCTTCAGAAATTTCCCTGGAACCAGGAGCGCATGCGGTCGAGCATCGACTTGCCGTTATGCCCAAGCGGATGACCGCGCCGCACACTCATCAGGTTGTCGCGGGCGTAGAGCAGCAGTCCCACGCCCGTGGAATAGATCGGATTGCGCACCACATCGGTGAGGCCCTCGACGGTCTGCGGCACCCCGAGGCGCACCGGCACGTGGAACACTTCCTCGGCGAGCTCGATCGCGCCTTCCATCTTCGCGCTCCCGCCGGTGAGCACGATCCCCGCCGCGATGACCTCCTCGAAGCCCGAGCGCCGCAGCTCCTCGCGCACCAGGCCGAAGAGCTCCTCGTAGCGCGGCTCGACGATCTCGGCGAGGGTCTGCCGCGCCAGGCGCCGCGCCGGGCGCTCGCCCACGCTCGGCACCTCGATGCTCTCGTCGGGATTGGCGAGCTGCGAGAGGGCGCAGGCGTAGCGGATCTTGATGTCCTCGGCGTACTGCGTCGGGGTGCGCATCGATACCGCGATGTCGTTCGTGACCTGGTCCCCGGCGATCGGGATCACGGCGGTGTGGCGGATCGCGCCGTTGGCGAACACCGCAAGATCGGTGGTGCCGCCGCCGATGTCGACCAGGCACACGCCGAGCTCCTTCTCGTCCTCGGTCAGCACGGCGAAACTCGAGGCAAGCTGCTCGAGCACCACGTCGTCGACGTCGAGCCCGCAGCGCTGAATGCACTTCTCGATGTTCTGCGCGGCCGAGTCGGCGCCGGTCACGATGTGCACCTTGGCCTCGAGCCGCACGCCCGACATGCCGATCGGGTCGCGGATGCCCTCCTGACCGTCGACGATGAATTCCTGCGGCAGCACGTGCAGGATCTTCTGATCCGCCGGGATGGCGACCGCCTTGGCCGCATCGATCACGTGATCGACGTCGCCCTGGGTCACCTCCTTGTCGCGCACGCCCACCACGCCGTGGGAATTGAGGCTCCGTACGTGGCTGCCGGCGATGCCGGCGAACACCGAGTGGATCTCGCAGCCCGCCATGAGCTCCGCCTCCTCCACCGCGCGCTGGATCGACTGCACGGTGGACTCGATGTTGACCACCACGCCCTTCTTGAGGCCACGCGAGGGCTGCGAGCCGACACCGAGCAGCTCGATCGAGCCGTCGGCGCGCGCCTCCGCGACCAGCGACGCCACCTTCGAGGTGCCGATGTCGAGCCCCACGATCAGGTTTCGTTCCGAGCGCTTAAGCATCGCGGTCACCTTCCCCGCCGGCGGCATGGGCGGCCGCGGTGCCGCGCCAACCGATGGCAAAACCATTTGTGTAACGCATGTCGACGTAGGAGATTTCCTCGCCGCGCTGAGTGACGAGCTTCAGCGCGGCGCTCATGAACTTCTCGAAGCGCTCGTCCACCTGGCGCCTTCCCAAGCGCACCGTGACTCCGTTCGCCAGGTCGAACTCCCAGGCGCCGCGCGCATCGAGCCGCAACGCCGTCAAGCGCAGGCCCGCCTGCGTCAGACGGCCGGCGGCGGCGAGGTAGCGCTGCGCCACCTGCGACTCCTGGTCGGCTGGCCCTGAAAGCTGCGCGAGCTCGGGCGGGATGTGCTGCGCGTCCGCCGCGAAGAGCTCGCCGCGGGTATTGACGAGGCCGCCGGCGCCCCAGCGGGCGGCGGCGGTCTGCTCGATCACCAGCACGTTGAGTCCGCGCGGCCAGGCGCGCTCGACGCTCACGGCATCCACCCACGCGAGGGTGTGGAGGCGTGCGCGCACTGCCGCGAGATCCACCGACAAGAGGCCTGCGCCGTGCACCTCGCGTTTCACCACGCGCTCGACATCGCCGGGTGAGACGCGCTGAAAGCGACCCTCGACCGCGACCGTGACGATCGGCTGATTGAGTGCCCAAAGCACCACGCCCACTGCGCAGCCGAGCGCCGTTGCGGCGCCGAGCCATGAAAAGAGCGCGCGCCAATTGAGCGACGGCAGCTTCCACGAGCGCTCGCGCGGCTTGCGGCGGTTTCTCGCGCGCCCGAGCATCAGGCGGTGCTCCCCTTCGTCGGGTGCCGTGTGAAGCTGGTCTCGAGCACCTGCCATACCAGCTCATCGAATTCGATGCCGCGCGCGCGCGCGGCCATCGGCACGAGGCTGTGGCTGGTCATGCCCGGGACGGTGTTGACCTCGAGGAGCAGCGCTCGCCCGGCCCCGTCCATCATGAAATCCGCGCGCCCCCAACCCGAGGCGCCCACCGCATCGAATGCGGCGAGTGCCAGGCTCGCGAGGTGCGACTCCGCCGGCTGCGAGAGGCCCGAGGGACAGAAATAGCGCGTGTCGTCACGAAAGTACTTGGCTTCGTAGTCGTAGAAGCTGCGCGGTGTCTCGATGCGGATCGAAGGCAGTGCCTCGCCCTGCAGCAGCGCCACCGTGTACTCGGCGCCCGTGATCCAGGGCTCGGCGAACACCGCCGTCTCGATCCCCGCCGCGGCGGCGTAGGCGGCCGGCAGATCCTCGGCGCGCTCCACCTTGCTCATGCCGACGCTCGAGCCCTGCGTGGCGGGCTTGACGATGAGCGGAAGCCTCAATCGCTCGAGGGCGATTGCGAAGTCCGCGGGCCCCCGCAGCACCACGAAATCCGCCGTGGGCACCCCGCAGCTCAACGCCAGACGCTTGGTACGCAGCTTATCCATGCCGATGGCGGAGCCGGTGACGCCGCTCCCGGTATAGGGAATTCCGAGATACTCGAGCGCCCCCTGGAGCGTCCCGTCCTCGCCCCCGGGGCCGTGCAGGGCGATCCACACACGCGCGAAGCCGCCCGCGCGCAGCTCCTCGAGCGGCACGTCGCGCGGGTCGAAGCCATGGGCATCGACACGACGGCGCTTGAGAGCGTCCAGCACGGCATTGCCGGTGAGGAGAGAGATCTCGCGCTCGCTCGAATCACCGCCGAACATCACCGCGACGCGCCCGAAGTCTCCGGGATATTGCGCGCGGTGCAGCAGCTCGGGCCGATACTGAAGGCGCATGAGCTATGGCACTCCTACGATCCGCACTTCGGGACGCAGAGCGATCCCGTGTACGCGCTCGACCGTCGAGCGCACGTGCTCGATGAGATGCTCCAGATCCGCGGCGCGCGCGCTGCCGTGATTGATGATGAAATTCGCGTGTTTACTCGAGACCGAGGCGTCGCCGATGCGGTAGCCCTTGAGCCCTGCGGTCTCGATGAGACGCGCGGCGTGATCGCCTGCGGGGTTGGTGAACACCGAGCCGCAGCTCCACTCGCCGATCGGCTGCGTCTCCTTGCGCCGCGCGAGGAGCTTGTGCACCTCATCGCTGTGGGCGCCGGGGCGGCGCTCGAAGGCAAGCTGGGCGCCGATGAACCACTCCTCGGGTGCGGGCGCGGTCACCTCGCGGTAGCCGATGCGGTATTCGCTCTTGTCCCGCACCCGCTCCCTGCCGTGGCGGTCGATGGTCTCGACGCTGAGCACGTACTGCCAGGTCTCCCCTCCGAAGGCGCCGGCATTCATCGCCAGAGCGCCTCCCAGGGTCCCGGGTATGCCGGCGAAGAACTCCGCCGGACCCAGGCCCCACTTGATGCACTGGCGGGCGATGCGCGCACAGGCGACGCCGGCCTCGGCGCGCACCTGGGTGTCGCTCAGCCGCTCGAGCCCATCGAGCGTCCCGTGGGTGCTGATGACGATGCCCGGGAGTCCCCCGTCGCGCACCAGCAGATTGCTGCCGAGCCCGATCCAGTAGAGCGGTACATCCGGGGGCAGGCTACGCAGGAACGCCGCGAGATCCGCGCGGTCGCGCGGATTGAAGAACACTTCGGCCGGCCCGCCGACGTGCCAGGAGGTGTGACGGCTCAGGGGCTCGCGCCGGCGCACGCGCGCATCGAAGCCGGGAGCGACGGCGACCGTCATGGCCTGCCTCCCGCCGGCACTGCGAGCTCGGCAGGCAGCGCATGCGCGGCCGCGCTGATGTTGCCGGCACCCATCGCGACGATGACGTCACCGTCCTTGATGAGGGCACGGAGCGCCTCCGCGAGCTCCTCGACCTTCTCGACGAAGAGCGGCTCGAGCTGGCCACGGCTGCGCACGGCGCGGCAGATCGCGCGTCCGTCCGCACCGGCGATCGGTGGCTCCCCGGCGGCATAGACCTCGGTCACCAGCAGCACGTCGGCGAGGTTGAGCACCTTGCCGAAGTCGTCGATCAGATCGCGGGTGCGGGTGTAGCGGTGCGGCTGGAACGCGAGCACCACGCGCCGCCCCGGGTAGCCCTGGCGCACGGCCTCGAGCGTCGCGGCCACCTCGGTCGGGTGATGTCCATAGTCATCGATGATGGTGATGCGACCGGCCGCGGTGTCCGCATCGGCAATGTGCTGCAGCCGCCGGTCGACCCCCGGGAAGGTCGCGAGCGCGCGCTGAATGGACTCATCGTCGATGCCGATCTCGAGCGCCACCGCGATGGCCGCAAGGGCGTTGCGCACGTTGTGGGTGCCGGGAAGGTTAAGCTTCACCGCGAGCGGCGCCCCTTGGGCCCGCTGCACCTCGAAGCGCGTGGCGAGGCCCTCGTGCCGCAGGCCGACGCCGCGCACGTCGGCGCCCGCGTCCAGGCCGTAGGAGAGGACCGGTCGCCCGATCTCATTGAGAATGCTGCGCACCTCGGCGTCGTCCGCGCACAGCACCGCGAGCCCGTAGAAGGGCAGGTTGTGAAGGAAGTCGACGAAACTCTGCTTGAGGAGTCCGAAGTCGCCCCCGTGCGTCACGAGGTGATCGTTGTCGATGTTGGTGACGATCGCGATGAGGGGCTGCAGATGTGTGAACGAGGCGTCGCTCTCGTCCGCCTCCGCCACCAGGTAGCGCCCGGCGCCGAGCTGTGCGCCGCTCGCCGCGCTCTGCAAGCGCCCACCGATCACGAAGGTCGGGTCCTCACCGCCCTCCGAGAGAATGCTCGCGATGAGGCTCGTGGTGGTGGTCTTGCCATGGGTACCGGCGACGGCGATGGAATAGCGGAAGCGCATCAGCTCGCCGAGCATCTCCGCACGCGCCACCACCGGAATGCGCCCGGCGAGGGCCGCGACGATCTCGGGGTTGCCGCGCGACACCGCGCTCGAGGCCACCACGACATCGGCCCCCGCGATGTTCTGCGCCGCATGCCCGATCGCGATGCGTGCGCCGAGCCCGGCGAGACGCTGCGTGACGCCGCTCGCGCGCGTGTCCGATCCCTGCACGGCGTAGCCGAGGGACAGCAGCACCTCGGCAATGCCGCTCATGCCGCTGCCGCCGATACCGACGAAGTGAATGGTGTTGATGCGGCGCATGCGGTCGCGACGATCAGGCCGGGTACGCCGCTCGATGGAGGGGCGCTCGAGCGTGGTGCGCCGCTCCTGGCTCATGCGGCCTTACCGATCAGCTCGAGGCACGAGTCGGCCAGCTCCTCGGCGGCGCGCGGAGCGGCGAGCGCTCGGGCGCGCTCCGCCATCGCCAGGAGCCGCGCGCGCCCGCTGCAGAGTCGCTCGAGCTCGGCAGCGAGCCGCTCCTCGGTGAGCTCGCGATCGGCGATCACGATGGCGGCGGCCGCCCGCACCAGAAACTGCGCGTTGTGAGCCTGGTGGTCGTCGACCGCGCCGGGAAACGGCACCAGCACCGCAGCGACTCCGGCTGCCGCGAGCTCCGATACCGTGAGGGCGCCGGCGCGGCAGATGACCAGGTCCGCCCAGGCGTAGGCCTCCGCCATGTCCTCGATGAAGGGTCGCACCTCGGCGCGCACCCCGGCACGTGCATAGCTCGCACGCGCCTCCGTGAGCCAGCGATCGCCCGCCTGATGACGGACCTCGAATTCGACCCGCCCGGCGAGACGCTTGAGCGCAAAGGGCACCACGCCGTTGAGCCGCGCTGCGCCCTGACTGCCGCCGAAGACCAGGAGTCGCATGGGACCCGAGCGGTCGGCGAAGCGCGACGCCGGCGGCGCCACCGCGCTGATCTCGCGGCGCACCGGGTTGCCGATGACTCGGGCGTGCACCTCTTTGCCGAAGCTGCCGGGGAATGCCTCGAGCACGACCCGCGCCAGGTGCGCGAGGCAGCGGTTGGTGAAGCCGGCGACCGCATTCTGCTCATGAATGAGGAGCGGGCGGCGCGTGAGCCAGGCAGCGATGCCGCCGGGCCCCGTGACGAACCCGCCGAGCCCGACCACGACCAGCGGACGATGGCGCCGCATGACACGCAGCGCCTGCGCGAGCGCCAGGCTGAGGCGAAACGGTGCGGCCAGCCAGGTCATCATGCCCTTGCCACGCAGCCCGCCGACCGAGAGCCGCTCGAGGGGAATGCCCTCGGCCGGAATCACCCGCGCCTCGAGGCCGCGCTCGGTCCCGAGCCACACGACGTCCAGGGCCTTCTCGCGCAGCAGCCGCGCGAGTGCCAGGGCCGGAAACACGTGGCCGCCGGTGCCGCCCGCCATGATGAGGATCGGACGGGTCATGCGAAATCCCGCAGCGTGCCGCCGCGCACGGTCGCCGAACCGCGGCCCTCGCGCATCGCCTCGTGGTAGACCCGCAGCAGCACGCCCACCCAGGCGAGCGCCACGATGAGGCTGGAGCGTCCGTAGCTCATCAAGGGAAGTGTCAGACCCTTGGTCGGCAGCACTCCCATGTTGACGCCGATATTGATGAAGGTCTGTATCCCGACCCAGAGTCCGAAGCCCGCGGCCAGCAGCGCGGGGAAGCGCAGCCCGGCATCCGATGCGAGCCGGGCGATGTGGAAGGCGCGCCAGATGAGCGCGACGAAGAGCGCCAGGGTGAGCGCCACGCCGAGGAGGCCGAGTTCCTCCGCGAGCACCGCGAACAGGAAGTCGGTGTGCGCTTCGGGCAGGTAGAAGAGCTTCTGCACGCTCTCGCCGAGGCCGACACCCAGCCATTGGCCGCGGCCGATGGCGATCAGCGACTGGGTGAGCTGAAAGCCGCTGTTGAAGGGGTCCGCCCAGGGATCGAGGAAGGTGGTCAGACGGCGCACGCGGTACCCCGCCCCGAGCGCCAGCACCGCGAAACCGCTGCCGGCCAGCACCATCATCGCGAGCACGTAGCGCAGCCGCGCGCCCGCCAGAAACAGCAGGCCAAAGCCCGCCGCAAACAGCACCGTCGCGGCGCCGAAATCCGGCTCCACGAGCAGGAGGCCGGCGGCTAGCGCCAGGAGCGAGAGCGGCTTGACCAGCCCCATGAAAGTCTCGCGCAACTGCTGCTCGCGGCGCACCGCGTAGCTCGCCACGTACACGAGCACCAGCACGCGCGCGAGCTCCGAGACCTGGAAGTTGAGTGCCCCGAGGCGCAGCCAGCGCCGGCTCCCGTTCACGGCATGCCCGAGTCCCGGGACCAGCACCAGAGCCAGCAGCAGCAGCGCCACGGCGAGCAGCGGCCCCGAGGCGCGCTCGAGCCAGTCGCTGCGGATCGAGAAGAGCAGGAGCGCCCCCACCGTCCCCGCGCCCACCAGCAGCAGCTGGCGCTCGAGATAGTAGAAAGGCTGACCGGTCTCGCGACTCGCGATCGAAACGGAGGCGGAGGTCACCATGACGAGCCCGAGCAGAACCAGCGCGAGGGTGAGGGCGATGGTGACCGGATCGAGGTGCACGCCTCCCTGGCGGTGGCCGGAGCGCGCGAAGCCCATCAGCGGCCGCAGCGTCGAGGCGCTCATGCCGCGAGCTCCCCGACCGCCTCAACGAACACCGCGCCGCGCTGTGCGTAGTCGCGGAACATGTCGAGGCTGGCGCAGGCCGGTGAGAGCAGCACCGTGTCGCCGGCCTTTGCGGCACGCGCCGCGGCCCGCACCGCTTCCGGCAGCGTCGCGCAGCTCTCGACGGTGCAGACTCCGGCGAGCACGGGCGCGATGCGCGGTGCGTCGCGGCCGATCAGCACCGTATGGCGCACCTTGCCGCGGAATGCGGCGGCGAGCGGCGCGAAGTCCTGATTCTTGCCATCGCCGCCGGCGATGATCACCAGCGGGCCCGCCATGCCACCCACCGCGGCGAGCGTCGCACCGACATTGGTGCCTTTGGAATCGTTGATGTAGGTGACGCCGCGCACCTCGGCCACCCACTGCGAGCGGTGCGGGAGCCCGGCGAACTCGCGCAGCTCCGCCAGCATGGACTCGAGCGGAAGCTCCAGAGCCTCGCCGAGCGCGAGCGCCGCGAGGGCATTGGCCGCATTGTGCAGCCCCTTGATGCGCATCGCCGTCACGGGCAGCAACGGCTCACCGGCGCGCGTCAGCCACCACTGCCCGTGGTGGGTGGCGACCGCGTAGTCGGCGCCGACCGTGGCGCGCAGCGAAAAACTCAAAGTCCGGCGCACGGCGCGCGGCATGGCGACCACCAGCGGGTCGTCGAGATTGATCACCGCCGTATCGCAGCGGGCGAAGATGCGCGCCTTGGCGGCGGCGTACTCTTCCATCGTGGCGTAGCGGTCGAGATGATCGGCGCTCACGTTGAGGACAGTCGCCGCACGGCACTCGAGGTGGCTCGTGGTCTCGAGCTGAAAGCTCGAGAGCTCGAGCACGTAGAGCGCCGCCTCGCCATTCAGCAGGTCGAGCGCCGGCTCGCCGAGGTTGCCGCCGACGCGCACGCTCAGCCCGGCGCGCTGCGCCATGCGCGCGAGCAGCGTCGTGACCGTGCTCTTGCCGTTGGTGCCCGTGATGCCGGCGACCGGTGCACGGGCGGCGCGCGCAAACAGCTCGATGTCGCCCACGATCTCGAGCCCGCGGCGGCGCGCGGCGTCGAAGAACGGCTCTGCGAGCGAGATGCCCGGCGATGCCACCACGCACAGCGCCTCATCGAGGAGTGTCGCATCGAGCCCGCCGAGGCGCACCGGGATCGTGGCATCGAGCGCGGTGAGAGCGGCGAGCTCGGGGGGCGAAGCGCGCGTGTCGGTGACGGCGAGACGCCAGCCACCCGCGCGCAGATAGCGCGCCGCCGAGAGGCCCGTGCGGCCGAGCCCGACGATGACCGCGTAGGGACGCTTGTCGCTGGCGCTGGTCATCGCAGCTTCAGCGTCGCGAGGCCCGCGAGCACCAGGAGGAAGGAGATGATCCAGAAGCGCACGATCACTTTCGGCTCAGCCCATCCCTTGAGCTCGAAATGATGGTGGATGGGCGCCATGCGGAAGATGCGCTTGCCGGTGAGCTTGAAGGAGGCGACCTGCAGGATGACCGAGGCCGTCTCGAGCACGAACACTCCGCCCATGAGCAGCACCACCAGCTCCTGGCGCACGATCACCGCGAGCACGCCGATCGAGGCGCCGATGGCGAGCGCCCCGACGTCCCCCATGAATACCTGTGCCGGATAGGAGTTGAACCAGAGAAAGCCGAGTCCGGCGCCCGCGAGTGAGGCGCAGAAGACCAGCAGCTCCCCCGCGCCGCGGATCTCGGGAATCTGCAGGTAGTGGGCGAAAACGGCGTTGCCGCTCGCGTAGGCGAAGATGCCGAGCGCGGAGGCGACCAGGGCCGCCGGCATGATCGCAAGACCGTCGAGCCCGTCGGTCAGATTCACCGCGTTGCTCATGCCGACGATCATGAGGTAGGCGATCAGGATGAAGCCGAAGGCGGTGAGCGGCTCGTGGAACGTCTTCAAGAACGGCAGGAAGAGCGTCGTCTCGGCCGGATCCGTGGCCGTGTAGTAGAGCACCGCGGCGGTGGCGAGGCCGGCGATCGATTGCCAGAAGTACTTCCAGCGCGCCACCAGCCCCTTGGGGTTGCGCACCACGAGCTTGAGGTAATCGTCGTAGAAGCCGATGAAGCCGAAGGCGAAGGTGACGGCGAGCACCGTCCACACCAGACGGTTGCCGAGCTCCGCCCACAGGAGCGTGCTCACGAGCGTGGTCACGAGTATCAGTGTGCCGCCCATGGTGGGGGTGCCGGCCTTGAGCAGATGGGTCGGCGGGCCGTCGTCGCGCACCACCTGGCCGATCTGATAGCGCGACAGGCGCTCGATCATCGAGGGACCGACGATGAGTGACAGGCCGAGTGCGGATGCGGTCGCGAGGATCGCCCGGAAAGTGAGGTAGGTGAAGACGTGCGCACCGGCGACGTGCCCGGCAAACTGCTGTGTGATCCAGTAGAGCATCGCTAGTGTCCGCCCCCGCCGGGCAGTGGCGCCGCCGACAGTGCCTCGACCACGCGCTCGAGCCTCATGAAGCGCGAGCCCTTGATGAGCACGCGCACCTCGGCTGAGTTGCCGGGCGCTGCGCGCAGCGCCGCGATCAGCGCCGGCACGTCGGCGAACCACTCCGCCCCCGCGCCGAACGCCTCAGTCGCCCGCTGCATCAGCGCGCCGGTCGCGTAGAGCCGCTCGATGCCGGCGCGGCGCGCGAACTCGCCGATCCCCGCATGCTCATCGGCTGCGAATGCGCCGAGCTCCGCCATGTCGCCGAGCACCAGCCAGCGCTTGCCCGGGAGACCCGTGAGCACCTCGATGGCCGCACGCACCGAGCTCGGATTGGCATTGTAGGAATCGTCGATGAGCCAGCCGCCGCTGGAAGAGCGGCGGAACTGCAACCGTCCCGGCACGGCGCGCACCGCCGCAAGGCCCGCGACGATGTGCTCGAGCGCAGCTCCGGCACTCGCCGCCGCCGCGGCTGCCGCCAGCGCGTTGGCGACGTTGTGGCCCCCGCCGAGGTTCAGGCGTATGGCGGCGGCTCCGATCGGGGCGGTGAGGCGGAA
>DATGJR010000081.1:0-7726 GCA_035295065.1 Steroidobacteraceae bacterium
CGATGCCTTCGGTGCCTCGGAGCGCTTTGCGGTGTCTCCCGGTCACGAGGATCAGGGCTATTACCATATGCCGGGCGGCGCGAGCGCTCATCCGCTGTCGCCGTTTTACCGCGCCGGCTTTCTGGCCTGGGCGCGCGGCGAGCCGCTTCCCTTCCTGCCCGGCCCGGCCCGGGACACCCTGACCCTGCAACCCGACTGAAGTCTCCGCCTGCCGACGCAGCGCGCGTTCAGTTCCGCAGGGTTAGACTCAATCAATGGAAGGCTTGAGCGAATCGGGGCTCTGGCAGGCCAACCGGCCGACCGTCGGGCTGGTTCTGACCGGTGGCGGCTCGCGCTCCGCCTACCAGGTGGGGGTGCTCCTCGCCCTGGCCGAGCTCCTGCCGCGCTCGCGCAATCCCTTTCAGGTGATCGTCGGAACCTCAGCCGGGGCGGTCGCCGCCAGCGTGCTCGCGGCCGAGGCGCATCGCTGGCGTCGGGCGGTCGCGGGGCTCGAGCGCGTCTGGGCCAACTTCCGTTCCGGGCAGGTGTTCCACGTCGATGCACCGCACATGCTGCGCGCCGGTGCGCACTGGATCCTGGCGCTGCTTTCCGGGGGACTGGTACTCGCCCCGCCCAAGTCGATGCTCGACAACACACCGCTCCGTCAGCTGCTGCAGGAACATGTCGACGTCAACGGCATTCGCCGCAGCATCGCGCGCGGGCACCTGCGGGCCTTCGCGCTGTGCTCCACGAGCTACGTGAGCGGCTGCTCGGTGGCTTTCTTCGATGGGATCGAGTCCATCCGCGACTGGTCGCGCGCGCAACGCATCGGGCGGCGCTGCGAGTTCACGCTCGATCACCTGATGGCGAGCGTGGCCATTCCGCTGCTGTTTCCGCCCATGAAGATCGACGATGAATTCTTCGGCGACGGTGCGATGCGCCAGCTCAACCCCCTGAGTCCCGCGATTCACCTGGGCGCGGACCGGCTGTTGATCATCGGGGTGCGCGCGCGCCGCGCCGCCGGCGTCGCGGTCAACCGCCTGCAGCAGCCGGTCATGCCGACGCCGGGAGAGATCTTCGGCTACATGCTCGACACGCTGTTCACCGATCAGATCTATGGTGACCTCGAGCAGCTCGAGCGCATCAACACGCTGGTGGAGAGCGCGCCTGAGGCGGCGCGCGGGGAGCGGCACGTCGAGACGCTGATGCTTGCCCCGAGCGTCGATCCGCGCGAGATCGCGGCCCGGCACATCGCGGAGATTCCGCGCGGACTGCGCGCCCTGCTGCGGGTCATCGGCGGACGGGACGCCTCCGGCTCGCAGCTCGCGAGCTATCTCACCTTCGAGTGCGGTTACACCCGCGCACTCATCGAGCTCGGCTACCGCGATGCCATGGAAGCGCGCGCGGCGCTCATCGCGTTCATGAGCGGTGCGCCGCTGCCGGCGGTGCTGACCGCGCCGGGAGTTGCGCAGGCGACCTGAGACTTCGACAATCGCCTGCATGCTTTTCACAGACGCCCAGCGCACGCTGCAGAGATTCTTGAGCCCCCTCACGCTCGAAGAGTTTCTCGACAGGACCCTCAATGGGGGCCTCAAGCGGGTGGAGGGCGCTGGCGCGGCCGAGCGCAGCACGGTGCTTGGTCCCGATCCGCGCGCGGTGCTCGGTGCGGCCTTTCAGCTTGCCCCGAAGCTGACCTTTCATTCCGCCAATGCGCTCGGCCCGGCACCCTCGCTCGAGGCGGTGCGCGATGCCGGCGACTTCCGCGAACGAATCGCGCAGTTCCATGCCCGCAACTACTCGGTGCGCTTCCCGGAGCTGAGGCCGCTCTGGCCGCAGCTCGATCATCTGGCGCGCGCCTTCGAGGTCGTGCTGCATCAGCCGGTGACGACCTCGGCTTTCTGGAGCATGGGTGGCATGCGCGCGCCGGTGCACTACGACGACCACGACCTCATCGTGGTGCAGCTGCTCGGCGGGAAGCACTGGTACGTAGCGAACGGCTCCGAGCTGCCCAATACCTGGAGGGGCATACCGCCGGAACGGGTCGAGCTCGGTCCCCATACCGCCTTCGATGTGAGCCCCGGCGATCTCGTCTATCTGCCGCGCGGCACGCTGCACAGCGTCGAGTCGGACGCCGAGTCGCTTCATCTGTCGATCGGCTTCACGCCGCTGACGGTGCGCGAAGCGCTGATCGCGGCCATCGACCAGCTCTCGGATGTGGATCAGGCGCTGCGGCTGACGGTCGGCGGCCGCCTGGCGTATCACCTGCGCGGCGTGGGGCTCGAGCGGCTCGCAGGTCCCGTGCTCGACGGCCTCGAGCGGCTGCGCGCGGCGTGCCGCACGCCGGGGTTCCTCGCCTCAGCGCTGCAACGGCGTTCTTCGCGCCTCGTGGCAACGCTCGCTCCATTGCCGGCCGCTACGGCGCCCGCGGCGCTCGATCTCGACTCCGAGCTCGCGCAGAGCGAGACCGCCTTCTGCCACCTGAGCGCCAATCCCGACAAGATCGACTTCAGTTATCCGGGCGGCCATCTCTATATCCACCGCGGCGCCGAGCAGGCACTCCTCTACATGGTCAATACGCCGCGGTTCCGTCCGCGGGATGTACCGGGCGAGGTGGCCGATGAGGTGCGGCTCTCGCTCGCGCACAAGCTGGTGGAGATCGGTTTCCTGAGAATCAACCAATAGCACGCGGACGCGGCCTGAACATCCCGGCGCCCGGCAGGCCGCTGTGCCGGGCGGTCACCGTGGGAAATTCGGCCGCGAAATCCTCGGCGAGGCGGTCCACGATGTAGACCGAGCGGTGCTGGCCGCCGGTGCATCCGACCGCGACGGTGAGATAGCCCCGGTTGCTCGCCTGGAACTCCGGCACCCGGGCACGCACGAAGCCGGCGATGTCGGCGGTCAGCCGCGTGACGTCGCTATGGTTCTCGAGAAAGCGCACCACCTCGGCGTCGCGGCCCGTGAGGTTGCGCAACCCGGGCTCCCAGTACGGATTGGGGAGCGCGCGCGCATCGAACACGAAGTCGGCATCCCCGGGAATGCCGTCCTTGTAGCCAAAGGACTCGAAGGTGATCGACAGGCGCCCGGCAGCACGTTGCTCCACGCGCTGGTGGATGATGTCACGCAGGGCGTGCACGCCCATGCGTGAGGTGTCGATGACCAGGTCGGCCGCCGACACCACGGGCTCGAGCAGGGATCGCTCGAGCGCCATCGCCTCGCGCAGCGCGAGGTCGCTGCGGCTCAAGGGGTGGCGCCGGCGCGTCTCGGCAAAGCGCCGCAGCAGCTCCTCCTCGCCTGCGATCAGGAATACGACCTCGACCTGCAAGCCGCTGCGTTTGAGCTCATCGATCAGCTGCGGGACGCTGGCGATCTCGGCGGCGGTGTTGCGCGCATCGAGCCCGATCGCGGTGCGCTCGTAGGTCGACTCGGGGCTGCGCACCGTGTAGGAGATGAACGGCTTGAGGAGCGCCGCGGGGATGTTGTCGATGCAGTAGAAGCCGAGGTCCTCGAGCATGTGCAGTGCCACGCTCTTGCCGGACCCGGACAGGCCGCTGAGGATGACGATGCGCACGCTGAGTATGTTATCCCGCCCTCGCCGTGCGGGCTACGCGGGGGCCGTCAGCTGCGTGGGGCGCGCCTGCCCTCCGCGGCATGGTGGTCGGCGCGCTTCTCCTTGTGCTTCTTGATGCAACGGTCGAGCTTGTCGGCCAGCAGGTCGATCGCGGCGTACATGTCCTCTTCGGTGGCGTCGGCGTGAATGGCGCTGCCGCTGACGTGCAAAGTCGCCTCGGCCTTCTGTCGCAGCTTCTCCACCGTGAGCACGCAGTGCACGTCGATGACGCGGTCAAAATGCCGGCCGATGCGCTCGAGCTTCTTCTCGACATAGCCGCGGAGCGATGCGGTGATTTCGACATGGTGCCCGGTGACGTTGAGCTGCATGGTCCGTCTCCTCAGGTGGAAGCTTTCCGCTCATAATTCGGTGCCCGCACGGCGGCGCTCGCTCGAGGCCGGGATGCCCATGGCCTCACGATACTTGGCGACGGTGCGGCGCGCGACCGGGATCCCCTCGCTCGAGAGCAGCTGGGCGATGCGGCCGTCGTTCAGGGGATTTTCCGGGTCCTCTTCCTTCACGAGCTTGCGAATCTTGGCGCGGATCGCCGTGGAGGAGGTGCCCGACCCATCGGCCCCTTCCACCTGACTCGAGAAGAAGTAGCGCAGCTCGAATACGCCGCGCGGCGTATGCATGTATTTTCCCGAGGTGACGCGCGAGATGGTCGACTCGTGCATCTCGACCGCCTCGGCGATGTCGCGCAGGATCATCGGCCGCATGTGCTCCTCGCCGTGCTCGAGAAATGCGGTCTGGCGCTCGACAATCGAGCGCGCCACCTTGATCAGTGTCTCCTGGCGGATCTCCAGGCTCTTGAGGAGCCAGCGCGCCTCCTGCAGCTGTGCGCGCATGCTGGCGTGGCTGGCTGCTCGCCCGATGAGGCTGGCATAGCCCTGGTTGAGGCGTACGCGCGGCAGCGTCGCGGAGTTGATCTCCACCCCCCAGCCGTGCTCGGTACGGCGCACGAACACATCAGGCACCACGTACTGGGCGCTGCCGGCGCTCACGGTCGATCCGGGGCGGGGATGGCACGAGCGCACCAGCGCGAGCGCGCTGGCAATCTCCTCGTCGCTGGCGCGCAGCTCGCGCCGCAGCAGCGTCATCTCACGCTCAGCGACCAGCTCGAGATGCGTCCGGGCGATCGTGAGCGCGGTCTTCAGACCCGGGGTGGCCGGGTCGAGCTGCCGCAGCTGCAGCTCGATGCACTCCCCCACCGAGCGCGCAGCGACGCCGGCGGGGTCGAGCGCCTGTACGCGCTCGAGCACGGCCTGGACCTCGTCCGCGCCGCACTCGACCTCGGGGCGCAGGGTCTGGGAGATCTCCTCCAGCGTCTCGATCAGGTAACCATCGTCGCTGATGGCATCGACGATGGCGCGGGCGATGGCCAGCTCGCGCGGGGCGAGGCGCGCCAGCTCGAGCTGCGAGAGCAGATAATCCTGCAGCGACTCGCCGACGTCGTCGGCGTATTCCTGTTGCCGCTCTTCGTCGTCTCCGCTCCAGGGGGAATCAGCGGGGCCGGTGTTCTGCTGTGCCCACGGCTCGTCGAGCACCTCGACGGTGCTCTCGCGCCGGCTGTCCGGCGGCCGCGGCACCTCGGCGACTGCGACCACCTCGAAGGTCCCCGTGCCCTCGTTCTCCTCCAGAGGCTCGAGCATCACATTTTTTTCGAGAAGCTCGCGGATGTGCGCCTGCAGCTCGAGAGCGGGGAGCTGCAGGAGCCGGATGGCCTGCTGCAGCTGGGGGGTCATGGTCAGTTGCTGACCAAGCTTCAGCTGCAGTGAGGGTTTCAGCATGGTGGCGTGCGGCTCGTGGGCTGTCCTGGCCCGGGGGTCATATCTCTCAATGTCTTGAAAATATTGAGTTTATTCTCGATGGCTCCCGCGGATTCAGAGCCGGAACTTCTCACCCAAGTACACCTCACGGACTTGGTTGTTGGCAAGGACTTCTTCGGCACTTCCCGATGCAATGACCGTACCCTGGTTGACGATATACGCGCGCCCGCACACCCCGAGCGTCTCGCGGACATTATGGTCAGTGATCAGCACCCCGATGCCCCGATGGGTGAGCTCGCGGATGATGCGCTGGATGTCGAGCACCGACAGCGGGTCGACCCCCGCGAAGGGCTCATCGAGCAACATGAACCGAGGCTCGGCGGCGAGTGCCCGGGCGATTTCGACCCGCCGCCGCTCGCCGCCCGAGAGCGAGACCCCGAGCGTGCGGCGCACATGGCCGATGCGCAGCTCCTCGAGCAGTTGCTCGAGGCGTTCCTCGCGGCTCGCCCGCTCGAGGTCCGAGCGTGTCTCGAGGATGGCGAGCACATTGTCCTCGACCGAGAGTTTGCGGAAGACGGATGCCTCCTGCGGCAGGTAGCCGAGTCCCAGCTGCGCGCGCCGGTGCATCGGCAGCAGCGTCACGTCCGTGTCGCCGAGGTAGATGCGGCCGGCGTCGCAGGGAATGAGCCCTACGATCATGTAGAAGGCAGTGGTCTTGCCCGCGCCGTTGGGCCCGAGGAGTCCGACCACCTCCCCGTTCTGAAGCTCGAGCGACAGATCGCGCACCACCTGACGGGATTTGTAGCTCTTGGCGAGGCCCGTGGCCCTCAAAGCGGTCATGATTTGGGGCTGCCCTCGGGGGTGGCCGCGGACTTCTCCGGTTGGCACCCGGTGGACTCGCTCTTTGCGTGCGGCGGCGCAATGTTGATGTGCACGCGCTGGCCTGCCCCGGCCGCAGTGCCCGACGCAGTAGCCGCCTCCAGATGCTGATCGCGGATGTTATAGACGATCAGGGACCCGGAGATCTGGTTCTGGCCGTCGCACAACCAGGCGTCGTCCTTGAGCTGCACGGTGCCGTTGCCCAGGTCATAGAGAATCTCATCGGCGTGGCCGCGCGCGATCAGATCCGAGTTCGCGCGCTTCTGCTCGAACTCCGCAGGCCTTCCGGTGATGGTGGCGCGTGCGATGTGATTGTCCTTGAATTCCACCACCGCCTGGTCGGAGCTCAGGTTGCCGCGCTGCTCGCCGTCGATATGCACGTCGCCCTCGAAGTTCCACTTGCTGTTGGCGAAGTTGAGTCCGGTAGCGCGCGCGTGCTCGGCCGAGATGCGCATGTTCCCCTGGGAGATGACGACATTGCGGAATACCAGTGTATTGGTCCTGACGTCGATCTCGGAGGAGGCTGCATCGACCGACACCGGTTGGCCGCCGAAGTCCGGCGGCGCGGCGGCCGCCGCCGCCGCCAGCAGTCCCGCGAGCAGCGGCAGCGCCCGCGCGAGTGCGTGCGCGCCGCGCTTACGGCAGATAGGAGCCATGGACGGCGGATTCCAGCTGCACGCGACCCTGCTTCAGCTCGGCCACGAGACCGCGGGCGTGAAGCTCCTGGCCGGAGAGGGTGAGTGTCACCGGTTGCTCTGTGCTGACGACCTGCGAGCGGGTGTCGAAAGAAAGCTGCTCGGTGGATATTTCGGCCTGATCGCCGGTCCCCGGCAGGAGCCCGGCGACCTGTACGCTGCCGTCGAGCTGCACGACACCCGTGCTCTGTCCGAGCTCCCCGCGCTGCGCGTGCGCCGTCCAGCGCTCACCGGTGGCGGCGCGAAACCCCATCTGCACCTTCTCGAGCTGCACCGTGCTCTGATCGGGCAGCTGAGTGATCTGGGCGGCGTCGAGGGTGTAGAGCGGCTGGCCGTCGGCTCCGGTCTGCACCAGGCGGGCATCGGTTGCGCTGTAGCCCAGGTCGCGGGACGGCGCGCCCGTGGCGCTCGGGGCGACCGCAGCGCGCTGCGGCCCGGATAAGAGCACCACCCCCACGATGAGTCCGAGCACCGCGAGCACCGCCACGACCCGATAGCTCATCGCCGCACCCGCACCCGCGCGGCACGTGTGCGCCGAGCGGCGAGCAGCAGGTCACAGACCTCGCGCACGGCGCCCCGGCCGCCCGGTTGGCGCGTGACGACCGCGGCGGCGCGCCGTGCCGTGGGATGCGCATCGGCGACTGCGAAGCTGAGCGCCACGGCGCTCATCAGCGGCACGTCGGGAAGGTCATCGCCCATGCAGGCGCAAACGGCACGCGAGAGCTTCAGTCGCGCGCGCAGCCGCTCGAACACCCGGAGCTTGTCATCGACTCCCTGGTACACATGGCGCACGCCGA
>DATGJR010000082.1:0-29403 GCA_035295065.1 Steroidobacteraceae bacterium
GCCCGCGCTCGATCGACATCCGTACCGCCCCCTATCCCGCCTTTCCCACCGATATGCAGGCGCAGTTTGCGGCCCTCAATGCGGTCGCGAGCGGCGTCGGCACGATCATCGAGACGATTTTCGAGAACCGCTTCATGCACATGCTGGAAATGCGCCGCCTCGGCGCCGAGATCCGGCTCGAGGGGAACACCGCCATCATTCACGGTGTCAAGAAGTTGACGGCCGCACCGGTGATGGCGACGGACCTGCGCGCCTCGGCGAGCCTCGTGCTCGCGGGACTCGTGGCGGAGGGGCGCACTGACGTTGAGCGCATCTACCACATCGATCGCGGTTATGAGGCGATCGAGGAGAAGCTGGCGCAGCTCGGGGCGCAGATCCGACGCGTACCGAATTGATTTGATTGGCACAAATCGCAGGAAGCGATTTGTGCGGACATTACTTCGTGGGCCGCCGGCAAAAAGCGTGGTTTTTGCCGGCTGTGCTCAAGAGAGCGATTTCGGCGGACATTACTTCGTGGGCCGCCGGCAAAAAACGTGGTGTTTGCCGGCTGTGCTGGAGCTAAAAAATGCAGCTTGGAATGATCGGGCTCGGGCGGATGGGCGCCAACATGGTGCGCCGACTGCAGCAGGGCGGGCACGAGTGCGTCGCCTACGATCCGAAGCCGGAGGCGGTGCAGGCGGTGAGCCGCGATGGAGTGCGCGGTGTCGGCTCGCTTGCCGAGCTCACGCGCGCGCTCAAAGCCCCCCGCGCCGTGTGGATCATGGTACCCGCGGCGCTCGTCGACTCGGTGCTGGCGCAGCTGCGCCCGCTGCTCGGCCGCGGCGATGTCATCATCGACGGCGGCAATTCCCATTACCGGGACGACATCCGGCGTGCCGCGGAGCTCAAGGCCGCTGGCATCCGTTACCTCGACGCCGGTACGAGCGGCGGGGTGCTCGGGCTCGAGCAGGGCTACTGCCTGATGATCGGCGGTGAGAAAGAAGCCGTGGCGCTGCTCGAGCCGGTGCTTGGCACTCTTGCCCCCGGCGGGCGCATGGCGCCGGGCACCAGCGGCGGCGGCGGTGCCGCGAGCCACGAGGCGGCCGCGCTCGGCTATCTGCACTGCGGCGCCTCCGGTGCCGGTCATTTCGTGAAAATGGTTCATAACGGCATCGAGTACGGGCTGATGGCGGCGTATGCGGAGGGACTCAACCTGCTGGCGCACGCCGACGCGGGGCTCGAGCAGGGCGCGCAGGACGCAGAGACTGCGCCGCTCTCCGATCCGCACCTCTATCAGTACCGTCTGGATCTGGCCGCGATCACCGAGCTTTGGCGTCACGGCAGCATCATCTCCTCACGGCTGCTCGACCTGACGGCCCAGGCCCTCGAGCAGGATGCGCGGCTGGAGAGTTTTGCCGGCCGCGTTTCCGACTCCGGTGAAGGCCGCTGGACGGTGCAGGCCGGGATCGAGGTGGGCGTGCCGGTGCAGGTGCTGTCCGCCGCGCTCTATGCGCGCTTCGAGTCGCGCGGTCGCGGAGAATTCGCCGCCAAGGTACTGTCAGCCATGCGCCTCGGCTTCGGGGGACACGTCGAGCGCCGCTGAGACATCAAGCGCGCAGGAGCTGCCATGGAACGTCGTGACTGCGATGCCGTCGTGTTGTTCGGGGCCACCGGGGATCTCTGTTACCGCAAGATTCACCCGGCGCTGTATCAGCTGGTGCGGCGGGGACTGCTGACCGTACCGGTCATCGGGGTGGCGCGCGCGGGCTGGAAGCTCGAGCAGTACGCCGCGCGGGTGCGCGAGAGCCTCAAGGCCTTCGTTCCGGATGCAGACCCGCAAGTCGTCGGGCGTTTCATGGAGCTGCTGCGCTACGTCGACGGCGACTACAACAACCGCGCGACTTTCGACTCGCTGCGCGCTGCGCTCGGCGATCTTCAGCGTCCGCTGCACTACCTCGCGATCCCGCCCAGTATGTTTGCGGTGGTCGCCGAGCATCTGAGCGGCTCGACGTGTGCGCGCGGCGCGCGCATCGTGGTGGAGAAACCCTTCGGGCGCGATCTCGCCTCGGCCCGCTCGCTGAACCAGACCCTGCACGCGCACTTCCCCGAGTCACAGATCTTTCGCATCGATCACTATCTCGGCAAGGAAGCCGTGCAGAACATCCTCTATTTCCGCTTCGCCAACTCCTTCCTCGAGCCGGTGCTCAATCGTAATTTCGTCTCGAGCGTGCAGATCACCATGGCCGAGAGTATCGGCGTCGCCGGGCGCGGGCGCTTCTACGAGGAGGCCGGCGCGATCCGCGACGTGATGCAGAACCACCTGATGCAGATCGTGGCGCTGCTCGCCATGGAGCCGCCGGTGAACACCGCCGGCGAGTCGCTGCGCGATGAGAAGGTCAAGGTGCTGCGCGCGGTGCGTCCCGCGGCGCCCGCCGAGCTGGTGCGCGGACAGTTCAGCGGCTACCGCCAGGAGCCCGGCGTCGCGAGCGATTCTCACGTCGAGACCTACGCGGCCCTCACCCTGCACATCGATTCGTGGCGCTGGAGCGGCGTGCCGTTCTACATGCGCGCCGGCAAGCGTCTGCCGGTCACCGCCACCGAGGTCGTGGTGGACCTGCGCGCACCTCCCGCGCGCGTGTTCGGCGAGCTCGGGCCCGAGCAGCCGAATCACCTGCGCTTCCGTGTCGGGCCGGAAGTCGCCATTGCGCTCGGCGCGCACTTCAAGAAGCCAGGACCCGTCATGACCGGGGAGGACGTCGAGCTCTTCGTCGGCGCGCAGCAGGGCGATGACCTGGGTCCCTACGAATTGCTCATCAGCGCCGCGCTCATCGGCGACACGGTGCATTTTGCGCGCGAGGATGAGGTCGAGGCCGCCTGGGCGATCGTCGATCCCCTTCTCAAGGCGGGCGGCGCGCCCATCGAGTACCTGTCGGGGACCTGGGGCCCGCCGCAGGCCGAGAAGCTGCTGCAGGGTCCTTGCGGATGGCACAACCCGGGCGCGACGCCGCACGACTGGCAGCGCTCATGCCACCCGCCAGAGGCCGCTTCCGCCTGAGCGAGGCGGCGCCTATAGTCATTGGGCCTCTTTGGACGGCTGCGAATCTACGGAGGAACTTCCCGTGAAAGGATTCAGACTCATCGTGGCTCTGGCGCTGGCCTCCGGCTCGGTCGCTGCCACGGCCCCGACTGCCCCGCCCGAGTTCACTCACTCGCACCCCGACGACTGGATCAACTCCCCGCCTCTGACCCTGGCCTCGCTCAAGGGCAAGGTCGTGGTGGTCGAGTTCTGGGCCTTCGAGTGCGACAACTGTGTCAAATCCCGCCCCTGGGTGGAGGCGCTCGAGAGCTTAGAGGCTAAGAAGGGGCTCGTGGTGGTGGGCGTGCACACGCCGGAGTTGCCGGTGGAGAAGTCCGCCGAGGGCGTGCGCAAAGCGGTCGCGCGCCTTGGCATCCACGATCCCGTCATGCTGGATCAGGACGCCTCCTACTGGGACGCCCTGCACATCCAGTACTGGCCGACCTTCTGCCTGATCGGGCGCGACGGACTGAATTACGGGTGCGTGCCTGGTGAGATGGACAAGGGCGATGAACGCGCCGCCAAGGTGCGCAGCGCCATCGACATGCTCCTCAAGGCCCCGCCGGCCTGAGAGGGCCGGCCCGCCGACGCTTCAGCGCGGGGCGAGGTCTCCGAGGGCCTCCTTGAGCGGGCCGAGCCACGGCTCGTAGTTGCGCCACTCATCGACGCTGGCGGAGTAGAGCGGCCGGCGTACCTGCTCGGAGCTCGCCGTCTGCACCACGCGGCGCGTCTCGTGGAAGCGCAGGCACTGCTCCTCGAACGGCAGGCCACAGTGCTCGAGCAGCCGCCGGACTTCGCCCTCGAAATCGCCGATCAGGTCCTCGTAATTGACGCGGTATATGCGCCCGGGCAGCACCGCATCGAAATGCGCCATCAGGGCGACGTAGTCGCGGTAATACCTGCCGAGATCCTCGAGGCTGTAGGCAAACCAGACGCCCGACTCGAAGTGCTGCTTGAAGTTCGAGAAACAGCACGCGAGCGGCGCGCGCCGCGCGTCGATGATGCGCGCGTTGGGGAGAATCAGCTGGATCAGCCCGACATCGAGGAAGTTATCGCCCATCTTGTCGATGAAATGCGCGCGACCGAGCCGTCGGTGCGGGCGGGTCTGCTGAAGATATCGATCGCCCAGCGCGCGAAGCTGCGCGCTGCTCAGGCGTGCGACGGATTGGGGGTAGGTGGGCGGCGGGTCGCGCGCGCCGAGCTCGCGCGCGAAGCCCGGGATATCCGGCAGCTCGCGCGTGCCCTCGACCTGTGAGTGGCTGGCGAGGATCTGCTCGACGAGCGTGGAGCCGGCGCGCGGCATGCCGACGATGAAGATCGGCTCGCTCGAGGGGTGGCCGGCACCCGCGCGGGCGGCGAAGAACTCGCGCGTGTAGAGAGCTCTGGTGCGCTCGGCCAGTGCCGTGGTCGCCGCGGAGTCATAGTGGATGGACGCGCGCCGCAAGGCGTTGCCGCGGGCGTAGTGACCGAAGGAGGCGGCAAAGTCACCCGCCTGCTCGTGCGCACTGCCGAGGGAGAACTCGAGGTGCCAGCGGTGCTCGTGGCCGAGGTCCGGGCGCGCCAGTTGCGCGCGCATCACCTCGACCTCAGCGGCGCTGAAGCGAAAGGTCTTGAGATTGGCGAGACTGAACCAGGCCTCGCCGAATCCCGGCATGAGGCTCGTGGCGCGCCGATAGGCTTCGACCGCCGCCTCGACCCGCTGCTCGAGACGCAGCGCGTGCCCGTAATACATCCATGCCAGGGCATTGTCCGGGAACTCGCCCACCAGCTCGGCGAGGATGCGCACGGACTGCTCGCTGCGACCGAGCATGCCGTAGGCCGCAGATTGCAGGGTCCGATAATCCGGATTGACCGGATCGAGCGCGCGCAGCCGCTCGAGCAGCGGCAGCATGGGCTCCGCCTTCTGCTGCGTGAGCAGCACGTCGGCGAGATCGAAGCGCGCGCGGCTGTAACCGGGCGCGAGCCTGAGGCACTCATGAAGGAGGCGCTCTGCCTCGAGGAAGTCCTCGCGCCTGGCTGCGACCTGTGCGAGGAGACGCAGCGCCGCCACGTCATGCGGGCGGCGCTCGAGCTCCCCGCGCAGCAGCTTGTCGGCGTGGTCCAGCCTCCCCTGCGCGATCGCAGTGGCGGCTTCGCCGTGGCGGCCGTCCTGGTGAGTAAGTGCGGCAAAACGCGCGTAAGCGGCGTCGCACTCGCGCCACTCCCCGCGCGCCGCATGCAGGCTCGAAAGCTCGCGCCAGCCTTCCGCAAGATCGCCATCGAGCTCGAGTGCGCGGGTCAGCGCGGCGGTGCCTTCCGCGAGCTTGCCCTGCGCGAGGAGAGCGCGGGCGAGCTCGAGATGCACCGCCGCCGATGCGGGCTGTGCCGTGGCCAGCTCGGTAAAGGCAGCCGCGGCCGCCTGCGCGTCCCCGCTGCGGCGCAGGGCGCTGGCCAGGAGGAGCGTCGCGGCGGAGTGTCCGGGGTGCTTTCGGACGAGCTCGTGCGCTGCGCGCGCAGCCGCGGCCGGATCGCTCTCGAGCAGGGCCGCGACCCGGATGAGCGCTATGTCCAATGCGCCGCTGACAGCCAATGATCTCTCCGCGCGCGGACCTGCCACGCTAGAATTCGAGCTGCGCGCATTAACGCACAGGGGATGTTTTTGACCAACGCCAATGCTACGCCCGCCGACCACGCCACCGTATTGGGGATGATCCAGGCGTACCGGGCGGCGGGCGCGGCCGGCCGGCGCGCGGAGGCGGAGCAGCTGTTGACGCGGGTTGCCCAACTCGCCCCCACGCACCCGGCGGTGCTCAACGAGCTGGGTCTCACCATGATGCAGCGGGGCGAGCCCGCGCGCGCGCGGGAGCTCTTCGAGAAGGCCACCCAGGCGGATCCCGGACACCCCTCGCTCTGGTCGAACCTCGCCGCGAGCCTGCATGCACTCAATGCGCCCGAGGAGATCGACGCGATCGAGAGGGCCCTCGCGCTCGAGCCGCGCCACCTGGCCGCGCTCCTGCAGAAGGGAACTTTCATCGAGCAACGGGGCGATGCGCGCAGCGCGGCGCGTGTCTACCGCAATGCGTTCGCGACGCTACGCCCCGGGGAGACCCCTCCCGAGACCGTGGCCGAGGTCATCCGTCATGCGCGTGAGGTGGTTGCCAGGGACGAGGCGGCCCTCGCGGGCGCTATCGAGGAGAAGCTTGCGGCCATTCGCGCCCGTCATGGGGACGGCCGCTATCGTCGAATGGATCGCTGCGTCGAGCTTCTCATCGGCAAGCGCAACCGCTTCTCCTCGCAGCCGACCTTCATGTACTTTCCGGAAATTCCCGACGTGGAGTTCTTCGACCGCGAGGATTTTCCATGGCTGGATGCGGTCGAGGCGGCGAGCGATACCATCCGTGAAGAGCTCCTGTCGGTGCTGATCTCCGACCGCGAGGGACTCGAGCCCTACGTGGCTTATCCCGAGGGCATCCCGCTCGATCAATGGAAGGAGCTCAACAAGTCGCGGCGCTGGAGCGCTTATTTCCTCTGGAACCAGAGCGTGCCGCAGGCCGCGCACATGGCGCGCTGCCCGCGCACCGTCGAGGTGCTGAGAAAGGTGCCGCAGGTTGAGGTCGAGAGGCGCGCACCGACCGCCTATTTCTCGATCCTCGAGCCCGACACCCGCATTCCGCCGCACACCGGCGTGACCAACACGCGCGCCATCGTGCACCTGCCGCTGATCGTGCCGGAGAAGTGTGGCTTTCGCGTCGGCAGCCGCACGCGCGAGTGGATTCCGGGCAAGGCCTGGGTGTTCGACGATACCATCGAGCACGAGGCCTGGAATCTTTCCGACAGCCCGCGGGCCATCCTGATCTTCGATATCTGGAACCCCTTCCTGAGCGCGGCCGAGCGCGAGATGGTCAAAGCCGCCACCGAGGTCGTCGTGAGCTATTACAACCTGCCGGATCAGGGCCCCGCATGAAGCATTCCACTCTCGCCGCAGCGATCGCCGCAACGCTCGCCGCTGTGGCCGCGTCCCGGACCTTCGCGGGACCGCAGGAGGACCTGGCCGCCTGCGGGGCGATCCAGGATGCCGCCCAGCGCCTCGCCTGCTATGACCGCCTGGCGGGACGTCCCGCCGGCGCTGCGCCGGCGGCACCGGCTCCGCCAGCCGCGCTGCCCGCGCCACCGGCTGCGGGAGCCGCGGTAGCGGCTCCTGCTGCGCCGCCCGCCACACCCGCGCCCTCCCAGCGCCCGGGTGCACCGGCGGACTCCAGGTCCTTCGGTTCCTACTCTGCCGAGCATCCGGCGGGTCCGCCCGTGCCACAGACCCTGACGGCAAAGGTCACTGAGCTCGGCAAGACCATCGATGGCAAGCCGACGGTCACTCTCGAGGGCGGTGCCCTGTGGTTGCTCGATGAAGCCGATCCACTGCTGGCGGTCGGTGATACCGTGACCATCAGCCGCGGCATGCTCGGCTCGTTCCTGCTGAGGACGCAGAGCAAGCGGCTGCACCACGTGCAGCGCATCCGCTAGCGCTTCGCGCGCCACGCTCAATCAGGCAAAAAAAACGGCGGACCCTCGTGGGTCCGCCGTTTTCAGCTCTGCCTGGATCCTTAGAACTTCGCCGTAAGCTCCATGAACACATACCGTCCCATGGCATCGTAGACGCCGGGGAAGGTATTGCCGTTGCAGTTCGCACCGGCGGGGCTCGAGGTCGAGCAATCGCTCCCGATCACCAGCGGCGGATCCTTGTCCATGATGTTGTTCACACCGACCTGCAGACGCAGGTTCTTGTAGAGGTCGAAGGCAGCCGTCAGGTCGATGTAGTTATAGGCCGCGATACTCTGCGTCGGCGCGAACGGCTGGCCCGAGAGGAACGGGTTGCTGCTCGTCAGCTCCGACTTATCCGAGCCGATGTAGCGCCAGCGCACCGTCAGATCGAGGTTGTCCCACGGAGTCGACCAGGTTGCATTCAGCACGTGTCTCCAGGTCGGATCCGCGGCGCCGCAGGTCGAGCCGAAGAAGCCCGTGCAGTCGTACGAGCCCTGACCGGCCACCGGCGTCGTCGAGAGGTTCTTGAGGTACGTGCCCTCCATCGCAAACAACAACGAACCGGCCGCGGGCAGTGACACCCGGTAGGTTCCCTTGACGTCCACGCCCTTGGTCGAGAGCTCTCCGAGGTTCTGCTCGGTGTCTACGACGTAGCCGTTATTCCCCAGCCACAGCGAGCCCGTGGCCGCGCGGTGCACGAGCGGACAGAACGTCGCCGTGTTGATGCCGTTCAGGCAGTTGCTGAGGATGACGTCGCCGCCGATCGGTCCGATGACGTTCTTGATCTTGATGTCGAAGTAGTCGAGAGAGATGGACAGGTTCTTGATGAAGCTCGGAGTGAACACCAGACCCAGTCCATAGGTATCGGCGACTTCCGGCACCAGAGCCGGGTTGCCGCCGAGGAGTCCGTTGTACTGGTTGGCGGGATTCGGCGAGATGTTGCCGAACTGCGCCGCAGTCACACCCGAGTTCGCGCACTGGGCGAAGGTGTATCCGGTCGTCAGGGTCGTGGTCGACCCTGCGGCGAGCGGAGCCGCACAACCGTCGTTCGAGCCGTCGAGTCCGATCGTCTGCGGTGTGAAGAGCTCGCCGAGGTTCGGCGCACGAACCGCACGCTGGTAGGTGCCACGGAAGCGCACATCCTTCACCGGCGCCCACTCGATACCCATCTTGTAGGTGTTGGTCGTGAAGCCCTCGGTGTACTTCGAGTACCGGTACCCGCCGACGAGCGACAGGTCTTCGGCGCCCGGGTGGTCGGTGACCAGCGGCAGGCTGAGCTCCGTGAACGCCTCGCTGACGTGGAAATTTCCGGAAATCGGCGGTGTCGGGCCGCCCGAGCCGGCCGCGTTCCCCTGCTGCGAAAGCTCGTCGGGGAGGAAGTTCGCCGATTCGGAGCGGTACTCCGCGCCGATGTTGATCTGCAGACCCGAACTCGCGGTCGGCAGCTGGACTCCGTACTTGCCGAAGTCGCCCGAGATCGAGCCATCCACCAGATACTCGGTCTGAGTGGCATCGACCAGCAGCGGTACCGACAGGTACTTGAGCGCCGCCGCATTCACGCCGCCGGGCGTCCAGATGTTCCACGGTACGCACGCCGCATCGCTCCCATTGAGCACGGAGACGCAGGTCGGCGCCCCGCCGGTCGGGTTCGGCACGACGGCCAGCGCGTTGGCGATGCTCGCGTTAGAGAGGTAGTTCAGGTTGCCGTTCTGCGCGTCCACCGAGCTGTGCTGTGCGTAAGCATCGAATGTCCAGGCATCCGTGATGTCGCCGCGCAGGCCGATGACCTGACGGCCGACGTTCGTGTCGAACGTCGCGATGCGGGGACCGCCCTCGACGTTACGGCGCAGGATGTACAAGGTCGGAGCCGCCACGCCGCCCGCCGGGCCGCCCGGGTAAGTCAGGGTCGGATTCCCCTGAGCCGCGAGGTTCGCCGCGCTGCAGACCACCGCCAGCTCGGAGGCGTTCATCAGCGGGTTGTTGCAGGGAATCTGCGATGCGATGCCGAAGTCGCCGCTCTCGGCGATCTGCGCCTCCGAGCTATTGCGCGTGAACATGAGCTCCATGTACGCGGTTACATGCGAGTTCAGCTCGTAGTTGGCGAACCCGCCCATCGTCCAGCGCTCGTTCGGCACCTGGTAGTAGTTCTCGGGCGCGAAGTTGTAGAGATCCCCTGCCGCGAACGGCCGGAAGTTGCCGGTCGTCTGGTCGACGGTGTCGTTATAGAGCCGCGCCCCGGCGGTGTTGTAGGCGCGGAACGAGCCGCTGCGGGAGGTGGAGGAGCCGCCGCAGGCAAAGCCACTCGCTCCTTTGGCTCCCAGGTTGCAATTACTGTAGTCGAAGCTCTTCTGGAGCGCCGCGCCCTGGTTGTCGTAGGTCGCGTAGAGCGTCGCATTGCCTTTGTTGTCGGCGAAGTTCGATCCCATGACCATGGATGCGTACTTGCCGAAACCCGTGTCTACGGTGCTCGGGGGATTCGGATAGTTGTGCGCGGTGTTGGCAGCTTGCGCAATGGAGTCGCTGTTCTGGTGCTCCTGGAAGTGGTAGCCGGCACGGACTTCCACGCCCTCGAAGTGCGTGTTGAGGACAAAGTTCACCACGCCCGCGACCGCGTCCGCTCCATATACGGAGGAGGCGCCGCCGGTCAGGATGTCGATACGCTCGATCAGCGGAGCGGGGATCTCGTTGATGTCCGAATAGTTGCGTCCGTCGCCGAGTCCGGGGCCGAGGCGGCGCCCGTTCACCAGCACCAGCGTGCGCTGATTGCCGAGGCCGCGCAGGTCGATGGATGCGGTGCCGTCGGCGCCGTTGGAGGTCGTCGAGTTCATGCCCGCGAACACCATCGGCAGGTTGTTCAGCACGTCCTCGACCCGGGTCAGACCGGTCTGAGTGATGTCCGCTGCGGTGACCGTCGAGATCGGGCTGATGGCCGTCTCGTTCGGTGTCTTGATGCGCGATCCAGTGACCACAACCTCAGTCAGCGGTGCCGCGGTAGCTTCCGCGGGCTGAGCCGGAGGAGCTGTCTGAGCGTGCAGGGTCGTGACGCCGGCCGAGGCCGTGATCGTCGCGAGCGCTAAACGCACAGCCTGTTGCAAGCTGCGACTATTCGCCATGTTTTCTCCCCTAACTAGAATGCGAATTGATCTGTTAATGCGAATGGATATCCGGCCTACCCGGGCGCCCCCGCGCTGAAGCCAGGCTCGTGTCGAGTCTATAAATCCGACGCACTTTTCCGGAACCGGCGCGCATTAGAGCACCTTGATTCGGTGTTGCCAAGCAGCAGCGGACCGGCGCGGCACTCCAAGCAGGACTTTCCCACTCGGCAGCGGTGCTGGCGACCGGATGTTGCAGATCTGCAACAGGGTGAAATTCGACGAATCCTGACTCGAGCTTCAGCTGAACCAGCAGTTCGCTGCGACGGTAATCCGCGTGTCGCGGCCGTAGAAAGGGCTCACCTCATGGATGACATATGAGGGAAAGACGACGACCTGACCCGCCTCGAGCCGTACCTCGCGCGCACCGGTCGCAAAGGGGGCGCGCAGCGTCCGATTGCCCGCGTCGAGATAGCTGCCGGCGCCTGCCCGCGTGTCGAGAAATCTGAGGAGCCCGCTTCCCGGCCGATCGACGGGCGCCTCGCCCGGGCGCACGCAGTAGACGGCGGACCAGGAGGCGAGGGGGTGGTTGTGGGCGACGAAGGACCCCGCGTAGCGGGTGATGTGGTACCAGGTGTGATTATGCATCCGCAGTCGCGCGAGCTCCGCCGGCGCGATGGTCGAGGTCTCGAGCACAGTGCGCGCGACAGAGTCGAGCATGAAGGCCCGCAGCTCCTGCACGCAGCTCTCCGGCCAGCGGAAGAGATTGAAGCGGCTCTCGAACATTTCCGCCTGCGGGATGTGGCTCGGCGTTGGGTTGCGGTATTCCTCGCTCTCGCGGGCGAGGAAAAGCGCTTCGAGCTCGCGGTTGAGCCGCTCGCAGGCCGGGAGGCGCCCTTCGGCGAAGGGCACGGCGAACCCGGGGGTCACTTTGAGTGGCGAGCTCACCAGGGCGGTACTTCCTGTTGGCCCGGGTTCTCGAACCGCGCCCTGACAATGAGGAGAACGATGTCCCCGGCGCTGCGGTTGAGCGCGACCTCATGCAGCAGATGGCCCGGGAAGGCGGCCATCGAGCCCGGCCGGGGATGCCAGAGGTGGTGGCCGCCGGCGAATGGATGCCTCATGCGCCAGGTGGTCGCGTCGGCGAACATGCCGGTGAGTCGGCTCTCGTAGAGTCGCAGCACCCCGCTGTCGGCGCGGCCGGTCTGGGCTGAGGGTGCCTTGACGCAATAGATGGCGCACCAGGAGGCCAAGGTCAGGCTCTGTGCGGGCAGGCAACCATCCGGGCGGATGACGACGAATCTCGCTCGTGCCTGGACGGCGAGCCGATCGAACTCGGCCTCGCTGTGAAGGGTCGTGGCGAGGACCACCGGGCAGAGCCCCGCGAGCAACTCGTTGCGGACGGCCGCAACCGGCTCATCCCGCCATTCAAAGAGGTCTTCGCGGCTCACATAGCAGAGCGGATCGCGCCGACGGTCTGGATCGCGCCGCTCCTCGGTCGCCCGGGCTGTCAGAAGCGCATTCAGGGACTCGTTCAGGGAGGCGCTCACCGAGAGCGTTACTTCCGCGAACGGTGTCGCGAAGATCGGCAGCAGTGTGGCCGCGGGCGAGCTCTGATCGGTCATGAGTTGCCCGTCATCCTAAGGCTCGGCAAGGTAGGCTGCGAGCGCGGCCAGCTCGCCCCGATAGTGCTGTGAGCGCCCGGACGAGCGGCGATAAAAAGGCTCCCGCACCTGCCAGACGCTCGCGGTCTTGACCGCCACTTCGCGCGGGGCCGGCGTGAGACAGGCCTCGTCCCAGGGAAGACCGCAGAAGCGCAGCAAACGCTCGACCGCCGGGCGCGGATCGGCCACCAGGGCGTCGTAGTTGAGCTCGAGGAGGTCTTCCGGGTACAGCCTCTTCCAGTGCGCCATGAGTCGCCGGTACTCGCGGTAATAGTGGCCCACATCCATCAGATCGAGCGCGTAGGCCATGCTTTGGTCGAGGTGCAGGAAAAAGATGGAAAGGCAGTTATCGAGCGGATCGCGGGTCGTGCAGACGATCCTGGCGTCCGGTATCAGGCGCTTGATGAGTCCGATGAGCAGGAAGTTGTCGGGGCGCTTGTCGGTCACATAGGCCGCATTGGGAAAGAGCCGCGCGAGGCTCGTCAGGTAGCGTTTTCCGAGCTCCACGAACCGCCCCTCCGGCTGGGCGGCGACCGCCGCCGGATACGGCGAAAGCTCGGCGCGCACCAGCTCGGGCAGGAGATCCAGCTCCCCGCCCGCGACGACCTGCGGGTGGCGGGCGAGCAGCTGCTCGGCGAGCGTGGAGCCTGAGCGGAACATGCCGCAGATGAATATGGGGCGCGGAGATGGCGCCGGCGGCTCCGGGGCGCTGCGGCTCGCGCGTATCGGAAAGGCGCGGATGAGATCCCCGGTGAGACGTTCCTGCGCTGCCCGGTCGTAGAAAGGTGCCGTGGGCGCGCTGGCCCGGCTTTCGCGGTTCGCCGCCTGGTAAGCGGCGAATGCCGCCGGGTAATCGCCGCAGGAGTCGAGGGCGGCGCCTAAGGCAAATCCGAGGCTGGCGCGGTCGGCGGCTTCGGCTGCCGGGTCGGCCAGTGTCGCCCGCAGCCGCGCGATCAATGGGTCGTCCGGCCGCTCCACGCGATGAAGCCCCGCCGAGCGGGCGAGGCTGTCGAAAGCGCCCGGATCGAGCTCGAGGATGCGCGCGTAGGCCGCGAGCGCCTCCTCGCGCCGCCCGAGATCCTCGTGCAGGTTGGCGAGATTGCGCAGCGCGGGCAGGTAGCGCGGGTTGAGCGTCAGGGCTGCCCGCAACTCGCGCTCAGCTGCTGCGTCCTGGCGCAGATGATCGGCGAGGATCACGGCGCGATTGAGGTGGACCTCTTCCGGCTGGCGCACACCGCGCGCCAGCGCCTGCGCATAGGAGGCGAGCGCTGCGTCAAAGCGCCGCAGCCTGCGTTGCAGCAGGCCGAGGTTGTACCAGCAGTCGGGAAGCTCCGGCCGACGCGCGAGGATGTTCTCGTAGATCTTCGCGGCATCGGCGAGCCGACCGAGTTGCTCGAGCCGGGCCGCCTCGCGCAGCAGTGGCGCCGGGTCGGGGGGTCCGCTCATGCCACGGTCGGCGCAGCCGACCGGTCCGCCCACAACTCGACGCGCGCGCACCGCTGCACGGCGCGCCAGGCGGTGAGACCGGAGTCCTGCGCGAGGAGTGAGCGCACGGCGTCGCATTTGTCCGCGCCTGCGACGACGAACAAGGGCTCCGCCACCTGTGCGAGGAGCTCCGGGGTCACGCTCACTCCGGACATGCCGTCGGGCCGCTGTACCGCGACTGCGAGCCGCCCGCTCCCGCGCGCGATGTCCGAGGCGCTGAAGAGCGAGGCGGTGTGCCCGTCGGCGCCGAGCCCGAGGAGGCCCAGTCCGATCCGGACCCCGCTCCCGAGGAGCCCGGCGAGCTGACGCTCGTAGTCCCGCGCCGCCTCCTCGAGCGGCAAGGCGGTGCGCACCCGCAGCACCGCGGCGGGCGGCAGCGCCAGAGCCGCCAGGAGAGGCGCGATCTGGTGGTAGTTGCTCGCCGGCGAGTCCTCAGGCACGTAACGATCGTCGGAGAAGAGGATATGCAGCTGCGGATTGCGCGGCGGAGGGCGAAGAGCGAGGGCGCGGTACGCCGGCAGTGGCGTAGTGCCCCCCGACAGCATGTGAGCAGCGACGGTACCGGGTGTGGCCATGCTGCGCGCGAGCCGCTCCGCCAGTGCGGACTCGAGGTGCGCACGGGAGTCGAAGAAACAGGTGACCAGCGTCGTCATCGCACTATGGGCTCCGGGGGCGCTCGGTGACGCTGACCCTGACGTCGAAAGAGCCCCCACGCCGCAATCCACGCAGGCTCACCGTCGTCCCGGGCTTCATCAGAGCGATCCGGCCGAGCACGTCCTGCGCTCCGCGCGGACTCGCCCCGTCGACGCTCAGCAGCAGATCACCGGGCAGCAGTCCCGCCTGCTGCGCCGGCCCGTCGCGATAGAGATTGGCGATCACGACGCCGCCCTGCGTCAGTCCCAGCTGCTGGGCCTGCTCGGGCGAGAGATCCTCGGGCACGATGCCGATCCAGCCGCGGATCACACGGCCATGCGCGATGATCTCGCTCAAGACTCCGCGCACCATATTCACGGGGATGGCGAAGCCGATGCCCTCGACGCCGAGGCTCTTGGCGACCATCGCGGTGTTGATGCCCACCAGAGCGCCGCTCGAGTCGACCAGCGCGCCTCCTGAGTTGCCACGGTTGATCGGCGCATCCGTCTGGATGAAATCCTCGACAGGGGCGATGCCGAGCTCCGCCCGACTGGTCGCGCTCACGATCCCATGGGTCACCGTGTGCGAGAGGCCGAGCGGATTGCCGATGGCCAGTACCACATCGCCGACGCGCAGCGAGTCGGAGCGGCCGAGCGGGGCGACCGGCAGCCATTTCAGCCCGATCTTGAGCACCGCCAGATCGGTGTCGGGATCTGTGCCGACGACGTGTGCCTCGGAGATGCGTCCATCGGCGAGCTGCACGCGGATCGACTGGGCGTTGGCGATGACGTGGTCGTTGGTCACGATGTGGCCGCTCTCGTCGACGATGACACCGGACCCGAGCGTGCGCTCGATCCGCTGCCGGTAGCGCGGCAGGAATCCGCCGAACAGCTCCCCGAGGGAGGGCGCGAGCCGCTCGGTCACGATCCGGTCGGTATACACGTTGACCACGGCAGGCGCGGCGCGTTGCACGGCGTCGGCGTACGTGACGCGCGCGGGTGCGGCTTCGGTGCGCGCCGACGCCTGGGGGGCCGCCGCGACGGGTGCAGGCGCAGCGGGCGAGGCGGGCGCGCTGGCTGGCGGACTCTGAGGCGCCAGGTGGCCGCGAATGAGATCGGGGCGCACCGCCACGATCAGAAATGCCAGGGCCAGTCCCCCAACGACCGAACCGGCCACGAAAGTCACTCCGCGGCCCAGGTGCTCGAGCATCAAAAACTCCGGGAAAGCGGGAAATTCCGCGCAAGCCTCGCGTGCGCGCTCAAGACTCGCGTCCGGGAAGGCAGTTCCGTTTGTGTATAATGCGCCGCCCCCCGCAAGGTACGAAACTGCACCCCGGCGCAGTCAGCTTGGGTTGGCGATTCATAAATGATGCGGCGGGCGTGTCATACAGCGGGAGAGTGGCGAGATGGCGGATCACGCAGTCACCGCCGGCGGCGATGAAGTCGACCTGAGCCGGCGCAAGTTCCTGACCCGAGCCACCATCGCCACCGGTGCCGTCGGCGCCGTGTTCGCTGCCGTGCCCTTCATCGAGTCATGGAGCCCGTCGGAGCGCGCCCGCGCCGCCGGCGCGCCGGTTACCCTGGATCTGTCGAAGCTCGAGCCCGGCCAGATGACGACGCCGGTGTGGCGGCGCCAGCCGATCTACGTGGTGCGCCGCACGCCCGATATGGTGTCGCGCATAGCCGGTCACGACGCGGACCTCAAGGACCCCCACTCCCAGGACTCGAAGCAGCCGCAGTACGCCAGGAACGATCTGCGCTCGCGCACCCCGGAGTTCCTGGTGCTGATCGGCATCTGCACGCACCTCGGGTGCCTCCCGAAGCAGCGCTTTGCAGCCGGCGAGCTCTATCCCTCCTGGCCGGGTGGCTTTCACTGTCCCTGCCATGGCTCGCGCTTCGATCTCGCCGGACGGGTGTTCGACGGCTCACCGGCCTCGGTCAACCTGGTCGTACCCCCGTACTCCTACCCGAAGGAGACCCTGTTGCTCATCGGCGCGGACGAGAAAGGAGTGGCCTCGTGACCGTCAAGACTGCGACCGGCACGGCAGCCACGCTGCCGAAGACCGGCCCGGGCGGCGCTGGCCGGCGCTTCTGGGCCTGGCTGAACGAAAGAATGCCCGTGGAGGAGTTCATCTCCTCCCAGGCGACGAAGTACTACGCGCCCAAGAATTTCAACCTCTGGTATTACTTCGGGTCGCTCGCGCTGGTGGTGCTGGTGTTGCAGCTCGTCACCGGCATCTTTCTCACGATGTTCTACAAGCCGGGTGAGACGACCGCGTTCGACTCGGTTCAGTTCATCATGCGCGAGGTCGATTACGGCTGGCTCATCCGCTACCTGCACTCGACCGGGGCGTCCTTCTTCTTCATCGTCGTGTACCTGCACATGTTCCGGGCCTTTCTCTACGGCTCATACCGCCGCCCACGCGAGCTCCTGTGGCTGATCGGCATGGCGGTATACCTGGTGCTCATGGCCGAGGCCTTCATGGGCTACGTGCTGCCGTGGGGCAACATGTCCTTCTGGGGCGCGCAGGTGATCATCAATCTGTTCGGCACCATTCCCGGAATCGGCCCGGACCTCGTGCTGTGGATCCGGGGCGATTACGGCATTGCGGATGCGACTCTCAATCGCTTCTTCGCGCTGCACGTGGCGGCCCTGCCGCTCGCTCTGATCGGGGTCGTGGCGCTGCACCTGGTGGCGCTGCACGAAGTCGGCTCCAACAATCCCGATGGCATCGAGATCCACGACAAGGTCGACAAGGACGGCAAGCCGCTCGACGGCGTTGCGTTCCATCCTTATTACACGGTGAAGGATTTCGTCGGCATCGGCGTGTTGCTGGTGCTGCTCGCCATCGTGGTGTTCTTCGTGCCGACGCTCGGCGGGCTCTTCCTCGAGGCGCCGAACTTCGAGCCGGCCAACCCCATATCCACGCCTGAAGACATCACTCCGGTGTGGTACTTCACTCCTTATTACGCGATCCTGCGCGCCGTGCCGGACCAGCGGATCGGGGCGCTGCTGTTGCTGATCGCGGTGATGCTGTTCCTGTTCGTGCCCTGGCTCGATCGCTCGCCGGTGCGATCGATGCGTTACCGCGGCTGGATCTCGCGCTCGGCGCTCGCGATCTTCGTGGTCTCGTTCGTGGGCCTCGGCTACCTGGGGCTTCAGCCCGCACTCGGCGTGTACGTGATCATCGCCCGCGTGCTGGCAGTGCTCTACTTCTGCTTCTTCCTGCTGATGCCGATCTACACCCGGCTCGATCCGGTGAAGCCCGTGCCCGAAAGGCTGGTCTACCATGCGCACTGAGGCCGCTCACGGGTGCGTGGCGGGCCGTACGGGCCGCGTCTTCCTTGCACTGGCGTTGCTGGCGGCGGCGTGCTCGCCGGTGCGCGTACCGGCAGCGGAGGAGGCCGAAGGGAAATTCGGCGCCGACTGGGAGCACTGGCGAGCCGACACCCGGGTCGCCGACCGGGCCTCGCTCCAGCGCGGCGCCCGCAATTTCGCCGGCTACTGCCTCGGGTGTCACTCGCTCAAGTACGAGCGCTGGGCGCGCCTCGGCGCGGACCTCGCGGTCCCCGAACAGCTGCTGCAGCAGGACCTCGTGCCGCCCGGACGCAAGGCATCCGACTATATAGCCACCAGCATGCCCGCGGCGGATGCCGAGACCTGGTTCGGCAAGGTGCCCCCCGATCTGTCGCTCATGGTGCGCGCGCGTGGGGCTGACTACATCTATCAGTTCCTCACCACCTTCTACGTCGATCCCAGCCGGCAGACCGGCGCCAACAACCTGCGGCTGCCCACGACGGCAATGCCGGACGTGCTGTCGGAGGTCGAGGGGCTGAAGAAGGCCGTGTACCGGACCGAGACCGTGACGGTCGAGGGCAAGCCCCAATCGGAACAGGTGTTCGACCACTTCGAGATGCTCGCTCCCGGGCGCCTGAGCCTCGCGGAATACGACGGCTTCGTGCGCGACACGGTGAATTTTCTCGACTACGTGAGCGATCCGAGCCAAACGCAGCGGCACCAGCTCGGCGTTTGGGTGGTGCTGTTCCTGCTGCTGTTCACGTGGCTGGCGTGGCTGGTAAAGCGCGAGTACTGGAAGGACGTCCACTGACCGCCATCGGGCGGGAGCGGAAGCGTGTCGAGCCGACGTTCCATCATGACCCTGTTCTCGGCGCCCGATGACCCCTGGAGTCACCGGACCCGCATCGTGCTGGCCGAGAAGGGCATCAGCATCGACATCGTCAGTGTCGAAGCCGGCCGCTTTCCCGAGGATCTGCTCGACCTCAATCCTTACCACAGCGTGCCGACGCTCGTGGACCGTGACCTGGTGCTGTACGACTCGCGGGTGATCATCGAGTATCTCGACGAGCGCTTTCCGCATCCGCCGCTGATGCCGGTCGATCCGCTCACGCGCGCCCAGTTCCGGCTCGCTCTCTATCGCATCGAGCGCGACTGGTATGGGGTCGCCAAACAGATCGACGCCGAGCCCGACAAGAAACAGGCCCTCAAGCTGAAGAAGATCCTGCGCGACACCATTCTGCAGAGCACGGAGCTCTTCAAGATCAAGCCATACTTCCTGTCCGACGAATTCTCGCTGGTGGATGCCAGCGTCGCGCCGGTGCTGTGGCGGCTGCCGTATTATGAGATCGACCTGCCGCCGCAGGCGCAGCCGATCGAGAAGTACATGCAGCTGGTGTTTGCGCGCCCCGCCTTCCGCGAAGCGCTGACGGAGAAAGAGCAGGAGATGCGCCTGCTGCGTTAACCCATGGCCCGTTCCTTACCCAAGCGGCCTTTCCTGCTGCGCGCCATGTACCAATGGATCACCGAATGCGGCCACACGCCGCACGTGATCATCGACGCCGCCAATGAGGCGGCCGAGGTGCCGCGCGCGTACGTCAAGGAGGGCAAGATCGTCCTCAACCTGAGCGAGAGCGCCACCCAGCGGCTGCGGATCGGAAATGATGACATCGAGTTTGACGCGCGCTTCGCCGGCGTGGTGCACCACGTGCGCTTTCCGGTGAGCGCCGTGCTCGGCGTCTACGCACGCGAGACCGGCGAGGGGATGGTGTTCTCGGAGCAGGATCTCGGCGCCGAGCAGCCAAAGGGTCCGACCACGCCTGCAGAGGGCGGCCCTCGCCGCCCGCAGCTCAAAGTCGTCAAGTAATCTCGCGTCTGAGCGAACTCCTGCGCGCCAGCGCATTGTTAATTCTTTCTTCGGCGGCGCGTCCGCGCGCCGCCCTACATCCTCGGCGTTCGCGTTTGCGCGAACGACGTAGATCCTGCGCGCAGCGCGTTCTTATTCTCTCTTCGGCGGCGCGTCCGCGCGCCGCCCTACATCCTCGGCGTTCGCGTTCTCGCGAACGACGTAGATCCTGCGCGCCAGCGCGTTCTTATTCTCTCTTCGGCGGCGCGTCCGCGCGCCGCCCTACATCCTCGGCGTTCGCGTTCTCGCGAACGACGTAGATCCCGCGCGCCAGCGCGTAGCAAGAGTCGGCCTGTAAGCCGGGTTCTGTCGAGGGCAATCATTCCTCTGGGATCCACGTCGCCGTGGACCTCTAGCGGCCTACCCGGAAGCGCGCGCGGATCAGCGCTGCGGGCCGCCGTTGAAGACGCCCGCCGCTTCCCTATTTGGCCTTGCTCCAGGTGGGGTTTGCCGTGCCGTCGCGTGTTGCCACCGACGCGGTGCGCTCTTACCGCACCGTTTCACCCTTGCCGGTCCCGTGAGGGACTTGGGCGGTCTGCTCTCTGTTGCACTTTCCGTGGGCTCGCGCCCCCCAGGCGTTACCTGGCACCCGATCCGCCGGAGCCCGGACTTTCCTCCACCCAGTCGCCCTTGCGGGTCCCTGGGCAGCGACTGCCCGGCCGACTCTTGACCTTATTGTATGGGCCGGAATCGCAGGAAGCGATTCCGGCGGAGCTCCCGTGCCAGTTTGATTGCTCATGGCATCTCCTGGTCGTCCGCGGGGGAGGCATGTTCCCTTGCGCCGCCGGAGCCGGTTGCGAGCGCGTACGCCGCGGCGCGCGGGGCTCCGGTCAGCTGCGCGGCAAGGGCCGCGGCGCGGCCTGGTGGCATCTCCTTGAGGAGTATCCCCATGACGCGGCGCAGCTGCGCATCGTCCACCGCCGCGGCAGCGCGCGCCGCTCCACGCACCACGATCGTGATCTCACCGCGCGCGAAGTTCTCCTCTTCCTGAGCGCGGGCAGACAGCTGCGCGAGAGTGCCGCGGTACACGGTCTCATGTGTCTTGGTGAGCTCGCGCGCGACGGCCGCCGGTCGCTCACCGCCGAGCTCGGCCGCAAGGTCGGCGAGCGTGCCCTGAATCCGGTGCGGCGCCTCGAAGAACACCAGTGTCCGCGCTTCGTGCGCGAGGCTCGCGAGCGTCGCGCGCCGCTCACTGGCGCGCGCCGGAAGAAAGCCCTCGAAGGCGAAACGCTGTACGGGAAGCCCGGCGACGGCCAGTGCCGCGGTGATGGCGGAGGGCCCCGGAACGGTGCGGATGTCGAAGCCCGCCTCGGCGGCGCGGCTGACGAGCTCGAAGCCAGGGTCCGAGAGGAGTGGGGTGCCGGCATCGCTCACCAGCGCCACGTTCTCGCCCGCGGCCAGCCGCGCGAGGAGCTCCGGGACGCGCTGCGACTCGTTGTGAGCGTGCAGTGACAGAAGCGGCGTGGCGACTCCGGCGGCCTGAAGCAGGGTGCGCGTATGCCGCGTGTCCTCGGCGGCGATGACCGCGACCCCGGACAGGGACTCGCGCGCCCGGGGACTCAAGTCCGCGAGGTTGCCGATGGGTGTGGCCACAACCAGCAGCGTGCCCGGCGCCTTCACATCTATAATCCCGCCTTCATGCCGCAGGGAGCAGCGGCTCGTCAGTTTCGGTCATCCTGCACGCTAACCCTATGGCCCTTCAACCAATGACGCTTTGCCGCTGGGTGCCGCGCGGTGCCGCTCTTGCGGCCACGCTCGTCCTCGCCGGCTGTCCGAGCCTCTCGGTAGGGCCGCCGCCCTCGGCCGACCGCGCCGCGAGCCTCGAGCAGGCGGGTGATTCTGCCGGGGCAGCGCGCGTCTACGAGAGCCTCGCCGCACAGAACGGCGGGCCTGAGCGGAACGACTATCTGCTGCGGGCCACCCGTGCCTGGCTCGCCGCTCATCGCCCCGATGAGGCGGCGCGGGCGCTGGCGCAGGTGAGCGGCACCCTGAGCGCGGACGAGCAGACCGAACGGGCGCTGCTTTCCGCGGAGGTCGCGCTCGAGCGCGGCCAGAAAGACGAGGCCTGGCGACAACTCGCCGCGCTTGCGCCTCCCGCCAACGCTGCGCAGGCGGCGCGTTATCGCGAGCTCAAAGCGCGCGCAGCGCTCGCGGCGGGCCACCCGGAAGCCGCACAGGCGGTGGCGCGCGAGCAGGCCGAGATCGTGCCGCACATTGCGCTGCTGTTGCCCATCACCGGGCGCACCAGCTCGGCGGCGGTGAGTGTGCGCGATGGCTTTCTGGCCGCCTACTACCAGGCCCCGGCCACCGAGCGCCTGCGGCTGCGTGTCTACGACACGGGAGTCGAGAGCGTCGCCACCTGTCTCTCGCGGGCGAGCGCGATGGGCGCTGAGCTCATCGTGGGACCGCTCACTCGCGAGGAAGTCATCGCCGCGGCGCAGTTCACCGGGGGGCGGCCACCGCTGCTCGTGCTCAACTTCCTACCGCCGGAGACGCCGGCGCCCTCGCAGCTCTACCAGTACGCGCTCTCGCCCGAGGACGAGGCGCGGCTCGTGGCGCGGCGCGTGCTGGCAGACCACCATCGGCGCGGCGTGGCGCTCGCTCCCGCGGGCGACTGGGGCACGCGCGTGATCGCCGCATTTCGCCAGGAGCTCGAAGCCGGCGGCGGCGAGCTGATCTCCGCCGCGAGCTTCGACGCCTCGCGCACCGATTACTCCGCGGCCGTGACGGAGGTACTCGGCATCAGCAACAGCCAGGCGCGCGAGCGGCAGCTCGAAGGCATCGTCGGCACGAAGCTGCAGTTCGAGCCGCGGCGTCGCGGCGACATCGCCTTCATCTTCGCCCCAGCGCCTGCCAACACCGAGCGGCTTCTGCGGCCGCAGTTGCGTTACCACTTCGCCGGCGACATACCAACCTACGCAACTTCGGTCGCCTTCGAGCCGGACGTCCGCGGCAATCAGGATCTCGACGGGCTCATGTTTCCTGACATGCCCTGGATGCTGGGCGGAGACCTTGCGGACGCGGTGCGCGCCGCGACGCGCGATGCGTGGCCGAACAGCGGCTTCTCCCGCAATCGACTGTACGCGTTCGGCTTCGATGCCTACCGCCTCGCGGTGGCGCTGCGCAAGAGGCCGGGCGATGTCAACATCGAAGGGCTCACCGGCAGACTCAGCTTCGATGCCGAGCGGCGCATCCGCCGCGAGCTCGTGTGGGCGCAGATGCACGACGGGGAACTGCGCGCGCTGCCCGCACCTGCGCCATAAGAGTCACGGCATCGGGGGAGGGCAAGGATGCTCACGCAGCGACAGCGCGCGGGACAGCGCGCCGAGGAGCTGGCCGCAGGCTTTCTCAGCGCCCGGGGATGCGAGATCGTCGAGCGCAACTTCCGGCGCCGGCTCGGAGAGCTCGACCTGATCGCGCGCTGCGATGGCGTGCTCCTCATCGTCGAGGTGCGCACCCGCGCCCGTACGCGTTATGGGTCGGCCGCCGCCAGCATCGATCGACGCAAGCAGCAGCGCATCGTGCGCGCCGCGCAGCAGCTGCTGCAGCAGCGGCGCGAGCTGGCGCGACTCCCGGTGCGCTTCGATGTCATCGTGGTGAGCAACCTCCAGGCCGCCGATCCGCAAATCGAGTGGATCCGCCATGCATTCGAAGCCGGCTAGAGGAAGCCCGCCCGCCAGCCTCAGTAGCTCGAGAAGTGAACCACTGTATAAGGTTTACAAGACAAGCCGCTGATTGCTATGAATGAAAGAGGGCGCAGGGATACGACAGCACCCTCGCGCCAACGGGGCTTTTCTACATAAGTCGTTGTGACTGCGACGAATTTCTCACTTTTTCAATTGACATAGTTCACCGCCGATTCCTATAGTGGCGGCAGGTGGGAAAAAGTGGGGAGAAATGGGCGAAAAACGCCCCCACAGGTCATGTTCCGCGGTGCAACAAAAATTACCTTGGACGACAAGGGGCGGATGGTCATGCCAACCCGCTACCGCGACCAGATCGCCGGTCTCGCCCAGGGGAAATTGGTCGTCACCGTCGATCGGGACCAGTGCCTCCTCATTTATCCCTTGCCCGAATGGGAGCAGATCGAACGCAAGCTGATGGGCCTGCCGAGCCTCAATCCGACGGCGCGGCGGCTGCAGCGGCTCATGGTGGGCCATGCGACCGATCTGCCGCTCGACGGGCACGGCAGGGTGCTGCTGCCCTTGGAGCTGCGTGAATTCGCGAAGCTCGGGCGGCACGGAATGCTGATCGGCCAGGGCAACCGCTTCGAGCTGTGGGATGAGTCGCGATGGAACGAACGGCGCGACCTGTGGCTCAAGAATGAGGAAGTGGCGACCGATCTGCCGTCCGAGCTCGAGTCGCTGTCGCTGTAGATCGGCCGTAAGGCCGAGGTTGAGTGGAGGACGGCAGCGATGCGCTGCCGCCTCGGGTGGATTTGGGCCAAAGGCGCACCGCTATGGGGGATGAGCACGCACCGGTGCTTGCCGCTGAGGCGCTGGCCGGACTGGCCCTGGAAGCGGACGGTTACTATGTCGATGCGACGTTCGGGCGCGGCGGCCATACGGCACTCATTCTCCAGGCCCTGGGTCGAGAAGGCGGCGTGCTCGCCCTTGACCGCGATCCGCAGGCCATCGCGTACGGGCACCACCGTTTTGCCGACGAAGTGCGGCTTACGCTCCTCCATGCGTCGTTTGCCGATATCGGCACGCTCGTGCCGCTACACGCGCACGGTCGTCGCTGCCGGGGCGTGCTCTTCGACCTCGGCGTGTCCTCGCCGCAGCTCGACGATGCGCACCGCGGCTTCAGCTTCCGCGCCGACGGCCCGCTCGATATGCGCATGGACCCGACACGCGGCGAACCGGTCTCAGCGTGGCTCGCTCGGGCGGGCCTCGACGAGATACGCGAAGTGATCGCGACCTTCGGCGAAGAGCGTTTCGCGCGCCGCGTCGCGCGCGCCATCGTCGAGGCGCGCGGCGAGCGGCCACTGACCCGCACCGCGGAGCTCGCCGCGCTGGTGGCACGCGCGGTGCGCACGCGCGAGCCCGGCAAGCACCCGGCGACCCGCACGTTTCAGGCATTGCGCATGTTCATCAACGACGAGCTCGGGTCTCTCGAGCGCGGCCTGCGTGGCGCGCTCAGCGCGCTCAGCATCGGCGGCCGCCTTGCGGTCATCACCTTTCATTCGCTCGAGGATCGGGCGGTGAAGCGCTTCATGCAGCGCGAATCGCAGCCCGACCCGGCGCTGGCCCGGCTGCCGGTGCTGCCGCCCCAGGCGCAGCCGGCGCTCAAGATCGTCGGCCGCAAATGCCGCGCCTCGCCCGAGGAGGTCAAGCGCAATCCACGCGCCCGCAGCGCGCTGCTGCGGGTGGCGGAGAAGATTGCGTGAGCCGGCGCGCGCTGCTGATCTTCGCCGTGCCGCTGCTGTGGCTCGCGGTGCTCGCCTCGGCGGCGGGTGCGATCTACTGCGAGCACCGCTCGCGCGAGCTCTTCATCCAGCTCGAGTCGCTCAATGCGCAGCGTGACAACCTGCAGATCGAGTGGGGACAGCTGCAGCTCGAGCAGAGTGCCTGGTCGAGCCACGCGTTCGTCGAGCGCGTGGCGAGCACCCGGCTGCACATGGCGACGCCGCCGGCGCGGGAAATCGAGATCGTCGCTCCATGAAGGCCCGCAGCCCACGTGATCTCGCCCCGCGCTCCTTCCGCTGGCGCTCGGGCGTGCTGCTCGCGACCCTCGGGCTCGCCGCCGTGGCGCTTCTGTGGCGCGCGGTGAACCTGCAGCTGGTGGATCACGGCTTTCTCGCACGCCAGGGGGACGCGCGCTTCACCCGCGTGCTGCAGATCGCCGCCCACCGCGGCACCGTCACCGACCGCTACGGCGAGCCGCTCGCCGTGAGCACGCCGGTCGACTCGATCTGGGTCAACCCGGTCGAGCTCGCGGCCGCTACCGAGCAGATCCCGCACCTCGCGAGTGCGCTCGGGCTCGACCGGCAGGACCTCGCGCGTCGCATCACCAGCAACCTCGATCGCGAGTTCCTCTATCTTGCGCGCGGTCGCCAGCCCGCCGAGGCCGCCGAGATCAAGGCGCTCGGGATTCCCGGCGTCTACACCTCGCGCGAGTACCGCCGCTACTACCCCGCAGGAGAGGTGACCGGGCATCTCCTCGGCTTCACCAACGTCGACGACGCCGGACAGGAAGGACTCGAGCTCGCCTTCGATCACTGGCTCGCGGGCGAGGCGGGTGCCAAGCGTGTCATCCAGGACCGCTACGGCCGCATCGTCGAGAACGTCGAGAGCATCCGCCCCGCGCGCCCGGGACGCGATCTGGTGCTGTCGATAGACCTGCGCATCCAGTATCTCGCTTACCGCGAGCTCAAGGCCGCGGTGCGCGAGGAGCACGCGCGCGCCGGCTCCATCGTGGTGCTCGACATCGATACCGGCGAAGTGCTCGCCATGGTGAACCAGCCCGCCTACAACCCCAACGACCGCGGCCAGATGCAGGCCGCGGACTACCGCAACCGGGCCGCCACCGACATCTTCGAGCCGGGCTCTTCGATGAAGCCGTTCTGGGTGGCGGCAGCGCTCGCCGCCGGCAAGTACGACTCGCGCAGCATCATCGATACCTCGCCCGGTTTCTTCAAAGTCGGCGCGAAGATCTTCGAGGACGAGCACAACCTGGGCGCGATCGACATCGCCACCGTGCTCGCCAAGAGCTCCAACGTCGGCATGGCACACATTGCGCTCACGCTTGCTCCGCAGCAGGTGTGGACCACGCTGACGCACCTCGGCTTCGGAGAGGTTTCCACCAGTGGCTACCCGGGCGAATCCGCCGGACTCCTGCCTCCCTACTCGCAGTGGCGGCCCATCGGCATCGTGACCATGTCGCACGGCTATGGACTTTCGGTGACGCCGCTGCAGCTCGCGCATGCCTACGCGACCATCGGCGGTCTCGGCCTCGCGCGCCCGGTGTCATTCCTCGCGGTCACCGAGACGGTGCCGGGAGTGCGCGTGCTCGAAGGCTCCGCCTGTCGCGAGCTCCTCGCCATGCTCGAGCGGGTGGTGACGGCCGAGGGCACCGGCAAGCTCGCGGCAATTCCCGGTTACCGCGTCTCAGGCAAGACCGGCACCGCGTGGAAGGCGATCGCGGGAGGCTACTCCACGGATCGCTTCATGGCCGTGTTCGGCGGGGTCGCCCCCGCCACCGCGCCGCGGCTGGCGGCGGTCGTGGTGCTGGACGAGCCGACCGCCGGGCAGCACCAGGGCGGTCAGGTCTCGGCGCCGGTTTTCTCGCGCGTGATCGGCGGGGCGTTGCGGCTGCTGGCCGTGGCGCCCGATGCGCCCGTCAACGCGCCCGAGGAGCTCCCCTCCAGCAAGGCTCCCGACATTCTGCGGACGGCGGCGCGATGAGCCAGAGCCTCACCACGGCCCCCCGTCCGCTCGCCGAGCTCACCGCGGGCCTCCTCGCCGTGCCCGCGGGCATCATGGTGAGCGATGTCACGGCCGACAGCCGCGCCGTGACTCCCGGGGCGCTGTTTCTCGCCTGCCGCGGGCGCACACATCACGGTGTGCGCTTCGCCACCGAGGCGACGAACCGGGGTGCCCGGGCCGTCATCTATGAGACGGATGGTCTCGAGAGATCAACCCTGCCCGAGCCGCCGCCCGGCTTGTTTCTTGCGGGGCTCGCGCATTTGAGCGCGCACGCGGGCGTCATCGCCGATCGTTTTTTCGGCATGCCCTCCGCGCAGCTCACGGTGGCCGGGATCACCGGCACCAACGGCAAGACCACCTGCGCCTGGCTTCTGGCACAGGCGCTCGAGGCCGCGGGTAAGCCGGCCGCCTACATGGGCACGCTCGGCTTCGGCCGCCCGGCTGAGCTCACCCCCACTGCGCACACGACGCCCGATGCGATCAGCGTGCACCGCCATCTCGCGACGCTGCGGGCGCTCGGGGCCGAATGCGTCGCCATGGAAGTCTCGAGCCACGCGCTCGACCAGGCGCGCGTTGCGGGGGTGCGCTTCAACACCGCCGCCTTCACCAACCTCACGCGCGATCACCTCGACTACCACCTCACCATGGAGGCCTACGGGCAGGCGAAGGCGCGCCTCTTCGGCTTCCCGGGGCTCATGCACCGGGTGATCAACGTCGACGACCCGTTCGGGGCCGCGCTCGCCCGACAATCCTCGCCGGCCCGGCTCACGGTCACCGCGCGCTCGGCCGGCAACGATGCCTGGCCGCGTGAAGCGCGCTTCGTGCGCGCGGCGCGCGTTATGCCCGACTCCGGCGGCCTCACCATCGCCATCGAGTCGAGCTTCGGGGCGGCCGAGCTTGCCGTACGCCTGGTCGGCGAGTTCAACGTCGACAATGCGCTCACCGTGCTCGCGGTACTGCTCGCCTGGGATGTGCCGCTCGCTGTGGCGGTGCGCGCGCTCGCGCGCTGCCGCCCGGCCAGCGGTCGCATGGAGATGTTCGGTGGCCGAGGCCGCACGCCGCTCGCGATCGTCGACTATGCGCACTCTCCCGACGCGCTCGCCAACGCGCTGCGTGCCGCAAGGCTGCACTGCCGCGGGCAGCTGCGGGTGGTGTTCGGCTGCGGCGGGGATCGCGATGCCGGCAAGCGCCCGCTGATGGGCGCCATCGCCGCCGAGCTCGCCGATGAGCTCACCGTGACGGACGACAACCCGCGCAGCGAAGACCCCGCACGGATCGTGGCGGATATCGTCGCAGGCGTTGGCGACCAGGCGCCGCTGATGGTGGAGCACGATCGCGCGCGCGCGATCCGTCTCGCGCTCGCACGCAGCGTCCCCGATGACGTGGTGCTGATCGCGGGCAAGGGCCACGAGGACTACCAGATCGTCGGCAGCGAGCGCCGACCCTTCCGCGACCAGACGGTGGTCACGGAAGCGCTCGAGGGACGCTACGCATGAAGCGCACGCTCGCCGAATTCGCGCGACTCGCAGGCGGCCGCCTTGCCGGCGCCGATCGGGCCTGGACGGACGTGGTGACCGACAGCCGCACGCTCAAGAGTGGGCAGCTCTTCGTCGCACTGCGCGGACCGAGCTTCGATGGCAACGACTTCGTCGCAGCGGCCGCGGCGGCGGGTGCCGCCGGGGCGGTGGTGACGCGCGCGCAGCCCGTGGAGCTGCCGCAGATCGTCGTGCCCGACACACAGGCCGCGCTCGAGCAGGCAGCGCGCGCGTGGCGCAGGGGTTTCAGCGGCGCGCTGGTGGGGGTCGCCGGCAGCAACGGCAAGACCACTGCCAAGGAGATGACGGCCGCCATCCTGGGTCAGGCGGGCCCCTGTCTCGCCACTCGCGGCAATCTCAACAATCACATCGGCGTGCCGTTGACGCTGCTGCGCCTGACCGGCGCGGAACGCTTCGCCGTGGTGGAGATGGGTGCCAACCGGGCGGGCGAAGTGGCGCACCTGGTCGAAGTTGCGCGCCCGACGGTCGGGCTCATCACCAACGCGGGAGCTGAGCATCTCGAGGGCTTTGGGAGCCTCGAGGGAGTGGCGCGCGCCGAGGGCGAGATGGTAGCGGGGCTCGAGGCTTCCGCGACTGCCGTCATCAATGCCGATGATGCCTTCGCGCCGCTGTGGCGCAGCTCCACGCCGGCGCGCGTAGTCACCTTCGGGGTGCGCGCGGGGGCCGACTTCCGCGCAAGCGAGGTGCAGGCCGCGGTCGGCTCGGAGGGTTTCACCACGAGCTTCCGCCTCACCGCCCCGATCGGAGCGGCCGCCATACGTCTGAACCTCGGCGGG
>DATGJR010000083.1:0-9845 GCA_035295065.1 Steroidobacteraceae bacterium
CTGCCCCCAGCCAAGCAGCCGCTGCTCGGGAAAATTGGGATAGAACTCCCCGAGCGAGCGCAGCCGGATGGTATTGACGCCGCTGCCGAAGCGCGGCGCGCTGATGATGCGGTCCCAGTAGTCCGCTGCCGGCCTGACGAAGATCGTCTGGATCGAATCGATGGAGCTGCCGAAGAAACTGAGGCGCGCGGTTCCGTTCTCGTCCGTGACCGCCTGGGCGGGCAGACCTGCCGGAAGTCCGCCGACGTCGATCACCACGGTCGCGCCGGCGAGCGGCGACTCGCGCTCGCCGACCACCCGGACGGTCACCTCACTCGTCGTCGGCCGCAGTGGCAGCAATGCCCCGATGGGCACGGCGCACGCGGTGAGCGAATGACTGTGCGCGCGCGTCAGCAGGCCGTCGCGTTCGATGATGAGTCCCGCGGGCGCGGCGGCCCGCAGCCGCTGCGCCTTGCCTTCCTCGATCTTCGCTACCAGCACCTCGTTGACGCTGCGGCCCTGGGCGCTGAACGGCAGGGCGCCGCCCAACCTCAGGCGCCGCACCACTTCGACGTCATCCTGACGGCTCAGGTACTCGGCCACCTCATCCATCGACTGCGGCGGATAGCCGAGCGGCTGACCCGCCGGGCCCACTCGCGGACCGATCAGAAAGCGCTCACGCCGTCTGCCACGCCCGGCCGCCGAACCGCGGCCTTCGCGACTTTCCGTGCCGGCACGCTCGCCGCCGGGCTCGCGTGCAGCAGCGCGCGTTGAGCCTGCGTTTCGACGCAGCGTGTCTTCCCCGGCCTCGCCGGGTCTGCGCGGGCCAACACCGGCCCGCTCTTCCTTCTCCTGAGCCATGTAATCCTCCTTGCATGTGACGGCGCTTCCTCCCGGCGGGAGCGGGAGGCGCTGCGGCTCCGCCGCAACGCTGCCCGCGCCCCCCCGCCGTGTAAGAGCCTGCAGGGCCTGATGGTTACTGGATGGTCTGCGGCCGCTGGCCACCCCACGCCTGCCATGCGGGCTGTGCGCCGAATGGCTGCTGTCCGTAGGGCTGGCCGTAGAACTGCCCCATGCCAAAGCTCTGCATTCCAGAGCCCTGACCCTGGATCTGCTGAGTGAGGTGCTGCAGCGCCGCCCCGATCTGCTGGCTCACCACGCTCTGAATCGAGATCTGATGAGCCAGCTGCCCGAGCGCCACGACGAGCTGCTGAGCGAGTGCGTAAGTGCCTTGCCCTTGCTGCAGTCCCTGCGACTGCCCCTGCCAGGGAAGCTGACTCTGAAACGGGTTACCGAACTGGCCCGGCTGCCCAAAGCTGCCGAAACCGCCGAACCCCTGCTCGTAGCCGAGCGGCGAGTTGCCAGCGTGCAGGCCAAACGGGCTCGCGCCGTAGGGGCCCATCAGCGTCTGTGGAGAAAATTGAGGATAGGTTGCCAGCATTGGGACCTCCGTGAGTTTGCCGACTGAAGCTGCTGCTCCCGCAGCCCGCGCAATTGTTTCTCCGGGGCCGCGCTGCGTGAATGGCCCCTTGGGCCTAGCAGGAGGCACAAAGACGGTCCATCGCTCCCCGGGCGCGGCAGCGTGTGCAGCCTTGCTGCGGCGGGCGCGAAGGGGTAGGTTCGCGCGGCTCTCCAGACCGGGGAGCTCTCCGGGGGATCAGCGATGAAAAAGAGAGACTGGATCTGGGGTTCGCTCGCCATGTCCCTTTCGCTCGCCATGGTGCTGATGATGGGCGGCGCGACGGCGCAGACGGCCGCTCCGGGCGCGGACGAGCAGGCGGTCACCGCCAACGAAAATCAGTGGCTCAGGTCCCAGCAGACCAACAATCCGGATCTGCTGGCCCCGCTCCTGGCTGACAAGGTCGTGGAGACGTCCGAGACCGGCAAGGTGCTCTCCGGTAGGGAGGCCGTGCTCGCCGATGCGAAGTCCGATACCTGGACCAGCGCGGAGTACACGGATCTGAAGGTCATGGTGTACGGCCGTACCGCCATCGCCACCGGCGCCTTCGCGGGGAAGGGCAAGGATGCCGCGGGCAAGCCGCTCGACTCCCGGGTCCGTTTCACCGACACCTGGGTGAAGATGGCGGACGGCAAATGGCTGTGCGTCGCCACCCAGGACTCGCCGGTCAAGAAGTAACCGCGAGAGCTTCTGCCGATTGTGCCGCCGGCCCGCGCGCTCGCGGGGCGGCGGCGTTGCGGGGCGATTGCCGCACCGCTGCGCTGCCGCGGTCTGCCGCTAGGAGCGCCCCCTGCTGGTGAGCCGCGAGCCGCTCGCGGCCGAAGCGCGCCGCCCTCCGCCCCGTGGCGCGCTCCTCACGTCCTCCCGCGGCACCCAGGGCCGCCCGGTGCGCTCTTCTATATAGCGCCGGATCAGGCGCCGCACGACCTGCGAAGAGGTCGCGTCCTCCTCGGCGCACAGCCGCTCGAACAGCGCTTTCTTGCGAGGGTCGATCAGGATCGTGAGTCGTGCGGTCCGGGCTTCTACGGTCACGGCGGCAGTCCGGGTGTCATTGGAGGCTGCTCGGATTATAATCCAACGCACATTCAAAGCAGTAGCCTGTGATCGCACCGCTCCACTCGCCACTCTCCGCCAGCCTGACTTTGCTCGCGGTGTGGGTCCTGATCGGCCTCGCGGGTCTCCTGCGCCCGCGCAGCGTGGGGCTCGTGGGCCGAACGCTGTTTCCGCTGAGCGCGCTGTGCGGCGTGGCGCTCGCGCTGGTGGCGCTCGCCGCTCTGGCGGCTCCCGCCGAGCAGCGCACACTCCTGGTCGGGCTCCCCGACCTGCCGATGCACATGCGCCAGGACGCGCTCAGCAGCATTTTCCTGCTGCTGCTCGGCGCGGCTTCCGCCGGGATCTCGGTTTTTGCGGCCGGCTACTTTCGCCGCGGCGAAGGGACGCCACCTGGACTTCTGTGCCTTCAGTATCACGTGTTCCTCGCGAGCATGGGCTTCGTGCTGCTCGCCGATGACGCCTATGCCTTCATGGTGGCGTGGGAGACGATGGCGCTCTCCTCCTACTTCCTCGTCACCGCGCAGCATGGCCTGGCGGAGATCCGCCGCGCCGGGTTTCTCTACCTGCTGATCGCGCACCTGGGCGCGATCGCGATCCTGCTGAGCTTCGGCGTGATGCAGGGAGGCAGCTGGCTGTTCACCTTCGACGCGATGCGCGCCGCGCATCTGACGCCGGGCTGGGCGGCGGCCGCCTTCCTGCTGGCGCTCGCGGGCTTCGGCGCCAAGGCGGGCCTGGTGCCACTGCATGTCTGGCTGCCGGAAGCTCACCCCGCCGCACCTTCGCCGGTTTCGGCGCTCATGAGCGGTGTGATGCTGAAAACCGCCGTCTACGGCGTGCTGCGCGTCAGCTTCGACCTGCTCGGCGGCGAGCAATGGTGGTGGGGACTCGTGCCCTTGTCGCTCGGCCTGTTTGCGGCGCTCTACGGGGCGGTCTTTGCCGCCGTGCAGACCGACATGAAACGCCTGCTGGCGTACTCCTCGATAGAGAACCTCGGCATCATCTTCACGGCCCTGGGGCTGGCGCTGGTATTCCGCGGCGCCGGCATGCGGGCGCTCGCCGCACTCGCGCTCATCGCGCTGCTCTACCACTGCCTGAATCACGCCTTCATCAAGAGCCTGCTGTTTCTCGGCACCGGCGCGGTGCTGCACGCGACCGGCGAGCGCAATCTCGGACGCCTCGGGGGGCTCATCCACCGCATGCCCTGGGTTGCGATGCTGACACTGGTCGGCGCGCTCGCGATGGCGGGGCTGCCGCCGCTCAACGGCTTCGTGTCGGAGTGGCTGCTGCTGCAGGCCTTTCTCTTCGCGCACCAGGTGCCGCGACCCTTCATCAACATGCTGCTGCCGCTCGGGGCGGCTTTGCTGGTACTGGCGGCGGCGCTTGCCGCCTACGTCATGGTCAAGTTCTACGGCGTGATCTTCCTCGGCCGGCCGCGCGAGGCCGCGCTGGCGCGCGCGCACGATGCCGGGACTCTCGAGCGCATCGGCCTCGTGTGGCTGGCTGTCGGATGCCTGGCGCTCGGCCTCCTGCCCACCTACGTCATCCAGAGCCTGCGCCCCGTGGTGGCGCAGCTCGGAGGGGGACTGCCGGCGGGACCTCTCTCGCCGTGGTGGCTGCTGGCGCCGGTTCCCGGGCGACAGGCCTCGTACTCGCCGATGGTGTTCTTCCTCGCGATCGTGGGAATCGTGATCGTGACGGTGCTCGGTGTACGGCTCTTCTATCACGGCCATCGCCGCCACGCGCGCGCCTGGGATTGCGGCTTTGGCGATCTCAGCCCGCGGATGCAGGACACCGCCGAGGGCTTCGGTCAGCCCATTCGGCACATCTTCGGCAGTTTTTTCGCAATGACGCGGGAGCTCCCCTCGCCCTTCGACCGCGCGCCACGCTATCGCGTCACCGTCGCGGACCGCATCTGGCTGGGACTGTACCTGCCGGTCGGCACGCTCGTGCAGCGCGCGGCCGACACGATCGCCTGGCTGCAGCAGGGCCGCATCGCCACCTATCTCCTCTACAGCTTCGCGACGCTCATCGTGCTGCTGGCGCTCGTCTTATGAAGGCCATGGATCTCATGACCCAGGTCCTCGAAGTGATCGCGGCACTCGCGGCGGCGCCGCTGTTCGTCGGCTGGGTGAATCAGTGCCGCGCCTGGCTGCAGAACCGCAGCGCTCCGAGCCTGTGGCTGCCGTATCGCGGCATCCGCAAGCTCTTTCACAAGGAGGCGGTGATCGCGGAGACGGCCTCGCCGCTCTTTCGCGTGGCGCCCTACGTGGTGTTCGGTGCCATGACGCTGGCGGCGGCCATCATTCCCTCCATGGGTACCCGCCTGCCGCTCACCGTGGCGGCGGATGCCATCGCGCTGGTGGGACTGCTGGCCACCGCACGCGTGTTTCAGGCGCTCGCCGCCATCGACGTCGGCACCGCCTTTGGAACACTCGGCGCGCGCCGCGAGATGATGGTCGGCTTTCTCGCCGAGCCCGCACTCCTCATGGTGATCTTCGTCGCCTCACTCATCTCGGCGACCACGGCGCTGCCGGCGATCACCGAAAACCTCGCCACCCAGTCGGTCGGCCTCTACCCGAGCCTCGCCTTCACCGGCGTTGCCTTCACGATGGTGCTGCTCGCCGAGAACGCGCGCATCCCCATCGACAATCCGGCCACCCATCTCGAGCTCACCATGATTCACGAAGCGCAGCTGCTCGAGTACTCCGCGCGCCATCTGGCGCTCATGGAGTGGGCGGCGGCCCTCAAGCTCTTCAACTACGCCTGCATCGGCTTCGCGCTCTTCCTGCCCTGGGGCGTCTCGACTCGCAGCGGGGGACCTGCGGCGCTGCTGGCTTCCGTACCGCTGCTGGCGCTGAAGCTGGCGATCGTGGGCGCGGCGCTCGCGCTCATCGAGACCGTGTCGGCGAAGCTGCGTGTGTTCCGCGCCCCGGAGTTCCTCGGTGTCGCCTTCGTGTTCGCGGTACTGGGTCTGCTGGTGCATCTCCTGCTGGGAGCCTGAGGCCATGGCCGGCACACCGCTCGATCTGCAGCTACTCAACATGTGCGCGGCGCTCCTGCTGCTGCTTTCGTTTGCGATGCTGGCGCAGCGACGCATCGTGAACCTGGTCAATCTGCTAGCGCTTCAGGGAGCGCTGCTTTTCATCGCGACGCTGCTGATCGCATGGCGCACGCGCGCGCCGCACCTCTATGTCTCGGCGGGCCTCACGCTCGCGCTCAAAGTTGTGTTTCTTCCGTGGCTGTTGCACCGGCTCATTCGCCGCCTCGAGGTCTACTGGGACAGCGATCCGCTGCTCAACCTTCCCCTCACCATGCTGGCCGGGCTCGCGGTGGTGGTGTTCGCCTTCGGACTCGCCCAGCCGATCTCCGCGCTCGCGAGCACCGCCACGCGCAATTCCATCGGCATCGCGCTTGCGGTCGTGCTGCTCTCCTTCATCACCATGATCACCCGCCGCAAGGCCATGTCGCAGGTGGTGGGGTTCCTGTCGATGGAGAACGGCCTGTTCTTCGGCGCCATGAGCGCGACCTACGGCATGCCGATGGTGGTCGAGTTCGGCGTGGCGCTGGATGTGCTGGTGGCGGTGCTGGTGCTCGGCATCTTCTTCTTTCAGATCCGCGAGCAGTTCGACAGCCTGGACCTGCATCACCTCGAGGCACTGCGCGAGAGCCCGGCCCGCACGCGCGCCGGGCCCCCGGAGAGCGGCTGACATGGAATTCGTACTCCTGCTCGGCAGCCCGCTGCTGGGTGCCCTGATCCTCGGCGTGTTCGGCGACCGGCGCTGGGCGCCGGAGCTGAACGCCGCGGTGAGCCTCACCACCTTCCTCTCCGCCTGCGCGCTCACCGCGCGGGTCATCGGCGAGGGCGACCTGCTCGTCGGCCACGAGCAATTCTTCATCGATCCCTTCAATGTCTTCCTGGTCACGCTCACCGCGCTCGTGGGCCTCACCACGGCGCTGTTCTCGCGCCCCTACATGCGCATCGAGCGCGAGCACGGGCGAGTGAGCGGCGGCCGGCTGCGCCTCTATCACGGCATGTATCAGCTCTTCATGGCGACCATGCTGGTCGCGCTCACCACCAACAACCTCGGGCTCCTGTGGGTGGCGATGGAGGCGGCGACGCTCTCGACGGTGCTGCTGGTGACGCTGTACCGCACGCCGGCCAGCCTCGAGGCCGGCTGGAAGTACTTCATCCTCTGCGGCGTCGGCATCGCGCAGGCGCTCTTTGGCACGATCCTGCTGTATTTCGCCGCCGAGCACAGCCTGGGCCTCGAGGGTGCGAGCGCGCTGCTGTGGACACATCTGAACGGCGCCAAAGGACAGCTCGAGCCCGCGGTGCTGAGCCTCGCATTCGTGTTTCTGCTGGTCGGCTACGGCACCAAGGTCGGGCTCGCGCCGCTGCACAACTGGCTGCCGGACGCGCATGCCGAAGGCCCGACACCCATCTCCGCCGTGCTTTCCGGGCTGCTGCTGAACGTCGCCATCTATGCGGTCGTGCGCTGCAAGGTACTGGTGGAGGGCTCGCTCCACTCGGCTCTCCCCTCGCGCATGCTCATGGGATTCGGCCTGGTGTCGGTGGTGCTGGCGGCGGGATTCCTATGGCGGCAGCGCGACATCAAGCGCCTGTTCGCTTACTCCTCCATCGAGCACATGGGAATCATCACCTTCGCCTTCGGCATGGGCGGCCCGATCGCCAATTTTGCCGCCCTGCTGCACATGACCGTGCACTCCCTCACCAAGTCGGCGATCTTCTTCGCCGTCGGGCACGCGGCGCAGAAGGCCGGCTCGCAGCTGATGAGCGATATCCGCGGCCTCATCACCCTGAGTCCCACGGTGGGCTGGGGCCTCATGATGGGCTCGCTCGCGATCCTCGGCATGCCGCCCTTCGGCGTGTTCGCGAGCGAATTCCTGATTCTCACCACCGCCATGCGCGAGCAGCCGTGGGCGACGCCGATCCTGCTGCTGGCACTCGGAGTCGCCTTTGCGGCGATCTTCGGGCGCGTGCAGCCGATGGTGTTCGGCGAGACGCGCGCGCGACGCCTGCCGCACCCGCCCGCGCTGCTGCCGGTGTTTGCGCACCTGACCCTGGTGCTGGTGCTCGGGCTCTACGTGCCGCCATACCTGGCCGACTGGTATCGCGCCGCCGCGCGCCTCATCGGCGGAGGACACTGAGATGCCCCTCAGGCGTTGGTTCGCGCGCGCTCAGCCGCAGCCCGGCGCGCCTGGATTGAGGTCGCTCGCCGTGACGGCCGAGGAATGGCGCTCGGTGATGGAGGATCTGCGGGCTGCCGGAGGCCGGCTGCTGACGCTCTGGGCGAGTAGTGAGGCGGAATGCGCGGCGGTGCGCGCCGCCGCGCTCCTCGACACGGCGGGCCTCATCGTCAGCCTGCCGGTTACGACCGCGGATGCATCCTATCCGGCGGTCGACGACCTGTTCCCCGCCGCCTCGCGCATGCAGCGTGCGCTGCGTGACCTCTCGGGCTTGCGGGCGAGCGATGCCGATGGCCGGCCGTGGCTGCGGCACAGTGCCTGGCCGGAAGCGTTTCGTCCGCTCATCGACGAGGCGGCTCCGGCGGGCAACGCTGCACTGCTCGATCGGTACGACTTCGTGCGCGTCGAAGGCGACGGGGTCCACGAGATTGCGGTCGGACCGGTTCATGCCGGCACCATCGAGCCGGGACACTTTCGTTTCTCGGTGGTCGGGGAAAAGGTCCTGCGGCTGGAAGAGCGCCTTGGCTACGTGCACAAGGGAATCGAGCGGCGCTTCGCACAGCTGCCGATCCTCGAGGCTCATCGCCTGGCGGCACGTGTCTCAGGGGACTCCGCAGTGGCGTTCTCGTGGGCATACGCGCAGGCGCTCGAGGGGCTGGCCGCGGTTGAGATCCCGCCGCGCGCCGTGTGGCTGCGCGCCTCGTGCCTGGAGCTCGAGCGGCTCGCGAATCACCTCGGCGACCTCGGCGCGCTCGGGAACGACGCCGGCTTCGCCTTCGGGCTCACTCAATTCTCACGCCTCAAGGAGCTGCTGCTGCGAGCCGTGCAAGGCGCGCTCGGAGCGCGCTACCTGATGGACGCGGTCGTGCCGGGGGGAATGGGCTGCGATCTCGACGCCCGCGGTGCCGGCGAGCTGCGCGCCTTGCTCAGGGAGGTCTCGCGTGAAACGGCGAAGCTGCGCAGCATCTACGATGAGCACGAGGGGCTGCGCGACCGTTTTGCGGGAGCCGGCGCCGTCTCCCCCGAACTCGCCGCGCAGCTCGGTCTGACGGGTCTGGCGGGGCGCGCGAGCGGCCAGGCCTTCGACCTGCGCATCGACCTGCCGTGCGCACCTTATACCGAGCTCGCCCCGGTCAAATGCGGTCGGCGCGAGGGCGATGTCGCGGCGCGCGTCGCGGTGCGTTTCGATGAGCTCCAGGAGTCCTGCCGCCTGCTCGAGGAGCTCCTCCACCGCCTGCCCCCGGGCGCGCACCGCACGCAGCTGAGGGAGCCGCCCGCCGGCCTCATGGGCCTCGGTCTGATCGAAGGATGGCGCGGCCCGGTCTGCATCGCGCTCGAAACAGGCACCGCCGGGACGATTCATCGCTGCCACCCGCACGATCCGTCGTGGCAGAACTGGCCCGTGCTCGAGCATGCGGTGATCGGCAACATCGTTCCGGACTTCCCGCTCATCAACAAGTCCTTCAACCTTTCATACAGCGGTCACGACCTGTAGCCGCAAAGCGCCGCCATCATGCTGAAGACCCTGCGACAGATCGGCTCGATCGGCATCGTCACCGAGCCGGCGCCGGCCCCCGACGAAGGCCTGCGCGAGCGCGAGGCGCTGCGCGCGGAGCTGCGTGCCGTACTCGGGCGCGCGCTCTGCATCCGCCACGTCGATGCCGGCTCCTGCAACGGTTGCGAGCTGGAGATTCACGCGCTCAACAACCCGCTCTACAACCTCGAGGGGCTCGGCATCCGCTTCGTCGCGAGCCCGCGTCATGCGGATCTTCTGCTGGTGACGGGTCCGGTCTCCAGGCACATGGAGGCCGCGCTGATTCGTACCTACGAAGCAACGCCGGCACCGAAGCTGGTGGTCGCGATCGGCGACTGTGGTTGCAGCGGCGGGGTGTTCGGCGAGAGCTATGCGAGCTGCGGCCGGGTGGCGAACGTCATCCCGGTCGATGTGGCGGTACCCGGTTGCCCGCCGAATCCAACACGCATCCTCGCAGGGATTCTCGCCGCCGTGACCGGCTCGCGCGCGGCGGGCGGCCGACGATGAGCAGCGCACGCGCTCTGCGCGGCGCAGCCTGCACCCTCGCAGCGCTATGGCTGACCGCGCAGGCGCAGCCGGAGGCCCCGGCCCAACCGCAAGTGGGAGTACTGA
>DATGJR010000084.1:0-44220 GCA_035295065.1 Steroidobacteraceae bacterium
TGCGCGGCGCCGGTCTCCTCGATGAATCCCATCCCGCCGTGCACCTGCACGCCGATGGCCGTCACCTCGTTACCGATCTCGGTGCACCAGCCCTTGACGATCGGCGTCAGGAGCTCACCGCGCGAGAGCGCCGCGGCCCGCACCCCGGGATCGGGGCTCGCGGCCGCCAGGTCGAGCTGCATGGCGGCGTACAGAGTCAGCGCCCGCGAAGCCTCGGTCTGCGACTTCATCATCAGGAGCATGCGCTTCACGTCGGGGTGCTGAATGATGGTCGCGGCGGCTGCGCCCGCCGGGCCCGGCGGGCGTCCCTGCACGCGCGTGCGCGCCCACTCCGCGGCCCGCTGGAAGGCGCGCTCACCGACCGCGTAGCCCTCGCTCCCGACCGATAGCCGCGCGCTGTTCATCATGATGAACATGTACTCGAGGCCGCGGCCGCCCTCGCCGATGAGATAGCCGATCGCGCCCTGCTTCTCACCGAAGGCAAGCACGCAGGTGGGACTCGCATGGATTCCGAGCTTGTGCTCGATGGAAAGACAGCGCACGTCATTACGCTCGCCGAGCGAGCCGTCAGGGTTCACCCGCCACTTCGGCACGATGAAAAGCGAGATACCCTTGACGCCTGCGGGCGCGCCTTCGATGCGGCCGAGCACCATGTGGATGGTGTTGGCGGTGAGGTCGTGATCGCCCCAGGTGATGAAGATCTTCTGGCCGAAGAGCCGGTAATGATCGCCCTCGGGGACGGCGCGCGTGCGCACCAGGCCGAGATCCGAACCCGCCTGCGGCTCGGTGAGCACCATGGTACCGGTCCACTCGCCGCTCACCATCTTCGGGAGATAGAGGCGTTTTTGCGCCTCGGAGCCGGTGAGCTCGAGCGCATGCACCGCGCCGTGCGTCAGCATGGGACCGAGCTTGAAGGCGAGGTTCGCCGAGCCCCAGAACTCTCCGACCGCGTTCACCAGCACTCCGGGAACCGGCTGGCCGCCGAACTGCGGCTCGGCGCCGAGCGCCGGCCAGCCGCCGGCGACGAACTGCTGGTACGCCTCGCGGAAGCCGCTCGCCGTGACCACTCCCTGCTCCGTCCAGCGTGCGCCCTCGACGTCACCGGGTCGATTGAGTGGCTCGAGCACTTCCTGCGCAAAGCGCGCCGCCTCTTCGAGCACCGAGCGCCCGAGCTCGTCGGAGTACTCGGCGAATCGGGGACATGCGCTCAGGCTGCCGGCGTGCAGCAGCTCCTCGAGCACAAAGCGCATCTCCCTCAGTGGTGCACGGTACATGACCGGTCCCTTTCAGATCGCCAGTGTACCGGGTCTTCAGGTGCGGGCGGCAGCGGGGGCGGCTGCCCCGCCGGCGAGCGCCGGCACGATGTTGGCCGCGAGAAAATCCACGAACTGCTGCACCCGCGCGTCGGACTCGAGCGCTTGCGGGTAGATCGCGTACAGCGCGTCCGCAGGCGGGGCCGCCCATTCGGGCAACACCGCTTTCAGGCGGCCGGTGGCGAGGCCCTGGCGGCAGAGGAATTCCGGCAGGAGTCCGACGCCAAGCCCAGCGGCGGTTGCGGCGTGCAGCACGGCGGGATCATCGACCGCGAGCTTCGGGGTGATGGGCACTTCGGCGCGCTGCGCGCCGCGTGAGAGATGCAGCCGGAACTCAGCCTGCCCGCCGACCTCGGGCGTCAGCACGTCGTGCTGGCGCAGGTCATCGGGGCGGGCAGGCGTGCCGCGATGCTGCAGGTAGGCGGGCGTGGCTGCCAGCAACGCGGGCGGTGCGCCGAGCAGCCGCTGCACCAGCGTGGCATCGACCGGCGGGCGCGTGCGGATCGCGACGTCCCATGTGCCCGCGGCGAGCTGCTGCGCATCGAGTGCCACCTCGAGCGGCACGCGCGCGAAAGCCTCGAGAAATCTCGGCACCAGGGGTGAGAGCAGCACGCGACCGTAGGTGGGATCCGCCACCACGCGCAGCGGCCGCGCTTCGGGCGAGTGCAGTTTCGCAATCGCGCCGCGCGCCGCATCGGTCTCCTCGACGACGCGCCGCGCGTGACCGCAGATCAGCCGTCCGGCGGAGGTGAGAGAGATGCGCCGCGTGGTGCGCTCGAGTACCCGCACACCGAGGGTCTTCTCGAGGTCCGCGACCGCACGACTCACCGCGGCCTTGGGCACCCCGAGCGCACGGGCCGCGGCAGAGAAGCCATTGAGATCGACGACTTTTGCCAGCATCGCCAGTTGCGCGGGTGTCCACAGCAGACTCATGGCGGCCTCAATTAGGTGTTGGACCTGGGCTATTGTTTCACCTGAGAGGCACGTGCGCCAGTCCTGGCGGGCTAGAATCTGCGCCCCCTGAGAGCCGGACCCCTTCACGAGGATGACCATGAAAATCTCGATGCACGCCATGTCGGTGGAAATGTTCGCGAACGTGCTCGGAAACCTCTCGGCGCTGCTCGAGAAGAGCGTGAAGCACGCCGAGCAGCGCAAGTTCGAGCCCGGGGTGCTGCTCAACGCGCGCCTCGCGCCCGACATGTTCCCCCTCATCCGACAGGTGCAGATCGCCTGCGACATCGCGAAGAACTCCGTGGCGCGTCTCGCCGCGCAGGAGCCGCCGCGTTTCGCCGACAACGAGAGCAGCTTCGGGGAGCTGCGCGCGCGCATCGCGCGCACCGTCGACTACCTGAGGAGCGTGCCGGCCGTGGCTCTCGCCGACACCGAGACCCGCGACATCAAGTTCACGGCGGGGGAGCGCACGCTCGAGTTCAAGGGTCTGGAATTCCTGCAGCACTGGGCGATTCCAAACGTGTTCTTCCACGTGACTACCGCGTACGCGATCCTGCGTCACAACGGCGTCGAGCTCGGCAAGCGGGACTTCCTCGGCAGCGCGCGCTGAGGCTGGCTCGGGCTAAAACGGCGGGTGCAGTGCGACGCATGCACCCTTTTGGCTTTGGTTGCACCGCGACTGTCCAATATGACAAATGCGCACAGTCCGTGCTGTCGCCCTTTTGCGAACAGAACGCGAGCAAAATCACGGCGCCGACGGTCATATGCTGCCACCCTGACATCCGAGGGAAAGCGCGTGCGGCGGGAACCGTACGCGCCCGCTGTGACCATCAGACCGGAAAGAAGCTTTGCGAACAAAAAACACGGCCGCGCGCTCGTCTGCCACATCACCTGTCGCGCTGGTGCCGACACCACCCGCCGGGCCTCAGACCGTTGAGGCGCTCGGCGCACAACTGCGCGAGGTGCTGCCCGCGCGGCGGTTGCATTCGGTCTCCCTCTGCGATCACGAAGCCAACGTTCTGTGGCTGAGCGAAGGCGCGCTCGGTCCCGATGAGCACATGCTGGTGGTGGAGGCGCTCGATGTCCTCGCCGGCGACCCTTCCCTCCCCTGCCACGAGACGGCACTCGAGGACGGACGTCTCGCGGTTTTCCTCCCGGTGCGCGCGCCTACCGGAAGCCTGGTCGGCGTAGCCATGATCCTGGCCGACAGCAAGTCGGTCGGCGACGATACGCTCGAGCGCATGACCGCAGCGCCGGTGCGCACGATCATGCAGCGCCTCGCGGTCCTGCTGAAGCCCTCGGGCATGCTCGATGTGGCCGAGGAGATCGACGAGGCGGAAGAACTTGACGAGGCTGCCGCTCCCGAGGCCGCCGTTTCTGAGGATGCTTCTGAGGACCCTGCACCGGCGGCCCCAGCTTTCGAGGCCCCGGCTCCCGAGGCCCCCGCCCCCGAGGTCGCCCCGCGTGAGCTCGAGCTTTCCCTGATCGCGGAGACCGAGACTGCCACGGCGAGCGCGCGCGAGCCGGACTCGGACGATGACGTGTCCGAAACCATCATCACGGCTGCCGAGATCGCCAGCATCCTCGAGCTCGAGCTGGCCCCGGATCAGAGCCGCCCCGCCTCGCCCGCTCCGGCGGCTGCGCCGCTGCCATCGAATCAGCCGGTGAAACCCGCCCTCGCTCCCGCCCCTGCCGCAGCTCCCGTCGACATGACACCCGATGACTCGGGCATGGTGCGTCTGGAGTTCCTGGCCGAGCCGCCAGTGGTGCGACCGGCGCCGAACCCGAGCGCAGTGGCCCGCAAGCTCCAGGCCGCCACAAAAGTGGCCGCGACTCAGCCAGCGCGCACGCTCCGTCCCCCCGCTGCCGCACCGCCCGCGCGGGCTCCTGCACCGGCTCAAGCCGCACCACCCGTACGAGCGCCCGCCACCACCGCCGCCACCATCGCCGCCGCAAAATCGTCGCCGCCGGGCCGACCCACGCACGGAGGTCCCGTGCGCAATCCCTTCGAGCCGATCCCGGCGCACTCCCGCCCCCCGGCGGTCGAGGATGACGTGGTCGTGCTGTTCGATTCCGATCCGGTGACTCTGCCTTCGGTGCATGCCGGGCGCCGTGCGCCGGTGGCCCCGGTGCTGTCACCGGCCGCAAAAGCTCTGCCCCCGGTGAAAGCCTCTCAACCTCTCCCGGCAGCACCGGCAACCCGAGCCGCACCGTCCGTACGGACCGTTTCGCCCGTGCGCATCTCTCCCGCCGTGCGCGGCGCACCCCCGGTGCGCAGCGCTCCCGCGGTGCGCACCCCGACCGCTTCCCCCGCGCCACCGCCCCCGGCGACGCCGGCACCGATCCCGGTCGCGCCTCCTGTGCTCGCCGCCGCAGCACCCGTGGTGAGCCCCCCGGCGAGCGCGGCCATGCCCACGGCCGTGCACACCCCCGCCTCGCCCGCCTCGCCCGCCTCGCCCGCTGCGGTGAGTGCGCCGGCCGATGCGGCACCGGCGATCGATCTGCTGCCCTTCGCGAAGCTGCGACCGGGCGGTCAGTCCCGCCGCTTCCAGGTGCAGCCGCGCGCGAACGGTGCGCAGCGCGATGCGGTCGCTGCCGATGAGCAGACTCTGACGCAGCTGCTCGCCTGGCTCGCTGCCCATCGCAGCTCCTGGAATTCCGCGCCCACCACCTTCACCATCAATCTCTCGATTGCGACGCTCGAGGATGAGCGCTTTCCGCAAAAGGTGGCCGCCGCACTCAACACCCACGGCATCGCCGGCGAGACGATCGGCTTTGAGATTGCCGAGTCCCTGTGCGCGCAGAACCGCGCGAAGGTGGAGCGCTTCATCGCCCAGTGCGAGAAGCTCGGTACGTGGATCGCCATCGACGACTTCTCGTTTGATTCCCAGGTGCTGCCGCTGCTGCGCTCGAAAGCGCTGCGGATGATCAAGCTCGACGCCCGACTCACCGCCGCCGCTCTGCGCGACAAGCTCTCCCAGGCCATGGCGGTGGCCACCGTGCAGGCAGCCAAAGTGCTCGGCATTCACTGCTCGGCCAAGAAGGCCGACTCGCAGGCCTCGCTCCAATACCTGACGGCGATCGGCCTCGATTACGCGCAGGGCCCGGCACTCTCCAAGCCGGTGCCGCTCGAGAATCTGGATACGGTGTCCGAGACGAAGCTGGTCCGGGCCCTGCAGATCGAGTCTCCCGAGTAAAATCAGTAGCTTGCGAGCGCGTTGCGGGTGCATGCCCGGATCGGCCGCGCTTTCCCCTGCGACGAAGCGAGCCTGCCTTGCGCCCACGGCCAGGGCCTGCCCACTTCCATATGCCCTAAGCTTCTGCGCTACGGTCCCGCAGTGCGCCCATGGAGCGGCGCTTAGGTCCGTGCGCGCTATGAAGATGCCGACGCTCGAGCAGTTCCGCACCAACCGCAATGTCCTTTTCTGGACGTTGCACGCGGCTTTCTGGGCCGCCTATGGGATCACCCAGTACGTGGGTGACTTCTTCTACACCTACGGCACGTCATCGAGCTGGGGGCCGCTGCTCGCGATCGCAGCCGTCGCCGGCTTCGTGCTCTCGGCGCCCATGCGCTACATCTATCGGCGGCTGTGGGGACAGCCGCTGCAGATCGCCATCGTCGGGGTGCTGGTCAACTGCTACATCACCGCCCTCACGCTGCGCATGGTGATCAACCTCTTCTACCGCGAGCTCATCGCACCGGACTGGCAGATGCAGACGCGCTTCGAGCTGTTCGGCGGCGCGCTGTCGACGGCGTACCTGCTCTTGTGCTGGAGCGCCCTCTATTTCGGCATCAAGTTCTACGAGTCGAAGCGCCAGCAGGAGGAGGCCCTGCTGAAGACGGTGGCGCTCGCCCAGGAAGCGCAACTGAAGATGCTGCGCTACCAGCTCAATCCGCATTTCCTCTTCAACACCCTGAACGCCATCTCCACGCTGATCCTGGATAACCAGAACCGCAAGGCCACGCATGCCGTGGCGCGGCTCTCGGAGTTCCTGCGCTACACGCTCGATCAGGACCCGATGAAAAAGGTGACGCTCCGCCAGGAGATCGAGGCGCTCGATCTCTATCTCGGCACCGAGCGGCTGCGCTTCGGGGAGCGGCTGCGCCTCGAGTACGCGATCGAGGAGCCGGCTCTCGAGGCGCTGGTACCGAGCCTGCTGCTGCAGCCGCTGCTGGAGAATTCGCTCAAGTACGCCGTGTCGGCGCGTGAGCAGGGGGGGCTGGTGCGCATCGAAGGCCGCACCCGCGAGAATCTCCTCGAGCTCTCGGTCATCGACGATGGCCCCGGGTTGCCCGATGGGCCGCCCTCGGGCGACCGGCGCGGCGTCGGCCTGAGCAACACGCGCGAGCGTCTCAAGGTCCTCTACGGGGACACCTGCCGCTTCGCGGCCCTCAACGCGCACCCGGGGACGCGGGTCGACATGGCGCTGCCGCTCGAGACCGCACCGCCCGAGGAGCGCGCGCTGCAGCGGGCGCTGGCGCGTCTGCCCGGGCGCGCGCACGCATGAAAATACGCACGCTGGTCGTCGATGACGAGGTGCTGTCGCGCCGCGGCATCGAGATCCGCGTGCGCGAGCTTCAAGACTTCGAGATCGTGGCGCAATGCGCCAATGGTCGCGAAGCCCTGGCTGCCATTTCCGACCTCAAGCCGGACCTGGTTTTCCTGGATATACAGATGCCGGGGATGTCGGGCTTCGAAGTGCTGGCACGGCTGCCGCAGGAATCGCTGCCGGTCGTGGTATTCGTCACCGCCTACGATCAGTACGCGATCCGCGCCTTCGAGGCACGCGCCATCGACTATCTTCTCAAGCCAATCGACGAAGTGCGCTTCGCGGAGGCGGTCGCGCGGGTACGCGAGCATCTGCAGGCGCGCAACGCGGCGCGGCAACGCGACCGCCTGATGCAGGTCATCGCGGAAATCACCGGTTGCGGCGAGCTGGTGCTCGATGAGCTGCTCGAGCACGGGCGCAAGGCGCTCGGGGGCGCCCGCCCCGAGGTGCTGCCGATCCGGCAGGGGCGCGAGACGGTGCGCGTGCCGGTGGCGAACATCCAGTGGATCGATGCGGCCGGGGACTACATGTGCATCCATGTCGCAGGCGAGACGCACATCCTGCGCGGCACCATGAAGGAGCTGGAGGATGTGCTCGATCCGAAATTGTTCCAGCGGGTGCACCGCTCCACCATCGTCAACCTGCGCCTGGTGCGAAGTCTGCGTGCCCACATGAACGGCGAATACTTCCTGACGCTCGAGGGCGGACACGAGCTGAAGCTCTCGCGTACCTATCGCGACAAGATCGAATTCTTCCTCAGCGGCTCGCTCAGCTGAAACACCGTGCTCCAGTTCGCACCCCCCGCCGCGCGCAGCGGCGAGTGAGACCTGCGTCACACGCCCGCGGGCGAAGCATGGATCTGTGAGCCACCCCGACGTCGGGAGCGGACGGGGTTGGTTAGATATGTCCATATATGGAAGCTGCGCCTCGCCCGACAACGGAGCCCTTGCCTGATTTGCCGGTCGAGGAGCCGGCGAATTCAGCGCCAACCGCCGCAAAGGCCACCGCGGCCGCGCCTGCGGCTGCAGAGAAGCCGCCTGCGCCCTCGCCGGCGGCGAAGGCTGAAGACTCTGCGCCTGCCGCGCCAGACACCGCGGGCACTCAGACCCTCGAGCTGATGGATCCTGAGCTGCTGCTCTCGAGCAGTGACGTGCCCACGGTCGCGGCGCCACAGGACGCGGCCGACGCGCCGCAGGTACTCGAGGTCGATCCTGACGCACCTCTCACGCTCGAGGATCCGGCGGCGGTTGAGAAGCTGCTCGCGGCGCCATCTGCGCCGGCGCCCTCGCGAAATCCCCCGCTCGTGAGCGCCACCCCGGCGCCCTCGAGCGATGACTCGATGCTGACGCTGATCCCGGATAGCCTTGCGTCCGCTTTGGCGAAGGCCTCCGCTGCGGCATCGCCAGCCCCAAGTCCGCCGCCGACCGCAAAGACGGCGAGCGCCGCCGCAGCGGCCGCTACCGAGACCCCGGCTTTCGTGCCGCTTGCCAAGCGCGCATCCCTGAGCGCTGCGGCGAAAAAGCTCGCAGCGGCCTCGACCTCGCCTGCAGCACCGCACTCAAAGCCTTCAGTGGCCGCCAAGGCAGTGCCGCCATCGGCTTCCGTCACCGCCCTCAAGCCGCAGGCCGCATCGGGGGCAGCCGCGGCTGGCGCACCGGGCGCGAAGCCATCGGCAACGACCGCGCCCCGACCGTCGGCCATTCCCGTCGCCCAGCCCGCCGCCGCTGCGCCGCCGCCCGACGCATCACCAGCGCCCGGTGCGACGCCCACAGCCGATGCACCCTCACTCGCCAGCTGGGCCAACGCGCGCGCGGCCGCGGCTGCCTCCGCCAAGAGCTCTAACGCCGCGCCCGCCCGCGCGGCGGCGCCCGCATCGAAGGCGCCTCAGGCCGCCCCGTCCGAGAAGCCGCGCCCGGCCGCGCCTGCGGCGCCCGCGCCAGCCGCAGCTTCGGCCCTGGTGACACCGTCGCGCGGCATGGACCGGGACTTCATCGCCCGCAACCAGGTGGTCGAGCGCTATCTGTCCGGGAAGCTGCCGATCAAGGCGGCGACCGACTTCGAGCGCTACTGCAAGGAGCATCCGGAGCTACTCGATGAGCTGGGACTGCCCGAGCGGGTCAATGCGGGGCTGCGCCTTCTCGAGGCGAGCGGCAAACCCGAGCCCTGGCAGGAGGCGTCACGCCCACTGTGGCAGCAGCCGATGGTGACACTCGGCCTCGCGGGGCTCGCGGGAGTTCTGGCGCTCTCGCTCGCCCTCGTTGCGGCGAGCAGCGCCGGCAAGACTCACAAGATTCTCGACCTGCAGACGCAGGTCGCCGAGCGCACACTCGACCCGGCCGCGAGCACCCGCGTGATTCGCCTGCTGCCGAACCGCTCCGGGGCCACCAACTCCCCGGCGATCACGATCGGCGGCGGACGCGAAGCCCAGCTTGCGGATCTGCGCCTCGACGAGTCGCGCTCACCTTACCGGGATTTCCGCGTCACCATCGACCGCATCGATCAGGGGCGCGTGATGGTGATCGACAATCTCTCCAAGGATTCGAACGGGCACCTGCGCATTGCGCTCAACAGCTCCGCGCTCGGGCCTGGCAATTACCTCTTCACCATCGAGGGGCTCACCACGCGCCTCGAGCCGCAACCCGACTCGTGGGTCACGATCGGCGTTGCACAGCGCTGAGTTTCCGGCGACATCGCAAGCCGCGCGCGACTGAACCCGTCTTCCGCATGACCGCGTCAGCGCTTCCCGACAAGGAGCGCAGGCCGCGTCCTAAGCCAACTCGCTCGCCACCGATTCGGCCGCCCGGATGCCGGCGGTCCAGCCCATCGTAGGATTTCTCTCACGAGGAAAGCCGGCCAAGGAAGACTGAAACACACCAACCGCGGGCGGAAGCTACGGCGCATCAGAGTCATCTGGAGAATGCGAATGAAAGCTGCGCTCACGTGTGCGTTGCTCGCCAGTGCAACGCTCATGCTTGCCGGGTGTAACAAGGCGAAGGCTCCCAACGACGTTCAGGCCGATGTGGCCAAGGCCACCCAGGAGGCGGCCAAGAACGATGCCGAGGCGGATGCGAAGCGGAAGCAGGCGGAGGCGCAGGCCTCCCGGGACCTCGCCAAGGATCAAGCCGACATCGAGGCGAAAGCCGCCGACAAGAACGTGGCCGCCGTCGCGGACGAGGCGGTTACGGAGGCGGAGGATGCAACCAAGGTTGCGTTGGCCAAGTGCGAAGCCCTCGAGGGCGATGCTCAGAAGCAGTGCCGGGACAAGGCAAATGCCCACCTGCAGACGGTGAAGGAACGCGCGAAGGCGGCAAAGGATGAGAAACGGCTCGCGCAGAAGTAGATGCGCGACTAGGCTCGCGGCTCGCCCGCCGCGCCTCAGGCTCGCAACGTGCTCAGCGGCGACTGATTCACCACTGAGCGCGTTGCGAGCCAGCCTCCCGTCGCGACCAGGAGCGCACCGCCCACGATCCCCACCACCCAGGGCGTGAGCTCGAACACGTAGCGGAGCTCCAGCCAGCGGGTCGTGAGGAAATACGCCCCGAGCGAGGCCCCCGCCGCGGCCAGCAGTCCCGACAGCGTCCCGAGGGTGATGAACTCCGCGAGTACGCCTGCGAGCACGATGCCGCGGCTCGCCCCGAGCGTGCGCAGCATCGCGCTCTCGTAGCGGCGCTCGTCGCGGCTCGACTGCACCGCGGCCAGCAGCACCGTGAGACCCGCAAACAGCGTGAAGACGAACACGCTCTGCACGGCGAGCGCCGCCTTATCGAGCACCGCGCGCACCTGCGTGAGGAGCTCCTCGATGTCGAAGATCGAGACGCTCGGAAAGCGGTGCGCGAGTGCGGCGAGGGTGCGCGAGGTGCCCGGCGTGAAGTAGGCGCTGGTCATGTAGGTGCCGGCGATCGCATCGAGCACGCCCGGCGCGAACACGATGAAGAAGTTCGGCTGGAAGGTGTCCCATTTGACCTTGCGGATGCTCGCCACCGTCGTCTCGATGCGCTCGCCGCCGATGTCGAAGCTCAGCCGGTCGCCGAGATGCACGCCGAGCGCGTCCTGCATTTCCGAGGCCAGCGACACCAGGGGCCTGCCGGCATCCGCCGCGCTCCACCAGTGCCCGGCAATGATGCGGTTATCAGCCCCGAGCTCCGTGGTCCAGGTGAGGTTCTGCTCGCGCGTGGCGAGCGTGTCCTCCTCGCGATCGCCCCGGTGGCCTGCCGCAAGCGGCTGTCCGTTGATCGCGATGAGACGCCCACGGATCATCGGCAGCACGCGCGTGGTGCGCGCGCCCTGCGCCTGCACGAAGCGGATGAAATCATCGCGCTCGGCGGGCGGAATGTTGATGAAGAAATAGTTGGGGAGGTCCGGCGGGAGGGTGCGCCGCCAGTCGCTGTTCAGGTCCGAGCGGATGATGCCGAGCAGCAGCAGCACCATGATGCCGGTTCCGAAGGCCACGAGCTGCACGACGCTCTCGGCGTGCCGGCGGCTCAGGTTCGCGACCCCGTAGCGCCAGGCGACTCCCACCCGGCCCCGCAGCCGTCCGGCGAGCATCACCAGGGCGGTGCCGGCGAGAGCCAGCACGCCAAGGAAAACCGCGAGCCCCACCGCGAGATAGCCGAACAGCCGCACCTCCAGCACCACCCAGTAGATGAGCCCCAGCACAACGGCGACCGCCGGGCCGAAGGCGAGGAGCGCGAGCGGCGGCGGCGGTCCCGCATCGCGCCGCAGCACCCGCAACGCCGGTACGCGCGAGAGCTGCAGGAGCGGGGGCAGCGCGAAGCCGGCGAGGACTGCGATCGCAGTCAGGAAGCCGAGGGCGAGCGGCGTGAGACCGGGACGCGGCAACTCCCCGACCGCCAGCAGTCCGCGGATGGTGCGCAGCAGCCACTCCTGCGCGAGAAATCCGAGAGCGGAGCCGGCAATGGCGGCGGCCAAAGCGAGGGCCAGCAGCTGCAGCACCGCGACGCCGAGGGTGAAGGCACGCGTGGCGCCGAGCGTCTTCAACAGCGCCACGGTATCGAGGTGACGGTACACGTAGCGGCGCGCCGAGAGGGCGACCGCGACGGCGCACAGGAGCACACTCACGAGGCTCGCGAGACTCAGGAAGCGGCCCGCACGGTCCACCGCGTTTCGCACCTGAGGGCTCGCATCGGAAATGTCGCGCAGCCGCTCGTCATCGCGCCGGTGGTCCTTGAGCCAGGCCTTGAACGCCTCGATGCTCTCGCGATCGCCGGCGAAGAGGCCCGCATAGCTCACGCGGCTGCCCGGCTGAATGAGGCGCGTGGCCGGCAGATCCGCGGCGTTCATGATGAGGCTCGGCGCGAGCTCGGCGAAAGTACCGCCCTGGTCGGGACGCGAGATGAGCACCCGGGAGACGCGAAATGTCGCAGCGCCGATCGTGAGTTGCGAGCCGACCGCCCCACCGACAGTGGCGAGGAGCTTGGAGGCGGGCCAGACCTCACCGGGGGCGGGAATTACCGCCGCGGGCGCGCCTTGGGCAAAGGGCTCGCCGGCGGTGAGCACCCGACCGCGCAGAGGATAGCCCGCGGTGACTGCTTCAACATTGGTGAGCTGGCTGGCATCGCCGTTGAAGACGACCGACAGCAGCCGCGTCGTACGCGCACTCGCAAGCCCGCGGCGGGCGGCCTCGGCGAAGTACTCCTCGCTCAGGGGGCGCGGCGATCCGAGGCGAAGGTCCGCCGCGAGCACCGAGCTCGCCTGCAGCGCGACCGCGGCGCTGATGCGGCCGACCAGAAAGCCCACGCCGGTGAGCGCCGCCACAGCCACCGTGAGGGCGAGGAGCAGCACGCCGAGCTCGCCCGAGCGCCACTCGCGCAGCAGCGTCCGCAGTGCCAGCCGGACCGCCCTCACAGCAGCCTTCCCGCTTCCATGCGCAGCGTGCGCCGGCAGCGCGCGGCGAGCTCGCGGTCGTGCGTCACGAGCACCAGCGTCGTGTGGGCGCTCGCGTTGAGCTCGAAGAGCAGCTGGCCCACCCGGCCGCCCGTTGCCGTGTCGAGATTGCCGGTCGGCTCATCCGCGAACAGCACCGCGGGGCGGGTGACGAAGGCGCGGGCGATTGCGACCCGCTGCTGCTCGCCCCCGGAAAGCTGCCGTGGATAGTGCCCGGTGCGCGCCGCCAGACCCACCAGGGCAAGAGTCTCCGCGGCCGTGCGCCGCGCATCCGCCCGTCCCGCGAGCTCGAGCGGCAGCATCACGTTCTCGAGCGCCGTGAGCGCCGGAATCAGATGAAAAGCCTGGAAGACGAAGCCGACTCGCGCAGCCCGCAGGCGCGCGCGGCCATCCTCGTCGAGCCGTGTCAGGTCGGTGCCTTCGAGAAACACGCGACCGGCCGTCGGCGCATCGAGCCCGGCGAGCAATGCGAGCAGCGTCGACTTGCCCGCGCCCGAGGGGCCCGCCACCGCCACCGACTCCCCGCGGGCGATCTCGAGCGACACGGAGTCGACGATGGTCAGCGCGCCTTCCGGGCTGCTAACCTGCTTGCAGAGGTTTTCTGCCTTGAGAACGCTGTCGAAAGTCGCTGGCGCGTGCGCGCTAGGCGTGGGATTACTGCTCATCGCGCTCGCGGCGCAGGCAGCTGCGTCCCGCACGATTCTCGTCTTCGGTGACAGCCTGAGCGCTGCATATGGACTTGCTCCGGAGCAGGGTTGGGTCGCAATGCTCGCGCAGCGACTGCGTTCTCAAGGGTACGGATACCAGCTCGTCAACGCCAGCGAAAGCGGCGAGACGAGTGGCGGAGGCCTCGAGCGGTTGCCGCGCGCACTCGAGCTGCATCGTCCGGGACTGGTGATTCTCGAGCTCGGCGCCAACGACGGGCTGCGCGGACTGCCGGCAGCGGAGATGCGCGGCAATCTCGCGCAGATGGTGCGCCTGTCGCAGCAAGCCGGGGCGCAGGTGCTGCTGGTGGGCATCCGCCTGCCTCCCAACTACGGGCCCCGCTACACGCAGGAGTTCGAGCGCGTGTTCCCCGAGCTGGCAAACCAATATCATCTGCCGCTGGTGCCATTCCTGTTGGAGAAGGTCGCGCTCGATCCCGCACTCATGCAGCCGGACGGTATGCATCCCAACGCCCGCGGAGAGCCGCCGGTCCTCGATACCGTCTGGCCGTATCTCGAACCGCTGCTCAAGAAGAATCGACGAACCGGGGGAAGCTGATGGACAAGATCTGGTTGAAGTCGTATGTGCCAGGCACGCCGGCCGAGGTCGACCCCGCGCAGCTGCGCTCGCTCAAGCAGTTGCTGGAGGAAACCTGCGCGCAGCACGCCGACCGCGTCGCGTACGTCTTCATGGACGCGCAGATCACCTATGCTCAGCTCGACCGTCTGTCGCGCGCCTTCGGCGCCTGGCTGCAGCACGCGGGCTTCCGCAAGGGCGATCGCCTTGCGATCATGCTGCCGAACTCGCTGCAGTATCCGGTGGCGCTGTTCGGTGCGCTGCGCGCGGGGCTGGTGGTGGTCAACACCAATCCGCTTTACACCGCTCCGGAGCTGCAGCACCAGCTGAGTGACTCGGGTGCGACCGGCATCGTGGTGCTCGAGAATTTCGCCCACGTGCTCGAGAAGGTCGTCGGCAGCACCCACCTGAGAACGGTGCTGGTGACCGCCGTTGGCGATTTCCTGAGCTTCCCCAAGTCGGCGATCGTCAACTATGTCGTGCGGCGGGTGCGTAAGCAGGTGCCGCCCTGGAACATCCCGGGTGCGATGCCGTTCAAAAGGGCGGTGAGCGCGGGAATCAGGCTGCCGCTCGCGCCGGTGGACGTCGGACCGGACGATCTGGCGTTTCTGCAGTACACCGGCGGCACCACCGGCGTCGCCAAGGGCGCGATGCTCTCGCACGGTAACGTGGCCATCAACACGCTGCAGGCGCAGGCGTGGCTCGGCGCCTCATTTCAGGATGCGGGAACGGTGCTGACCGCGATTCCGCTCTATCACATCTTCGCTCTGTCCTGTAATTGCCTGCTGTTCGCGCGCCTCGGCTGGAAGAATCTCCTGATCGTCAATCCGCGCGACCTGAAGTCCATGCTCGCGGACATGAAGCGCCACCCGTGCAACTTCATCAGCGGCGTCAACACGCTCTTCAATGCCATGATGCACGCTCCGGAATTCAAGGATCTCGACTTCAGCGGCCTCAGGATCACGCTCGGCGGCGGGATGGCGGTGCAGGCGGCAGTCGCGGCGCGCTGGAAGGAGCTCACCGGCTGCCTTCTCACCCAGGCCTGGGGACTCACCGAGACCTCGCCGGCGGCCTGCATCAATCCCAACACCGAGCCCTTCAACGGCTCGATCGGCGTACCGATCTCATCCACCGAGGTCACGATCCGGGATGACGCCGGCAAGGATCTCGAGCTCGGGGAGATCGGCGAGATCTGCGTGCGCGGGCCGCAGGTGATGCGCGGCTACTGGAACCGGCCGGACGAGACCGCCAAGGTGATGATGTCGGACGGCTTCCTGCGCACGGGCGACGTCGGCCACATGGACGAGCGCGGTTTCGTCTACATCGAGGACCGCAAGAAGGACATGATCCTGGTCTCGGGCTTCAACGTTTATCCGAACGAAGTGGAAGCGGTGGTGGCCACGCATCCCGGGGTTCTCGAGGCTGCCGCCGTGGCGCAGCCGGATGAGCACTCAGGCGAGGTGGTCGCGCTGTTCGTGGTGCGCAAGGACCCGGCGGTCACGGAGAAGGACATTATCGAGCACTGCCGGCAATCACTGGCCGGCTACAAGGTTCCGAAGCACATCTACTTCAAGTCGGAGCTGCCAAAGTCGAATGTCGGAAAGATTCTCAGGAAGTCGTTGAGGGAAGAGGTCGCTAAGAACTGATCTTTCGGGATGCGCGCTGCTTGCTGACGAAGGCGTAGACATGCACGCCTGCCCTTACAGATGCTCGGCTTGGGACGTTTGCTCGCGAGCGTCTCGATTCCAGCCAGTCATTTATTGTTCGCAGAAGCAGCCAACCCTGAATCTGTGAGAACCTTTTGAACGCTTCGATGTGCTCGCTAGGAAGGTCGGGTACCTCAGCGGTCCGCTCGATCATTGGACGCGAGCGCGCGCCGCTCATGTTCTGCGACACGGTTTCAAGCAGCGCTGAAAGCGCGCGAGCAGCATGTTGCAGCACGAGCGGGTCATGTCTTGATATCACCGCCGCGTCACTGCGCGGCCGATAGAGTCTGTTACCGCAATGTACGATGAGCCGAAGTGCTTTTAGGTGGCGCGCGATTCTCGCAGGATCCCCTCCCCTACGCTGCATTCGGATTAGGGCTTCAACGCTCGGGGCGCTTCCAAGGAGGCGGACCGCCCTCGGCGTCGCTCCGGCGTTCAAGTAACGCCGGTCGCGGTGCCAGGTGTCTAGCGCGAGCGAGGCGGTGACAAGTCCGCCAGGCTCTTCCTTAGCACCGGGGCGGGCGCGACGCTCGCTCTTATCAAGTGAGCGGGCGCATACGGCGCGCAGATTCGTACACGAAATTCCACTGCTCAACATGAACGTGAAAATCGCGCTAAGAACCTGCGAATAGTCATGCTCAAGACGTCTCGCCAGTTTGGCCCCGGTTTGCGGTTTTCTACGCACAGTTACCAACGCTGCCCTTTCGTCTTTCTGCTCTCGGCCAGCATTACTGTAATCGTAAGCGCACATGTGGAACTTCCACGTCGTCGCGGTACCGTAAAGCTGCTGCCGATCGAATCCCCGAGGCCTTCGAGCATCGACTTGGCACTCGAGGCGCTTCGCTCTCGCACGATTGCCAAGTCCATTTCGTTTTCCAAAGGAAGAGTGAGCCGGTAGATGGGCGATGGGGATCGTGAGCTTTGTCGCTGGGAAACGATTCCGATCCCATCAAGGAACACAGGAAGCACAGGTGACAGGAAACCATAGTCATTCCGTCGGCTAAGCGTCCTGGATTTTTTCAGCCAAACACTGACGCCGTCATCCCTGACGGCATCGATGCGTCGCAGCTCGTCCAAAACCGCGCGATGAGGCACATCGCCGCCATACTTCTTAACGAGACCGACAAAGGACGGTCCGGCGCCGCTGAGCCGCAGCCGTTTAGGGCGTCCGGAATGGGCAGAAAATAGTCGGTCCGCGCGCCACCCATCTAACACTCTCTCTAATGGCGCCTGCGCAAGACGATTCGCTTGCTGCGCAGCACTGTGTAGGAGCAGACGCTTCACATCTGCGCGGCTGAGGCCAGTCTGAGCAGCAACTCTGGATTGGTTCACCCTGCCGTTGCGAAGTCTCGCCCTTTCCGTAGCCGCGCGCACAAAGGCGAATCTAGCTAGCTCACCGAAACGCCTCGGCGTCATCCCACGCGCTAGTAGTACGCCGGCAAGAGCTTCTAGGAATTTCTGAAGCGGGGCATCGCCTCGCAGAGGAAGTAACTTCGATCTGCGCCGACCTGCTGTCATAGGCGCTTCAGCGGGGTCATCAGCGCGACGATGATTCCCTAATCGTCAAGATTAGGCCTTCGTGGAAAACTCTCATTCGAGTATTGCCGGTGCGAACGCAAGAACTCTGCGCGCAAGATTCTGCTAGATCATCCAATGATGACCAGGGTAGTCATATTGGGACAGCCTGAATTTCTGGGCTGTTCGTCCAGATAACCGGGCTGGTCGCGGCTACCGCGCGAACTTACGAAGGCCTTCGCCGGCAACGGCTCGCCGGCAACGTAAGACCTAGTTCTGGCGGATGTAATCGCTCATGGCGCGGCCACCGCCCTGCATGCCGGCCCCACCGCCGCCCTGAATGCCACGGCCGCCGCCTTGGATACCGGCCCCACCGCCGCCTTGGATACCAGCTCCGCCGCCGCCCTGAATACCGGCGCCACCGCCGCCTTGGATACCAGCTCCGCCGCCGCCCTGAATGCCAGCACCTCCACCACCCTGGATGCCGCGACCGCCGCCTTGAATACCAGCACCTCCGCCACCCTGGATGCCGCGACCGCCGCCTTGGATACCGGCACCGCCGCCGCCCTGAATACCGCGACCGCCGCCTTGGATACCCCAGCCGCCGCCTTGAATACCGCGACCGCCGCCTTGAATACCGCCGAGCGAAATTCCACCGCGGGGAGGACCCGCATAGCTAGTTGCAGTCGCAACAGAGAGCACGATGGCCGCAACCGCGAGTGATACCTGCGTCTTCATTTGATTCTCCCCAAATTCGCTCGTTTATTTGCGCTGCCCAAGCCCAGCTAAGACATCGATCTCTTCAATGGGAGCTTTGCGGCGCACGGACTCTTCTCGAGTTCCTTGCGCCTCGCCCTCCGCCATCGCGCCGGCTTGGTCTTCAAAGAAATACACGCCGACTCCATATTTCTTTCCTGACTCACATCGCTCTGATGCAACTAATCTGGTCAAGAAGGTGTCGAGCTCGGCCAGCAGCTCCTGCCCTCTCTCTCCCGCAACAGCCAGGAATCTGTCGCGACCGGCTTCCGACATGAGCTCATCGGAGACAACCGCGCGTTCGAAATAGAGTGGCTCCGATGCCGTCCGCAGAAGGTTGTGCACGAAGTTGTCTGCGACGACCGCGAGAAACCGCCCCATCCGCTCTATTCGCCTTGCATCTGCACCTGGCGGAACTAAAGCGCGTGACAAACAGCGAACGGTGTTCCCCTCGACCACCTCGACGGAGCCAGCCGCTACGAGCTCATCGAGCAGCGCTTCTTCGTCGGCCCCTGGGCATGCAAGTGATACAAGTTCGCGAAAGCTTCGGCGCGGCGAGCTGCCTGTTGGAGCCAAGTCCAGCTCTAGCGCGAGCCCATACGCTCCGGAAAAACCCGCCTGCGTATGCCAAGCACTGAGGAGACTCGCCACTTGATCCAAACCAACAGCCGCCCGCAGGCTGTGCGGCGCGCCCAAGCGCGACGCTTCTCTCAGCGCAGACACGTCTGATTTGGTGATTCCCGCTACCGCAGCGAGGCGCGCGTCAGTCGTCGGTCTCTTTTGATCTTTGAGACGTGCTTCGAGCGCCTGGATGTACACGCGACGCACGACGCCGGCGATCTCCCCTGCGGAGATTCCGTAATCGAAGGCGACGCGCATGAGTGGCTGCACAAGTGCAGCGAAGACGCTCAGCACTGCCTCTTTTTCTCGGCTCGTTTTGGACATGCTGCGGTTGCTTTGTTGTGACATAACTCTAGGGAGTTCAGTTACTTATGTCAATTAACAATGCGTGACGTGTAGTTATCCACTGACACGCAAGGGGGAAAATCTAGCTGAAACAGCTAGTTATGAGCGCAGAGCGCAGATTCCCGATTGGCCGCCGAGTGAGAAACGGCGCACAGCGGCAAGGACCGCAATGGGGTAGGCGTTGCGAAGAAGCAGCTTGGCTCAGGTGCGCTCGGCGGGGTCGAACAGCCGAGCGTGCTCGAGGATGGCGTAGCGATCGGTCATCCCGGCGATGTAATCAGCCACCGTGCGGGCGCGCCCGAGTCCCGGGTGCGCCGCCTCGGCGCGCAGCGCCTGATCGCGGTGCTCGGGCGGCATGAGCGTGATCTCGGTGGAGAACGCTTCGAAGAGCTCCCGCACCACGCGGCGCGCCTTGGTGGTCATGCGCAGCACTTTGTAGTGACGATAAACGTGCTCGCGCAGGAATTCCTTGAGCTCGAGATGCTCCTCGTGGCACTCATCGCTCAGCGCAGCGAGCGGCTTGGCGGATGCGCGCACCTCATCGATCGATCCGGGCCGGGCGGCTGCCAGATGCGACTGCGTGGCGCGAATCAGGTCGCTCACGATGTGGTTGATCATGCGACGGATGATCTCGTGCACCAGCACCCGCTCGCTCAGGTCCGGGTGGCGGGCGATGACCGCCTGGTACTGGCGGCGGAACATGCGCGTCTCGCGCAGCGCGTCCACGGTCAGCAATTGCGCGCGAATACCGTCGTCGACGTCGTGATTGTTGTAGGCGATCTCGTCGGCGAGGTTGGCGATCTGCGCCTCGAGGCCAGGCTGGCGGCGCTTGATGAAGCGCTCGCCCAGCTCGCCGAGCTCGCGCGCGTGCCGCAACGAGCAGTGCTTGAGGATCCCCTCGCGGCATTCGAAGGTGAGGTTCAGGCCGCGGAATTCCGCATAACGTTCCTCGAGCTCGTCCACCACCCGCAGCGACTGCAGGTTGTGCTCGAATCCTCCGTAGTCGCGCATGCAGTCGTTGAGCGCATCCTGGCCGGCGTGGCCGAAAGGGGTGTGCCCGAGATCGTGCGCCAGACTGATCGCCTCGGTGAGCGCCTCGTTCAGATGCAGCGCCACGGCGACCGAGCGGGCGATCTGCGCCACCTCGATCGAGTGCGTGATGCGGGTGCGATACAGGTCGCCTTCGTGGTTGACGAACACCTGCGTCTTGTAGACCAGGCGTCTAAAGGCGTTCGAGTGGATGATGCGGTCGCGGTCTCGCTGGAACTCGCTGCGCAGCTCCGGACGCGGCTCCGCGTAGCGCCGCCCGCGCGAGCGGGCGTCCTGCGCGGCGAAGGGGGCTAATGCCGCGTCGTCCGGGGAAGTGTCGTTCATCGCCGGCTCACGCCTCACCCGCAGTACGCCTGCAGCGTGCGGCCGAGAGCGTCCTCGGGGTAGTCCGCGGTTACGAAGGCGTTGCCGATGCGCCGCAGCAGCACCAGGCGCATGCGCCCGGCGAGCACCTTCTTGTCGAAGCGCATGTGCTCGAGCACCGCGGCGGGCGCAACCCCGGTGCTGCGCACCGGCAGCCCTGCGCGCTCGATGAGCGAGTGCACGCGGGCGAGCTCCTGCGCGCTCATCAGGCCGCACTCGCGCGACATCGCCGCCGCCATCATGAGTCCGGCTCCGACCGCCTCGCCGTGCAGCCACTTGCGGTAGCCGGTGGCCGCCTCGAGCGCATGTCCGAAGGTATGCCCGAGGTTGAGCAGCGCGCGGTCGCCCTGCTCCTCGCGCTCGTCGCGCCCGACGATCAGTGCCTTGATCTCGCAGGAGCGGCGCACCACGTGGCAGAGCGCCTCGGCACTACCCGCGAGCAGCTCGTCCAGGTGGCCCTCGAGCCACTCGAACAACGCCGCATCGCAGATCAGTCCGTACTTGATCACCTCGGCGAGGCCGGCGCGCAGCTCGCGCGGCGGCAGGCTTGCGAGCGTCGAGGTATCGCAGATCACGGCCACCGGCTGGTGGAAGGCGCCGATCAGGTTCTTGCCGGCCGGGTGATTGACCGCGGTCTTGCCGCCGACGGCCGAGTCCACCTGCGCGAGCAGCGTCGTCGGCAGCTGCACGAAGGCGACACCGCGCTGATAGCAGGCGGCCGCGAAGCCGGCGAGGTCTCCTACCACGCCGCCGCCGAGTGCGATCACGGTGCAATCGCGGCCGAAGCGGTTGGCGGCCAGCACATCGAGCAGGCGCGCGGCGTTGGCGAGCGTCTTGTGCTGTTCCCCGTCCGGCAGGATGACCTCGAGGCGGCGCTGCGAAGCGAGGCCGGCGACCAGCCCGGGCAGATACAACGGCGCCACGGTGGTATTGCTCACGATGAGATGATCGCGCCCCGGAATGTGGGTACGCAGCGCATCGGTGCGCGTGAGTGCGCCCGCACCGATCAGGATCGGGTAGCTGCGGGATCCGAGTTCGACCTTGAGAATGTCCACTGCGCGGGCGGCGCGTTCGTTCAGCGGTAATTTCGCGCCGGCGGCAGTATACGTGAGCGAGGCAAGGGCCGCCGCGCTCACGCTCAGCGCGCGCCGCCCGCGAGTTTCTTCAGGATCTCGTCGGCGACGGCGGGCACGCGCCGGCCGTCGGTCGAGACGGTGATATCGGCGATTTCGCTGTAGAGCGGCGAACGTACGTCCATGAGCTCGCCGAGGCGCCCGGCGATGTTGCCCTGTTGCAGCAGCGGCCGGTTACGGCCGTGGCGGACTCGATCGGCCTGCTGCGCCACCGAGGTCTCGAGGTACACGACGCAGCCACGCTCGGCCAGGCGCCGGCGATTCTCGGGCAGCAGCACCGCACCTCCTCCGGTGGCGAGCACGATCCCATCGAGCGCGGTCAGCGCCTCGATGGCCTCGCGCTCACGCTGCCGGAAGCCCGCCTCACCCTCTTTCTCGAAGATGAACGGGATGTCCACCCCGGTGCGCCGCTCGATCTCCGCGTCGCTGTCGTGGAAAGGCAGCTGCAGGGAGCGCGCCAGCTGCCGACCGACCGCGGTCTTGCCCGAGCCCATGGGGCCGATGAGAAATACGCTGGTCTTGCCGAGCATCCCCGAAGGATACCGAAGACTGGCGGCTCCAAAAACGCCGCGGCCGCCCGAGGGCGGCCGCGTTCATGCATCAGCTTGGGTGGGCTCAGTTGGTGACGTTCACGCCCTCGCGGACGATCTTCGGGGTGATGAAGATCATGAGCTCGTCCTTGTCGTCCTTGTGGTCGGTGGTCTTGAAGAGGTGGCCGAGGATCGGAATGTCACCGAGGAAGGGCACCTTGGTGTCGTCCTCGCGCTGCGTCGTCGTGAGGATACCGCCCAGAACCACCGTCTGGCCGTCGTTCACCAGCACCTGAGTCGAGATCTCGCGCGTGTCGATCGAGGGAACGTTCACGCCGCCGGAAGCCACGACCACGGTGCCCACACTGTCGTCACGCACGTCGAGGTCGAGAATGATCCGATTGTCAGGTGTGATCTGCGGTGTCACCTTGAGCGACAGCACCGCCTTCTTGAACTGAATGGTGGTGGCGCCGCTCGAGGCTGACTGCTGGTACGGAATCTCCACGCCCTGCTCGATCGTCGCCTCCTTCTGGTTGGCGGTGATGACGCGCGGGGAAGCGATGATGTTCGCCTGGGTCTCGGCCTGAGCCGCCGACAGCTCGAGGTCCACCAGGAAGTTGTTGCCGAGCACGCTGAGCGCGATGCTGCCGGCCGGGTTGGTGACCGGCAGGTTGACGTTGTAGCGGTTGAGGGCGGAGCCACCCACCGGGACGTTGACCGGGCCGCCGGGGGTGCCGCCTGCGCCTCCGCTGCCGGTGCCGACCATCTGTGAGCTCACCATGGTATCGGTGGCGACCGCGTTGCCGCTGGTGGCCACCAGGCCGTTGGCGCCCGACCTCTGGAAGTTGGTCACGCCGAAGATCGCGCCGATCTGCCGCTCGAAGTCGTTGTTGACGATGACGATGCGCGACTCGATCAGCACCTGCCGCACCGGAATATCGAGGGTCGCGACCAGGCGGCGGATGTCGGCCAGCTTGTCCGAGGTGTCGAGCAGCAGCAGGGTGTTGGTGCGCTCGTCCACCGCGACGCTGCCGCGTGAGGACAGCAGCGAGTTGTTCTGAGACTTGATGAGCGCGGCCATGTCCTGGGCTTTGGCGTAGTTGACCTGCAGGTACTCGGAGCGCACCGGCGCGAGCTCAGCCACGTCCTTGCGGGCGGCGAGCTCGGCCTTCTCACGGGTGGCGAGCTCCGCCTGCGGTGCCACGATGATGACGTTGCCTTGCTTGCGCTTATCGAGCCCCTTGGTCTTGAGCACGATGTCGAGCGCCTGGTCCCACGGCACGTTCTGCAGGCGCAGCGTGACGTTGCCCTGCACCGAGTCGCTCACCACGATGTTCTGGCCACTGGCGTCGGCGAGCAGCTGCAGCACCGCGCGGGTGTCGATGTCCTGGAAGTTGAGCGTGAGGCGCTCGCCGGTGTACACCGGCCGCTCCTCGGCGGCGACGCTCGCCTTGCGGCGCGGCGCCACTTCCACCACGTACTGATCGTCGGACTGGTAAGCAAGCTGCTCGTAGTCGCCGTTGGCGTTGATGGCAATGCGCGCACCGTTGCCGACGCGCGAGACGTCGAAGCCCGCGACCGGGGTGCCGTAGTCGGTCGCGTCGTAGCGGCGCACCAGATTGGCAGGGACGCCGGCATCGGCGAAGTCGACCAGGATCTGGCTGCCGATCTGCTTGAGGCTGATGTGGATATGCGGATCGGAAAGCTTGACGACTACACGGCCAGCCCCATCGGTACCGCGGCGGAAGTCGATCGAGCGCAGCTCGCGCATGCCGCTGCTGCCGCCGCCGCTGGGAGCGGGCGCGCTGGTGGGGGCGACCGCCGCAGCAGCGCCGCCGGTGCTCGCCATCGTGCCGCTGCCGGCGCCGCCCAGCATCACGATGACGTTGTTGCCGTCGACGCGGGCGTCGTAGGGCACGAGCTTGTCGAGATTCAGCACCACGCGGGTGCGGTCCTTGGTCTCGGCCGCGAGAATGGTGTCGAGGCCGGCGGTGTGCACGTCGATGCGGCGCGAGGGGAGCGCGAGCGTCGCACCCGGCAGATCGAAGGAGATGCGCGCCGGGTTATCGATCGTGAACGACAGCGGCTGCGGCGCCGGTCCCGAGAGGCGCATGACCAGCTGCAGCTGCTGTCCGGAGAGCGGCTGCACGTCGATGGCCTGCAGGCTGAGTTGATCCTGGCTCAGCGCCGGTGTGCCCGGGAACACGGCAAGCGTTGCCGCGATCACGAGCCAGCGGGCGGTGCCGAGGAGCCGATTGAAGAGGCTGGACGGATGCATTAGGAGACTCCCTGCTGGGACTTACTCGTTCAGGGCGAGCGCGGCGGGGCGCTCCATGTACCCACCGAGACTGTCCGGAACGATTTCAATGAGACTGATTTTGGATGGTGTGATGTCGGTGATCTTGCCTTCGGACTGACCCAGGTGCTCACCGAGGGCGACGCGATGTACCAGGCCGTCTTTGGTCTGTACCAGACCATACATGCTGCCGCCGAGGCGCAGCGTGCCGACCATTTTCAAGGTGTCGAGCGAGAACTGTTCGAGGAATTCGCGGCTGCGCTTGGCGTCCGGCCGCACGCCGGCGAGGCCGGCTCCGGCGCCCGGGGCGCTCGGCATGAAAGGCGAGCGCGCGTCCGAGTCGGCATACACGTAGGTCTCGTAGGGCCGGATCTCGGGCAGCGGCTCGACGCGCCCGCCGGGCTCGTGCTTGGTGGTCTCGATGAAGCGCTGCAGCTCGTCGTCCGCGCTCGAGCAGCCTGCGAGCAGGACGTAGCCGAGGCAGACGATACCCAATGAGAGGAGGCGCAGTGTCGGGCGGTGCTTGAAAGTGTGCATGACTTGTGGCCTCAACCGGCGGGCTTGCCAGGCGGACGGTGGGCGACGGCGTCCTTCTTCTTGTCCGCCTCGGCGGAAGCTATCTCCTCCTCATCGAGATAGCGGTAGGTCTTCGCCGTGAGCTCCATCGACAGCTGGTCGTAGGCGTCCTTGCTGTCGGATTTGATGTCGATGTCGTCGAGCGTGACGATGCGCGGGAGCGCCGCAATGCCGCTCACGAACTCGCCGAACTGGTGGTAGCTGCCCGTGAGGCGGATCTTGATGGGCTTCTCGGCGTAGAAGTCCTTCTTCACCTCGGCCTGCGGCTGGAACAGCTTCTCCGAGAGTCCCGCGGCGAGGCCGGTCTGCGAAATGTCCACCAGCAGGCTCGGCACCTCGGTCTTACCCGGGAGCTGACGCAGCAGCGCACCGAAGGAGCGCTCGATGTCCTTCAGCTGCTGCTTGTAGACCTCGAGATTGACCGCCTTGGCGTGCTTGCTCTTGAACTCCGTGCGCAGCGACTGCTCCTCGGCCTGCCGCTGCTGCAGCACCGGCCGCTGATCGTTCCACACGAAGAAATAGACGAGTCCGATGGTCACGGCGAAAAACGCCGCCACCACCGCGCCGGCACGGAACGGCATCGGCCAGCGCCCGGGATCGCGAGGGTCGAGTGACTGCAGCTCTTCGAGCAGGTTCATTGCTGTATCCCCCCGAGGCTCGCCTTACGGATCTTGCCTTTGACGGGCGTCGGGCGCATGTCCTGCGGTGCGACCGCAGTCACTTCGTCGGCGGTGAGCGTGAAGCTCGAGCCCGGGCCCTTGTTGGTCTGCACCACTTCGAGCTCGGGATTGCGCAGCCACTCGGAGGCATCGATGTTGCGCATGAAGGTTGAGACGCGAGTGCTCGACTGCGCCACGCCATCGAACTTGAGGCGCTTGGCGGCACCGGCGCTGACCTGCTTCACGCCGGTCAGATAGACGCCGTCCGGCAGCGTCTTCACGATCTCATCGAACACGTGGACGATCTCGGGCCGCGAGCGCTGCAGCTTCTCGATGACCTCCATGCGCGCGATGAATCGCTGCTTCTCGGTCTCGAGGCTGTTGATCTCCTCGATCTGCTTGTCCAGCGTCTTGATCTGGGCACGCAGCATCTGGTTGCGCCGCTCCTGTCCGGAGATCATCGAATCGAACATCAGGTAGGCCGCAAAGGTCGTGACGATGGCGGCGATCACCGCCACGCCGAGCGCCACGAGGAAGGCGAGCTTGCGCTCCTTGCGTTGGCCTTCGCGCCAGGGAAGTAGGTTTATGCGTGGCATATCAGTCGAAACTCCGCAGTGCGAGCCCGCACGCCGTCAGGAGCGCGGTGGCATCGCGTTGCACCGCCTGCGCCTTGGCACGGGACGACAGCTTCATCTGGCCGAGCGGATCGCCCTTCTCGGCGGAGATCCCTACGCGGCTGGAAATCACTTCGGCGACGCCCGGGATGTTGGCGCAGCCGCCGCACACCAGGATCTTCTCGGGCTGCTCGCGCCCCGAGCCGGATGCGAGATAGAACTGCAGCGAGCGACTGACCTGCTGGGTCATGTCGTCGATGAACGGATCGAGCACTTCGGACTGGTAGTTGCCCGGGAGCCCGCCTTCCTTCTTGGCGCGTCCGGCCTCCTCCATCGCTAGCCCGTAGGTGCGCATGATCTCTTCGGTGAGCTGCTGCCCGCCGAAAGCGAAGTCGCGCGTATACACGACCTTGAGATTGCGCAGCACGCTGAAGGTGGTGCTGCTCGCGCCGAAATCGGTGACCGCGATGGTGCGATCGATGCCGCCGTCCGGCATCTGGTGCGTCATGAGCTTGCAGGCGTTCTCGAGCGCGAAGGCCTCGACGTCCACGATCTTGGCGCTCAAGCCCGCGGCCTTGACTGCTGCCTGGCGCTGGTCGACGTTCTCGGTACGCGTCGCGACCAACAGCACGTCGTTGGACTCGGGGTCCTTGTCGTTGGCGCCGAGCACCTCGAAGTCGTAAGAGACCTCGTCCATCGGGAAGGGGATGTACTGGTCGGCTTGCATCTCGACCTGCGCCTCGAGGTCGCCGGTACGGAGCGAGCGCGGCATCTGGATCACTTTGGTGATCGCGGCATCGCCGGAGATCGCGATCGCGACCTCGCTGCTCTTGGCGCCGGCGCGCTTCACCGCGCGGCGAATCGCCTCCCCCACCGCCTCGGCATCGACGATGGCTTTCTCGTTGATGGCGTTCTGGGGCGTAGGCTCGGCGGCATAGGCCTCGACCCGGTACTGCCCGCCCGCCATCGCCAGCTCGATGAGCTTCACCGAGGAGGTCGTTATATCGAGCCCGAGCAGCGGCCGGTACTTGCGCTGAAGAAGGAACATTTTCTATTTCCTTTTCAGGGTATTACGCCTGAAAGTGACCGCCCTGTATAAATCCGGAGACACTATATATCAGCGCAAAGTTAAATTGAACGTGAGCGGCCTCACGGAACCGAGTCACCGCCCGGGGGGCGCCCGCCGAACCACCAAGGGCGTCACGCCGGCGGCGGGAGGCCTCCTTGGTCAACGAAATGTGTTGCGCCTTGTCCAATGGTCCAGTTCCCCGGGGCCCGGCCGGAGAGGACGCCGAAAGCGGGTGGCTCACGGGGGCGTGCGGCAATACGCGAGGAAGTTCGGTCGAACCGCGAACTCCGCCGGCTGCGTGGCCCATGAGAGCGGAGTGCGTTAACGTTCGATCCGGCAACCCCGCTGTCATAGGCACGTACGTCCCGTAGACCGGAGGCTTTGCGTCCCCACCTTTCGGTGAGTTTGCCCTGATGCGGCGGCTACTATGCATAGCCCCCAGAGCGAGCGCAAGGTGACAAAGTTGGTTTCTGTGAAATGGAATTACTTTCGGATTATGACCATGCTCGCGGGCAGCGTGATCCTGGTCACATTTCTCGGGGCCTACGCGCTCGCCTGCAGCTACGTGTACCTCGTGCCCTCGCTCCCCTCGGTGGATGCGATGCGCAATGCGGAGCTGCAAGTGCCGCTGCGGGTATTCACGCGCAGCGGCGCGCTCATCGCGCAGATCGGTGAGCAGCGGCGCATCCCCGTCAGCTACGACCAGATCCCCGAGCTCGTCAAACGGGCCTTCGTCGCCGCCGAGGACGAGCGCTTCTTCGAGCATCACGGCATCGACTACTTCGGCGTGATCCGCGCCGCGATCGTCGATGTCATCTCCGGCCACAAGACGCAGGGCGCCAGCACCATCACCATGCAGGCCGCCCGCAACATGTTCCTGAGCCTCGACAAGACGCTGCGCCGCAAGCTCCAGGAGACCTTCGTCACCTACCGCATGGAGCATGAGTTCACCAAGGCGGAGATCTTCGGCCTCTATCTCAACGTGATCTTCTTCGGGCAGCGCTCCTACGGAGTGGCGGCCGCCGCCGAGGCCTTCTTCGGCAAGACGCTCGACAAGCTCGACGTGGCCGAGGCCGCAACGCTCGCCGGGGTGCCGAAGGCACCCTCGACCTACAACCCGATCGTCAATCCCGAGCTGGCGACCGCGCGGCGCGCCTACGTGCTGCGGCGCATGCGCGAGCTCGGCTACATCGATGCCGCCACCGCCGATGCCGCCAACAAGGAACAGATGCACGCGCGGGCGCACGCGCCGCTGTTCGACGTCGAGGCGCCGTATGTGGCCGAGATGGCGCGGCTCGAGCTGCGGCAGCGTTTCGGCGCCAGCGCCGAGACCGCCGGCTACAAGGTCTACACGACGCTCGACGGGCGGCTGCAGGCTGCCGCCGTGCGCGCCGTGCGCATCGGGCTCATCGAGTACGACCGCCGCCACGGCTGGCGCGGACCCGCCGGCCACGTCGAGCTCCCCGAGCACGGCGCGCCGGACTACGACGACCTCGTCGACGAGTACGCGACGATCGGCGATCTGTCGCCGGCGATCGTCACCGCGGTCGACGAGCGGCTGGTGCATGCCTTTGTGAAAACCATCGGGCCCGTGACGATCGACTGGGATGGGCTCTCCTGGGCGCGCCGCGCCGGCGCCAACGAGACGGTCGGCCCGCCGCCGAAGAGCGCCTCGCAGGTGGTGAAGAAGGGCGACGTGGTCTACGTGGTGGCGGATGAAGCCGGACATGCGCAGCTCGCCCAGGTCCCCGAGGCGCAGAGCGCGCTGGTCGCCCTCGACCCCAACGACGGCAGCATCGTCTCGCTCGTAGGCGGCTTCGATTACTTCACCAACAAGTACAACCGCGTCATCCAGGCGCGCCGGCTCCCCGGCTCGGGCTTCAAGCCCTTCCTCTACTCGGCGGCGCTCGAGCGCGGCATCACGCCGGCGAGCGTGTTCCTCGATGCGCCGATCGTGCTCGAGGGCAGCGGCGCCGAGGAGGCCTGGCGGCCGGAGAACGATTCGCGCCAGTTCGGCGGCCCGACGCGGCTGCGCGAGGCGCTGGTGCATTCGCGCAATCTGGTCTCGATCCGCGTGCTCAAGGAGATCGGCGTCGACAACGCGATCGACTACATCTCGCGCTTCGGCTTCGATCCGAAGACCATGCCGCACGATCTGACGCTGGCGCTCGGCACGCTCGGCGTCACCCCGCTCGAGATGGCGAGTGGCTATGCGGTGTTCGCCAACGGCGGCTATCGCGTACAGCCCTACTTCATCGATCGCATCGAGGATGCCTCCGGTCAGGTCGTGTGGCGCGCCGAGCCGCGCATGGTGTGCCGGCAGTGCGACAGCGGCAGCGGCGAGACCCCACCCCAGGGGGCGGGTGCGCTCAAGGTCGCCGCCACGGGGGCGCCGGGCAACGCCACCTTCCCCGGCGGCGATCCGCGCCAGGCGCCGGCAGGGGCCGACAGCGCCGATGGCAGCCGCGGGCAGCCCGGGCCCTTGCCCGAGCAGCAGATCGCCCCGCGGGTCATCACCGCGCAGAACGACTACCTCATGACCGACATGATGTCCGACGTCATCCGCCGCGGCACCGGGCGGCGCGCGCTCGCGCTCGGGCGCGACGATCTTGCGGGCAAGACCGGCACTACCAACAAGGCGGTCGATACCTGGTTCAACGGCTTCAACGACAATCTGGTCGCGACCGTATGGGTGGGCTTCGATCAGGAGCGCCCGCTCGGTGAGTCCGAGGAGGGAGCGCGCACCGCTCTGCCGATCTGGATCAACTTCATGCGCGAGGCGCTGCGCGGAGTGCCCGAGGAGCGCCGTGCGATGCCCGATGGACTGGTGACGCTGCGGATCTCGCCGCAGACCGGCGAGCTCGTGAGCGATGAGAACCGCGAAGGCATGCCCGAGCTCTTCATGGCGAACCATCTGCCGCAAAACGAGCCCGGCACGATGCAGACCGAAGGCCAGGCCAACGGCGAGCCGATCTTCTGACGATGCGTGTCCGGCGACACCCGACGCGCAGCGACAATCTGCGGCGTGCGCTGGCGCAGGAGGCGGCGCGCATCATGGCCGAGCACGGGGTGCAGGACTTCCTCGTCGCCAAGCGCAAGGCCGCCGAGCGGCTCGGGGTCGATGACGGCGCCGCCGTGCTGCCGAAGAATCGCGAAATCGAGCTGGCGCTCGCCGAGTACCAGAGATTGTTCGGCGGCGAAGCGCACGTCGAGCACCTGAGTGCGCAGCGCCGCGCCGCGCTCGCGGCCATGCGGCGTTTGAGCGAGTTCGAGCCCAGGCTGGTCGGCGCGGTGCTCACCGGAACTGCGACCGCCCACTCCGACGTGCAGCTGCACCTGTTCGCCGATCGCGCCGAGTCGGTGACCCTCAAGCTCCTCGACGCCGGCATCCAGCATGAGGTCACCGAGCGGCGCGTGAAGCTCGACGCCGAGCGGGTGCGCCCCTTCCCCGGCGTGCGCTTCTCGGTCGACGATCACTCGATCGAGGCGACGGTGTTTCCCGCCGACGGCATCCGCCAGGCGCCGGTGAGTCCGGTCGACGGCCGCCCGATGCGCCGCGCCAACGCCTTCGAGGTCGAGGCGCTGCTCGGTCAGAAACTCGCTTGAGGAGTCAGGCGCCGCTGGCGCCGCTCAGGTGCGCTTCCTGATGTCGAGGTAATCGCGCCGCGGCTGGCCGCGGTAGAGCTGGCGCGGGCGGCCGATGCGCATGGCGGGATCGGAGATCATTTCCTGCCAGTTGGCGACCCAGCCGACGGTGCGGGCGATCGCGAACATCACCGTGAACATCGAGCGCGGGATGCCGATCGCGCTGTAGATCACGCCCGAATAGAAATCCACGTTCGGATAGAGCTTGCGCTCGAGGAAGTACTCGTCCTTGAGCGCGATCTCCTCGAGGCGCAGCGCGAGCTCGAACAGCGGGTTGTCGGCGCGCCCGAGCGCGGCCAGCACCTTGTGGCACATCTCGCGAATGATCTTGGCGCGCGGATCGAAGTTCTTGTACACGCGGTGACCGAAGCCCATGAGCCGGAAGTGGCTCGACTTGTCCTTGGCCATCGCGAGGTACTTCGCAATGTTGTCGACCGAGCCGATCTGCTCGAGCATCGCCAGCACCGCCTCGTTCGCGCCACCGTGCGCCGGACCCCAGAGCGCCGAGACACCGGCGGAGATCGCCGCGTAGGGATTGGCACCGGTGCTGCCGGCGAGCCGCACGGTCGAGGTACTGGCGTTCTGCTCGTGGTCGGCGTGCAGCACGAAGAGCAGGTCGAGTGCCTTGCAGGCCACCGGATCGAGCTTGTAGGGCTCGCAGGGCACCGCGAACAGCATGTGCAGCACGTTGCTCGCGTAGTCGAGGTCGTTGCGCGGGTAGATGAAGGGCTGGCCCAGGGAGTGCTTGTGGGCGGCGGCGGCGATGGTCGGCAGTTTGGCGATGATGCGGTGGGAAAAGATCTCGCGATGGCGCGGGTTATGGATGTCCATCGAGTCGTGATAGAAGGCGGACATCGAGGCGACGACCGCCGACACCATCGCCATGGGATGCGCGTTGTGATGGAAGCCGTTGAAGAAACGCAGCAGCGTCTCGTTCAGCATCGTGTGATAGCGGATGTTGCAGGTGAACTCCTCCAGCTGCTTCGCGGTCGGCAGCTCACCCAGGAGCAACAGGTACGCCACTTCCATGAAGGAGCTGCGCTCGGCGAGCTGTTCGATCGGGTAGCCGCGGTGAAGCAGCACCCCCGCGTCACCGTCGATGTAGGTGATGCGGCTCTCGACCGCCGCCGTCGTGGCGTAACCCGGGTCGTAGGTGAAGACGTCCAGATCCTTGTGGAGCGAGGCGATATCGAGGGCCGCCGGCCCGATCGTGCCGCTACGGACCGGGAGCTCGGCGCTGCGGGCGCTGGCCGGATCGGTGAGTTGGAAGGTCTTCTCGGTCATTCGCCGCGGCTTCCCTGGCGCGTGGGCGCGCCAGGGCGGCGCCGTACGCGTGGATCAGGGAGGTTGACATGGACCGCGCGCGACAATCAAGGCGCGCGGTCGCCGCGCGCGAGGATCTCACCTCGGCGCGGCGCCTTGGATAAAGAGCAGGCGAGAGAGAAGTTACTTTGCCGCGGCGGCCGCAGCGTACTTCTTGCGGAACTTATCGACACGCCCGGCGGTGTCGACGATCTTCTGCTTGCCCGTGTAGAAAGGGTGGCAGTTCGAGCACACCTCGACCTGCAGGTCATGCCCCAGGGTCGAGCTGGTCTTGAACGTGTTCCCGCACGTGCAGCTGACGGTGATCTCTTTGTAGTCGGGGTGAATGGCGGCTTTCATAGCGGGCTCGGACCTGTCTGAGGACGCACTCTATATAGGGTGCAGAGTGCGCCGTTAAAAGGGCGCGGGAGTTTAGCGGCAGTGCGCCCGCCCCTCAAGGGCGTCCCTCCGGGGGTCCTACAGTGTGTCGTTCCTTATCCACAGAAGCTGTGGACAAGTCTGTGGACTGATGGGGTCGCGAGGCCGCGATTTCGCGGCTAGATTGCATAATTGTTACCTTGATCAAAATTTAACCAGGCATTTTTCACATGCTTTTTCAGTGACTTACAGACATCTCGTCCAGCACCTTGGGCGCTTTGGCTCGTAATTCACTCATTCTCCGTTCGACCCGCTCGCGCCTGTGAATAAGGATCCGGGGCTTTGTCGTGGCGGCCCTTTCGGCCCAATTGACAAAGCGAAAGCACCGGGCATTTCCGCTCTTTCGGGCATGAATTCCAACAGCAGGTCGTTGAGGAAACGCATCCCGAGATCCGTCGCCCGCGAGCCCTCGGGGGTGTTTTCGATGAGGCCGCGGGTACTGAGGCGGGCGAGGGGCCGCGCGATCGCCTCCGGCTCCAGACCGGTGCGTTCGGTGAAGTCGCGGATCGAGAAACCGCCCGTGAGGCGCAGTGCGTTCAGCATGAATTCGAAAGGCAGCTCCTGCGGCTCCACGGGACGGCGCGTGAGCTCGCCGGCCGTCGCGGCAAGATATCGGCGCGGCTCGCGCGGCTGCACCGTGCGCACGATCGCCGCGCGCTCGGGGTAGGTGAGCTTGCCGTGGGCCCCCGCACCGACACCCAAATAGTCACCGAAGCGCCAGTAATTGAGGTTGTGCCGGCATTGCCGCCCCGGCTTCGCGTAGGCAGACACCTCATAGCGGGGGAAGCCGCCGACGGCGAGCCGTGCGCTGCAGTCCTCCAGCATGGCCGCCGCCTCATCTTCGTCGGGGAGTGGCGGGGGGCGGGCCGCGAAAATCGTCCCGGGCTCGAGCGTCAGCTGATAGTGGGAAAGATGCGCCGGCGAGAGCGCGAGCGCCTCCGCGATGTCCTGCGCCGCGGAGGCGCGGCTCTGCCCCGGGAGCGCATACATGAGGTCGAGGTTGAAGTTATCGAGGCCCGCCGCGTGCAGCTCCTCGGCGGCGCGCCGCGTCTCACCGGGAGAGTGAATGCGTCCGAGCGCCGCGAGCGCTTCGGGCGAGAAGCTTTGCGCGCCGAGGGAGACGCGCGTAACGCCGGCCGCACGGTACTCGCCGAAGGCACCGCGCTCGATCGCACCCGGATTCGCCTCGAGAGTGACCTCGGCCAGTGCGCCAGGGATGAGGTGGCGGCGCGCGGCCGCGAGCACCTGTGCGATCGAGTCCGGCGAGAACAGACTCGGCGTACCGCCGCCGAAGAAGATACTCACTATCTCGCGCCCGGCGACCTCGCCGGAGAGCGCCTCGATATCGCGCACGAGCCGGGCCACGTAGGGCGCGGCGGCCAGATCGCCCTGGAGCGTGTAGGAGTTGAAGTCGCAGTACGGGCACTTGCGCACGCACCAGGGGAAGTGCACGTAAAGTGAGAGCGGCGGGGCGAGGAGCGCTGGCACGACGGGCGCAGTATGCTGCCACCGAGGGCTTTTATAGCTCCGGTCTGAGCTATAGATTGGTGATCGATTAATCAATCGTAAAATGATTAAGGATCGATTTTAGATCTCAGCCGACTTGCATTCTCGAACAGTGTGCGCTTAGGATTGAGCGATTAATCGATCTTAAATGGATCAACCCACTATTAAACGAGCATGAAAGTCACCCAATCTGCTCTGCTGGATCCGATCCGAGCGGCCCAAGTCAGGAAGCTGGGGTCAGCGCTCGCGCGGCTGCGTATCGCGCGCGGCGTCAAGCAGGACCAGGCGGCGCTGCGCGCCGGGCTGTCGCGCAACACCGCGTACCGCATGGAGAAGGGCGATCCCGGAATCGCGGTGGGCCAGATCCTGCGCTACCTGGACGCCATCGTGCCGGGAAAGACGCTGCTCGAGCTCCTCTCGGAGACCGATCCGGCACTCGCCGCACTCAGTGCGAAAGAACAGCGCCGCCGCGCCCGGGAGCTCAGCGAGCGCGAGCTCGAAGAGATCGACTTTTGAGCCATGAGCGCGACCGAACAGAAACTGTTCGTCTTCGCCTACATCGACACGGAGTGGCTGCCGTGCGGTCAGCTCACCCTGAGCGAGGACGGGGCGAAGCTGCTGTCATCCACGTTCGCCTATGGGCTGCGCTATCTCGAGCGCCCGGGCGCGCTCGAAGTGGATCCCGTCGCCCTGAGTCTGCGGGAGCGGGAAGGGGTGCGCGGCAAGGCTCTCTTCCCGCCCAATAATCTTCCCTCGTTCGGTGGAATCCGTGACGCAGCCCCCGATGCCTGGGGCCGGCGAGTCATCGAGTCGCGCCTCAAAGTGCCGGCCAACAGCCTGCCGGAGTCGGCCTATCTCGTTCACGCGGGAAGCCAGCGGGTGGGCGCCCTCGACATCCGCTCTTCCCGGGATTCATCGGCCACGCCGGGCTTCGGCACCTGGAACAATCTCGAGTATCTGATGGAGGCAGCCCAGCGGATCGATGAGGGCTTGCCCGTGCCGGCCGCGCTCGAGGAGATCTTTGCGGAGGGGAGCGCGCTTGGCGGCGCGAGGCCCAAGGCGACCGTACGCGATGAGGCGCGTGTGCTGTGGCTCGCCAAATTCCCGAGCCGCAAGGATCCGCTCGCGGTTCCCATCATCGAGACGGCCACCTTGCGGCTGGCCGCCGCCGCCGGCCTCACCGTGCCCGAGGTGAGGCTGATCGAGCTGGGCTCGCGCAGCGTCATGCTCATCCGTCGCTTCGATCGCTACTGGGCCAAGGCGGGCGCTGAGATCCCGCTGGCGGAAGATTTCCTGAGTGCCGCGCCCGCCTACGGACTGGCGGAGAAGCGTCTGGGGTTCGTCAGCGGACTCACCCTGCTCGGCTGCGACGAGATGGAGTCTCCCGACAAGTCCTATGGCGACCTGGCTCAGGCCGTTCGCCGCTACTGCCACCCGCGCGTGATACGCGAGAACAATCGCGAGCTCTTCGAGCGGCTCGTTTTCAACATTCTCGTCAACAACGACGATGACCACCTGCGCAACCACGGCTTCGTGTGGGATGCGCGCCTGCCGGGATGGCGGCTCAGCCCTCTTTACGACGTGATGCCGCGACCGAGCCTTTCGCCGCAGCGGCGGCTGCATCTCGGTGTCGGGCCGGAAGGGCGGGTGGCGACTCTCGATAACGCCTTTGCCGGCCGCGAGATGTTCACGCTGTCGGCGGAGGCGGCGGGCGAGAGCATTGCCAGGGTGTGGAAGATCGTGCGCGAATGGAAAGTGTACTTCGAGGAGTATCAGGTGCCGGCCGATCAGATCGAGAAGATCGCGCCGGCATTCCGCCACCTCGATGAGCTGTCGACGCCAGCTCTGCGCAGGCAAATTCCCTGAGGCGTGCCGAGGAAGCCACCGTGCGCGCAGTGGTGCCGCACGCCCCGTGCCTTTGTCCGCCTCTCGCTTACAGCGCCCGCGGCGGCTCGCTCTCGTGCCAGGGAGGAAACAACCGGACCATCATCAACAACAGCAGCATCGGAGCCACCAGCACGGATGCGGCTGCGAAGACACCTTCTTTGCCGAGAAATACCCACGGATAGGACAGCAGGCCCACACCGGTCTTGGAGATTTCCTGTCCGCCGATGACGACGTTGAATCTCATCATGATGACGTTGAGGAGAATCAGCAGCGCGCTCAGGGTGACGCCGGCGACCAGCTTCCTGCCGGCCGTACCGCGCCAGAAGAGATAGGAAAGAATGAGGATCGGGGTCACCGCCCCCACGCCGATCTGCAGCACGAAGAAGGGGATGATCAGCCGCGTCCTCACGAACAACAGGATCATGTCGATGCCTTCGCGGCCCTTATACACCAGGCTGCCGAATTCCACGCCCTCCAGCAGCAGCGTGAACATGAGAAAGCCCCACACGGTGTAGCCGAGCCCCTTCACGCAATCGGCATCGACGGGAATTCTTCGCAGCCTGCAGGACAGTACATACAACACGGTCAGGAGCGAGACGCCGGAGATGATCGCCGAGAACAGGAATATCACCGGCATCAGGTCGGAAGACCACCACTCGCGGGACTTGAGCGAGCCGAACAGGAATCCGACATACCCATGCAGCCCGTGCGCCGCGGGGATACCGATGATGGCGAGAGTCAGGATCCATTTGGCGTCGATGCGCAGGGCCTCAGCCGACAGATCATAGGAGCCGAGCGACAGCAGGCGATAGAACCAGCCGAGGGGACCCGCGCGCTGTTGCGCCTCGTGCACGATGTGCGGTCGAAACACGAACCAGGTCTCGACCATCAGGAGCAGAACGTAGAAGCCGGCGAAATACCCGAACATCGCCATCGCCGAGGTCCAGTGCGGAGTGAACACGGCGTTGAAGGCGCGCTCCGGGTGGCCGAGATGCAGCAGCAAGGGCGTCGGCACGAAGATCATGCAGCAGAGCGATGTCAGAAGAGCAAAGTGCGCGACCGGGCGCAGGCGTTCGAGTCCGAAGACCTGATACAGGCTCGAGACCGTGAAGGCTCCCGCCACCAGCCCGGTGAGATAGGGATAGACGACGATCAGCACGCCCCACGGAAATACCGTTTCGTTCGGGTACACGTAGCCGATGTACGGCGCGGCGGTGAAATCCGGATGCATCACCTGACATCCTTGTCGATGCCGACGTAGAACACGTTCGGGGCGTTACCGGTCTCGGGCTTGAGAACCTCGACACGATTTTCCGCGAGGAACCTGCTGATGGGGCTTTGCTTGTCGTTGCGATCGCCGAAGACGCGCGCGCCGACCGGGCACACCTCGACGCAGGCCGGCAGCAACCCTCTGGTGATGCGGTGATAGCACCAGGTGCATTTTTCCGTGACACGGTTTTCCACATCGAAGAAGCGCGCGCCGTAGGGGCAGGCCTGCACGCAATACTGGCAGCCGATGCAGTAGGTGTGATCGATGAGCACCACGCCGTCGGCGGTCTTGAACGTCGCCCCCGTGGGACAGACCTGCACGCACGCCGGGTGGGTGCAGTGATTGCAGAGCTTCGGCACGAAGAATGCCTTCTCGACTTTCTCCTCCTGGTAACGGTTGGCGAAGCGATAGTGCTGCTCGGAGCCGGAAGCGGCGATATTGACCGGATCGGACTGCGAATCTATGCGCGGCTCGTCCACGCCTTCCACGTAGACGTAACGCTCGACCCAGGTGCGGAAGTGATGCGCATCGAGCGCCACCTCGTTTTCCGCCTTGCAGGCCTCGACGCAGCGCAGACAACCGATGCACTTGGTGGCATCGACGCCGAAGGCCCACTGGTGTTTGCCGGCCGCATCGCCGGCCGGAGCTGCCGGGCTGGCGGGCAGCGCGGCCCGCCCCGGATCGGGCAGCAGGGCCGATGCCGTCGCCGCCACCGCCCCTCCCAGACAGCCGAGAAAAGCGCGGCGGCCACCATTCACCCCGGCTGTCGATTCCTGGTCACTCATCTTCACGACCTCTCTTGCAGGCGGCGGTGCTGTACCAGGCCGCGACCCGCTCGATGGCGGCATCGTCGAGACCCCTGGCGAGCGTGGACATGACGATGTGGGAGCGGTCTGCACTCGCATAGGACCTGAGCGCTCCCTTGAGATAGTCCCCGGACTGTCCGAGCAGACTCGGCCACGCATCGCTCCTCGGCACACCGTTCGCGCCGTGGCAGTTGGCGCACATCGCGGCTCCCGCCTTGCGGGCGGCGGCAAGCTGCTCGGCGCCGCCGGGGACGACCGCGCATTTCTGGCTGGAAAACCACGACGCGACGTCCTCGATGTCCGTACTGCTCAGCGAGCTCGCGACACCGAGCATGATGGGATTCTTGCGAGCGCCGCTCTTGTAGGCAGCGAGCGCGGCTGCGAGGTAGGCGCGGTTCTGGCCGGCGAGCGTAGGCCCCAGGAGTCCTGCAGCGCTCACGCCCGCGGGGCCGTGGCAGGCGATGCAGGCCGCGCTCTTGCGCTGCCCGGCCGCTGCGCTCCCGGCGAGCGATGCCACGGCGATCGCTCCCTTGAGCCTCGAAGGCGCGTGCACATCGTGACAGAGGCTGCACTGCTGCGCGCCCGCGTGATCGCCGATCACGATCTGTCGTTGTTGCGCAGGACGCCCGACGATCTGCTCGTGGCATACGCTGCACAGAGCCCGGGTGTCGGTCGGCACCGCGAGGTGCAGGTTCTGCGGATGGACCGGACCGGTGGCCGCGTGGATGTAGTCGTGCCCGGGATCGCGGCCGGCGCCCGGTCCGTGACAGACCTCGCACTTGACGATGCCGCCGCCGTCGGCGCGGTTGTGAGGACTGTGCGCCCAGGCGTCGTATTCGGCGCCATGACAGCTCTGGCAGTACGCCGTGCCGCGAAACTTCGGCTGGTCGCGGGCGATTTCCGCGAGCGCGTCCGCGCGATAGTGACCGTAGCGGTAGAAGGACCTGTCGACGACAAAGTGACGCACGGTGAGCGCGAGGACGCCGAACCCGAGCAGGACCAGAATCAGTCGCCGGACGTGTTTGGGCATGGCCGCGCCGCTGCTGGGTCAGGGGAGGATGCAGCCGGCCGGTCAATCAACGGCGGGCGCTGCGCCTGGCGGCCAGCCCGTCAGGGCTGCTCGCCGAGGGATGCGAGATAGGTCGTCACCGCCAGCATCTCGTCCCTATTCATATCCTTGATCAGGCCGTGCATGACGGGTGCCACCCGCAGCGCGTTCTGGATCAGCAGGATCTGCTTCACCAGATAGGGGGCGTGTTGGCCCGCAAGCCGCGGGAACATGGCGTTACCCTCGCCGTTCGCGCCGTGGCACACGTTGCAGGGTGGAATGCCTTCGCCGGGCATTCCCTTCTCGAAGATCTGCTTGCCCTTGGCGAGGAGTTTCGAATTGCCGACTTGTCCGCGCGAGGGACGCTGCGCGGCGTAGTAACTCGCCAACCCACTGATCGTCGCATCGCTCAGCGGGGAGGCGAGGCCCCACATGTAAGCCTGCGCATCGGGGTCCGCCCGCCTTTGATCGCGGAAAGCCTTGAGTTGAGCCTCCAGATACGGAGCGGTCTGCGCCGCGAGATTCGGGAATGGGGACACGGTGCTGCGGCCGCCGGCGCCATGGCACGTGGCGCACTTGGTGCTCGCGAGTGTCTCGGCAGTCTGCTGGGTCGTCGAGGCCGCGGGATCGGCGGCGACGGCGGCACCGCAAAGCGCGGTGCTCACCACCGTCAGGGCTGCATAAGCAAATGCTCTCATGGTCGTTCCTCTGAACCGCGTCTCGACCGCGTGGCCGAGTTGGCTTTCGGGTACTTCTACGCCGCCGTTATTTCCATCGATATCCGTGCTTGTCCCTAGGGCGCGCCCGCAACAGCGCGGCAACCGGATTCACACAGGTGGAAACAACGTATTCCGGCGTCTTGACAGCCCCGCTACTCTGCCGGCCCGAAACGGCAGACCGTGTTTGAAAGGAAAGCCCCGTGAAGACAGCCACGCAGCTCTCGAGCGCCATCCTGATCGCAGGCACCTTGCTGCTCGCGTCCCTCGGCAGCGCACAGGCCGCGGACGAAGCGGCGGCGCGCGGACTCGCCCGCCAGAGCAACTGTTTCAAGTGCCACTCGGTGGAGAAGAAGAAGGAAGGTCCGGCGTGGCGTGACGTCGCCGCCAAGTATCGCGGCAATCCGGATGCCGAGGCCAAGCTCATCAAACACGTCACCTCGGGAGAGAAGGTCAAGTTCGAAGACGGTCACGAGGAAGACCATGCGATCGTCAAGTCCACCGATCCCAAGGAGATCAAAAACCTGGTGGATTGGATCCTGTCGCTGCAGTGAGACCTGACGTGCCTGAAGCCAACACCACCCGCGCGCGGCTGCGGCAAGTACTGGCCGCAGTCCGCAGGCCCAGCTTCCTCACCGGGGCATTGCTCCTCCTCGGAGCCATCGTCGGCGTGCTCTTCTGGGGCGGTTTCAACACCGCGCTCGAGGCCACCAACTCGCTGGCCTTCTGCACCAGCTGCCACGAGATGCGCGACACCGTGTTCCAGGAATACAAGACCACGATCCATTACCAGAACCGCACCGGCGTGCGCGCCATCTGCCCCGACTGTCACGTGCCGCGCGACTGGACCCACATGGTGATCCGCAAGCTCAAGGCCAGCGGCGAGGTGTGGGGAAAGATCACCGGTGACATCGACACCAAGGAGAAATTCGAGGCGCGGCGCATGGCCCTGGCGCAGAACGAGTGGAACACCATGAAGTCGACGGACTCGCGCGAATGCCGCAATTGCCACAGCTTCGCGGCCATGGCAGCAGGCAAGCAGCGACCCGCGGCGCAGCGCAACCACGCCGAAGCTCAGAAGGAAGGCAAGACCTGTATCGACTGTCACAAGGGCATCGCGCACCTGCTGCCCAAGGAATACCAAGGAGACGACGAATGAGGACGAACCACGGCGGCGAGCTTGCCGTCGTGACGCCCCATTCCTCATCGGTCGGCTCCCCGGAGACGCGTCATGAGAATGTTGGCAAGAATCCTCCCGTGCGCGGCGCTGGGCATGCTTGCCCTGGCCGGCGTGGCCCGTGCCGACACCCCGACAGCGGACCGCACGCTCACGGGAGATGAGGCGTGCACCCGCTGCCACGACGAAGGGGAAGCCAAACCGATACTGTCGATCTATAAGACGCGTCATGGCGTAAAGGCCGACGCCCGCACGCCCGGCTGCCAGAGCTGCCACGGCGAGAGCCTGGCGCATCAGAAGAACATCGGCGGCACCTCCGCGCATCGCACACTGCCTGATGTGACCTTCGGGCTCGAGGCCAAGAGCCCGCCCCAGGCGCAGATGCAGCAGTGCCTCACCTGCCATCAGGGCGGCAAGCGCGCCATGTGGGGCGGCAGCGCCCATGAGCAGCAGAACATCCCCTGCGCCGGTTGCCATCGCATCCACGTGAGCTCGGATCCGGTCCTGCACAAGACGACGCAACCCGAAGTCTGCTTCGAGTGCCACAAGACGCAGCGGGCGCAGACGCACCTGATCTCCACGCACCCGCTCGATGCCGGCCGCATGGGCTGCACCGACTGTCACAACCCGCACGGCTCGACTGGCCCGCACAACCTCGTCAAGAACTCGGTCAACGAGACCTGCTACACCTGCCACGCGGAGAAGCGCGGCCCGTTCCTGTGGGAGCACGCGCCGGTCACCGACGAATGCACCAACTGCCACACCCCCCACGGCTCGACCATCACACCGCTGCTCAAGGTGCGCGTGCCGTACCTGTGTCAGTCGTGCCATAGCGGCGACCACGCCGCGGCCATCAATAGCGGCGCAAACCTGGCGGGCGGCAACGCCACGACCGTGAACGGTGCCTTGCCGCTCGGCAGCATCAGCCCGCGCGCGCAGCTGGTCGCCCGGGCGTGCCTCAACTGCCACATCCTCATCCACGGTTCCAACAGCCCCGCGGGCTCGAAGTTCCAGCGCTAGGCGCCAGGTCAGGGACCAGGAGACAGGTCATGAAGCGTAAAACCAACCTTCTGCTCGGGAGTCTGCCGGCGCTCGCGATGCTGTGCGGCGCGGCGGGTGCCGATGAAGCAAACCCCACCAAGGAGGAGCTGACGACCCCGCAGGACTCAGTCGAGCTCGGCCTCGGCGGCACCAGCTTCGGCTCCTACAAGTTCGGTGAGTACAACGGGCTCGAGGATCATGGGCCCTTCGGCATCGCCAACTTCCACCTCGCGGGCGGCGGCGCCTACGACAGCGGCGATGCCACACGCTGGCACCTGAACGCGACCGACCTCGGCACCGCGGCGCGCAGCGCCGACGCCGACTACGGGGTGCAGGGGCGGTTCCGCCTGAACTTCAAGTACGACGAGATCCGGCATAACGTCTGGGATTCGTACAACACCCCCTACCTCGGCCTGGGCGGCAACGTGCTGACGCTCCCCTCCTCGTGGCTGGTGCCGGTGGTGCCCGCCAACAGCGCGGCCGCGGCCAATGCCCGGGGATTGTCGAGCCAGGTGACTTCGGCCGACGCACTGGTGGGCGGAGCACTGCGCGTGCCGACCGCCGCGCAGCTGGCGACGGCTGCGGCGATCCAGGCCGCCGACCTGCCGTCCTTCTCGGCGTACGATCTCTACACGACGCGCAACCGCTACGAGCTCGGCGCGAGTCTGCTGCTCACCTCCAAGTGGCAGCTGAGCGCCACGGCGCAGCACGAGACCAAACAGGGCACCCAGGCCCAGAGCACCGTGACGCAGGCCACTGGCGAGGTCGCGGCGACGCTGCCGAATCCGATCGATTATCGGACCGACCAGATCAATCTGTCGCTCGGCCGGCGCTCATCGCAGGACTTCTTCCAGGTCGACTACAACGCCTCCCTGTTCCACAACAATTTTGCCTACCTGCGCTGGACCGAGTGGGCGGATCCCACCAAGACCATGACGATGAGCGAGGCGCCCGACAACCAGATGCACCAGCTGACCGCGACCGCCGGTCGCACCTTCTGGGAGACGACGCGCGTGGTGGCGTTCGGCTCCTACAGCCGCATGACCCAGGACGAGGCGTATCAGTACGACGCCGCCCAGGTGCCGCTGCTCGCGATGCCCTCGCCCGCCGCCCTGGTCGTCGATGAAGCGGCCAATCTCAAGATCTCCAGCCGCCCGCTGAAGACGCTGTCGCTCGATCTCGCTTATAAATTCGACGAACGCCGCAACGAGACGCCGGTCAACATCTACGGCTTCTACGACAACAACTCCGCGGCCGCCGGCACGATCATGGCGCCCTTCGCCGCAGCGCTCGGGGTGCCGGCAGCCTCCCTCGGCAGCAACGTGAACATCAACGAGAACCTGCCGTTCAGCCGCAAGGTGAGCCAGATCGATGCCGACGGACAATGGCACTTCATACCGCAGGAGTCGCTCAAGCTCGGCTATGAGTATCAGCAGCTCAATCGCTGGTGCGACGGTGACTGGTACAGCTGCGAGGATGTCTATGCGACCAAGGAGAACATCGGCACCATCGAATGGCGCGGCGATTTCTTCAGCCGCCTGAATGCACGCCTGAACTACAGCTACGGCGATCGCACCGCCAACGGCTATTCCGAGCAGGCGTTCCTCGCCTACGTGCCGATGGCGAACGTGGTGCCCACCGGAGCGACGCTGTCGGCCTACGAGTACATGCTGCAGAACGGTCTGACGGGCTACGGTCCGGTCGCCGGCCTGCCGACGACCCCGCTGACCGGCAACGCAGCCATTTTCTTCCCGAGCAACAACGCCCTTGCCAACGCGGAATATCAGAACCAGAACCGCATCAGCGAGCTGCTCGGCATGCTGCGCTACTACGAGGCGCCGCGTAAGCGCAACCAGGCGCGCGCCGACGTCGACTTCGAGATGACCGAGCAGATCAACCTCCAGGGACTGGTCGATTATCGCGACGACGACTACTACGACACCGCCTACGGTCTGTATCGCACGCGTGACCTGGCGGCGACCCTCGACGCCGCCTACAGCCCGAGCGGCAATCTCGCCTTCAGCGCCTTCTATAGCTACGAAATGAACCGTTCGCGCTCGGCGGGCGATTCCTACACCGCCAACAGCACCGCGACCAACGTCGCCTCCTTCACTGCGATCTCCGGGGGCTGCTACCCGACGATCGCGCTGC
>DATGJR010000085.1:0-7169 GCA_035295065.1 Steroidobacteraceae bacterium
CGCCTGAGGCAGGAAACCGCGCTCGCGGAACTCGCGCACGCTCGCCGCGCCGTGGCGCTTGGAGAGCGGCGCCCCATCGGCGCCGAGGAGCAGCGCCAGGTGGCCGTAGGCAGGGGGCGCGAGGCCGAGAGCCTCGAGCAGCAGGAGCTGCCGCGGCGTATTGGCGAGGTGGTCCTCACCGCGCAGCACCAGCGTCACGCCCATGGCGGCATCGTCCACCGCGTTGGAGAAGAAGAAGGCGGCCGAGCCATCCGCGCGCCGCACCACGAAATCGCCGATATCGTCGGTGGCGAAGCTCTGCGGCCCGTGTACCAGATCCTCGAAGGTGACCTGCACCCCGGCGGGTACGCGAAAGCGCAGCGTCGGCGCCACCCCCTGCGCGGCGCGCCGGGCGCGCTCGGCGGCCGAGAGCTCGCGGCAGGTGCCGGCATAGCGCGGCGGGCGACCGGCGGCGAGCTGTGCACGGCGCGAGGCCTCGAGCTCGAGCGGCGTGCAGAAGCACGAGTACACGGCTCCCCGCTTCTCGAGCTGCGCGAAATAGGCCGCGTAGTGCGCGGTTCGCTGCGACTGGCGGTAGGGACCGAGAGCATCCTCGCGGTCGGGACCGGCGTCCCATTCGATGCCGAGCCAGCGCAGCTCCTCGAGGAGCGACTGAGTGTGAGCCTCGAGGCTGCGCTGCGCGTCGGTGTCTTCGATCCGCAGCAGAAAGCGGCCACCGCCATGGCGCGCCAGCAGCAGATTGAAGAGCGCGGTGCGCACATTCCCCAGGTGCAGCTCGCCGGTGGGGCTGGGAGCGAAGCGAGTGACCGGCGGGCTCATTGATGCCATGTTACGGGAAACCCGCCGGGCGCAAAAAGGTCAAAGCCGCAGCGCGCGGCGCTGTCGCTCAGCGCCCGCCGCGGCTTAGAATTCGCCGCCGCGTCCGCTTACTGCCGGAGGATCCGATGCCCCTCAAGTCCCGCGCACCCCTTGGCGCCGCCGCGCTGCTGCTCCTCGCGCTGCCGCTCGCTTTAGTGTGTGCGCGCGCCGATGAGGCGCCCACCCAGGTGCGCGTGGTCACCAACATGGGCGAGTTCGTCATCGAGGTGCGCGCCGACCGCGCGCCGCTCACGGTTGCCAACTTCCTGCGGTACGTGCGCGAGGGCTTCTACACCAACACACTGATCCATCGGGTAGTGCCGAATTTCGTCATCCAGGGGGGCGGCCACGAGGCCAGCACCATGAAGCTCAAACCCACCCACGAGAATATCGTCAACGAGGCGGGCAACGGGCTGCAGAACAAGCGTGGCACCGTGGGTCTCGCGCGCACGCCCGAGCCGCACTCGGGCAATGCCGAGTTCTATATCAACCTGGTCGACAACCCCGACCTCGATCCGGTGCCGACGCGCTGGGGCTATGCGGTGTTCGGCCGTGTGGTGCAGGGGATGGATGTGATCGACCGGATCGGCGAGGTTCCCACGGGCAGTATCGGGCCCTTCAAGCAGGACGCGCCTCTCAAGCCCGTCATCATCGAGAGCGCCACGATCGTGGCGGCGAGTGCGCCGGGGGCGGTAGCCCCGGCGGCACCGACCCCGGCAGCGCCGCCCGAGCCGAAGATCCTCTCGCCCAAGTAGCCGCGCCGCGAGCGCCGATGACGCGCCTGTTCGTCTCGGACCTGCACCTGGGAGCGGACGCTCCGGCCGCGATCGATCAGTTCATCGAGTTCCTGGCAAACCAGGCGGCGCGCGCCGAGGCCCTCTACATTCTCGGCGACCTGTTCGAGTTCTGGGTCGGCGACGATGACCGCAGCAGCGCAGCGCAGCGCGTGTGCGCGGGCCTGGCCGCTCTCACCGGCGGCGGCGTGCCGTGCTTCGTGATGCACGGCAATCGCGATTTCCTCCTCGGACCTGGCTTTGCGGCGCGCAGCGGTTGCCGCCTGCTGGCCGACCCTGTGGTCGCTGAGCTCGACGGCGAGCGGGTGCTGCTCACCCACGGCGATGCGCTGTGCACCGACGACTACTCCTATCAGGAGCTGCGCACCTTCGTGCGTGACCCTGCCCGCCAGCGGCGCTTTCTTGCCCTGCCGCTCGCCACACGTGAGCTGCTGGCGGATGAGGGGCGCGCGGGCAGCCGCGCCCATACCTCGCGCGCCATACCCACCATCATGGACGTGAACGCATCCGCCGTGACTCGCGCCTTTCGCGCGGCGCGGGCGCACCGCATGATCCACGGCCATACCCACCGCCCGGGCGTCCACGACGGCGAGGTCGACGGGGCGCCGGCCCAGCGCATCGTGCTGGGCGCGTGGTACGAGCAGGGGAGCTACCTGTGCGGCGAGCGGGGAAGTTACGAGTTGCGTGAGCTGCCGCGTTGATTCTTCCGGTTGGATTCAATTGCTCATGGGGGGCGGTGCACCCTGATTGGCGCCGTGGTGCGCAAAGCCGTGGGCGTGCATCTGCTCGAGCGCCTGGAACTTCTTCAGCTGTGCGGGGGAGAGCACCGCGGACAGCTTCTGCAGCGTGTCCTGCTGGATCTGCTGGTGCGCGGCGTGCATCGCCTGGAAATCGGGCTTGCCGCCGTTGGCCGTTGACTGCTGGAACAGCTGCCGCATCTGGGTGTGGGCGCCCTGCAGGATGCTTTGCACCTGGGGCTTCTGGGCATCGCTGAGGTCGAGCAGGATCGCGAGATTTTCCATGTGGCGGGCGCCGGGGCCGGAAGCCGCTCCCTGCGCAAATGCGGCTGCCGCGCACAGCGCGAGCAGCGCCACCATCGAAGCCTTCGTCAACACTTTCATGACTCGTCTCCTCACGCGTCGCGCGTGATTTCAGTGCTTGAGAGCTTCAGGGTAGGCGAGCGCCGCGGCAGCGCCCGTGAGCAATAGTGAAGGATTGTCAGCCCACGCGTCGCGGCAGTCTCAGTGTCGCCTCGAGCCCGCCTCCCGGCAGGTTGGCGAGCGTCAGCGTGCCGCCGTGGGCCTGGGCAATGTCACGTGCGATGGTGAGTCCCAGGCCCGTGCCTCCGCTGTCGCGGTTGCGCGAGGATTCGAGCCGGTAGAAAGGCTCGAACACGCGCTCGAGCTCCGCCTCGGGAAGCCCGGGCCCCGCATCCCGCACGCGAATGACGAGCTCTGCATCGTCCTCCACGAGCAGCTGCGCGCGGCCGCCGAAATTGAGCGCGTTGGCGATGAGGTTGGTGAGACAGCGTTTGAGCGCCTGGGGCTTGCCGGTGACGGGTGCGACCGCTCGCCCACTCAACCCGACCTGCGCACCCATCTCGGTGAACTGCTCCCTGACCTCAGCGAGCAGCGCATTGAGGTCGACCGGCACGGGAGGCTCACCGTCGTCCAGCCCGCGAAACAGCGCCAGCGCCTCGCGCACCATCGCCTCCATCTCATCGAGCTGCCTGCCGATGCGCTCCTGGAGCGGCGGATTGTCGAGCGTCTCGACCTGCAGGCGCAGCCGGGTGAGCGGGGTCTTCAGATCGTGGGAGATCGCCGCCAGCACCCGGCTGCGGCTGTCGAGGTAGCGGCGCAGGCGATCCTGCATCGTGTTGAAAGCGCGCGCCGCATCGCGCAGCTCGCGCGCGCCGCGCTCGGGCAGGAGCTCCGGCCGCACGTCGCGTCCCACCCGGTCGGCGGCCTGCGCGAGCGCCGACAGCGGCCGGGTGATGTTGCGGGCCGTGACGTACAGCGCCAGCACCAGGATGACGAGGAGCAGCGTGAGGTTGATCAGGAGGTTGCGCGGGAGCGGCGCACCGCCCGGCATCCGCACGACGCGAAACAGCGCGGCATCGCCTGCGGGAAAGCGCACGGTCACGTCGTAGCGCAGAGCGCTCCCCTGGTGGGCGGCCAGCTCGTGCGCCTCGTAGAAGGGCGCCGGCAGGAGGATCGCCGGCCGCGCGGGCTCGGGCGTGCGCTCGACCGTCACGCCGTAGACCGGCCCGAGGGAGGCCCGCAGCTGCTCCCGCAGCGCCTCCTCGAAGTCTCCGAGCAGCGGCAGCCGCAGGAACGGACGCATCCGCTCGGATACCCCGCGCGTCAGGCCGTGCGGCATGCCGTGCGGCATGCCGTGGGGCGAATCACCGCTTCCCTGATGGGGTCCGGGTGGCGCGGACATGTGCTCGAGTGCGGCGGCACGCTCGCCGGCACTCAGCGGCTCGAGCATGGCCATCGTTTCGGCGATGCGCCGCGACCATTCGCGCACGCTCCCCTGCATGACGAAGCGCTCACGCTCCTGGGCGATGAGCACGAGTCCCACGACCTGGGCGATGAGCACCGCCGCCACGGAGGCGGCGATCAGCCTCCCGAACAGCGACTGCGGCCACAGCCGCAGCCGCCGCGAGCGCTCACTCGCTTTCGACGCCGACGCCGATGACATAGCCCTCGCCGTAGACGGTCTTGATGATCTGCGGAGCGCGGGCATCGTCACCGAGAATCTGCCGCAGCCGGCTGATGCGCACGTCGATGCTGCGGTCGAAGGGGTCGGCGTCGCGCCCGCGCAGGAGCTCGGTCAGCTGCGCGCGGTTGAGCACACGGTTGCCCGCCGCCAATAGCACCGCCAGCAGCCGATATTCTGCGCCGCTCAGCGCTGCGTCCGTGCCGGCCGCATCGGTCAGCGTGCGCGTCACCGTGTCGAGCTGCCAGCCTCCGAAGCGAAAGCGCCGCACCTGCTCGGGATTCGGATCGCGCGGGGCGTGGACGCTGCGCCTGAGGACCGCCTTGATCCGTCCGAGAAGCTCGCGCGGATTGAAGGGCTTGGCCACGTAGTCGTCGGCCCCGAGCTCCAGTCCCACGATCCGGTCCACATCCTCGCCGCGGGCGGTGAGCATGATGATGGGCATCTGCGAGCGCCCGCGGAGCTCGCGACACAGGGACAGGCCGTCCTCTCCCGGCAGCATCAGATCGAGCACCAGCAGGTCCACGTGCGAGCGCTCGAGCACGCGGCGCATCTCCCGGCCGTCGGGAACCGCCGTCGTGCGAAATTCGTGCTTCTCCAGGTACTGCGCCAGCAGGCCGCGGATCTCGCGGTCGTCGTCGACGATCAGCAGGTGGGGGCGTTCATTCATCGCGCTTCTCGTGCCGGAAAATCGAGGATACCGGCGCTTTGAGACACCGGCGCGGGAATTTGGTGCCCGCGGGCGGTGTTGTAAGCAAATGTTAGGACGCCGTCGCGGCCGGCGGCCCGGAGTGAAAGCGCAGCTCCACGTCCGGCAAGGTCGCGAGGTCCGCTTCGCGCGCCGCCAGGATCGCGAGACGCGAGCGCCATTCCGGTGCGCAGCCGCGCGCAAATCCGAGATAGAGCTCGAAGTGGCGCGCCTCGGACACGGCGAGCTGCCCGTAGAGCTCGCGCAGCGGCGGCGGCACGCGGCTCACGAGGAGTCCGAACCGCTCGGCCGAGCGCGCCTCGATGAGCGCCGCGGTGAGCAGCAGATCGAGCTTTCTCCCCGGGTTTGCGCTGCGCAATTGGCGTCGCAGCTCCTGTGCGTAGCGGCCGGGGCGCTGGCGCAGCGGGGGAACCTCGAGCTGCCGCATCGCGCGCTGCACCTGCTCGTAGTGGCGCAGCTCCTCGCGCGCCAGGCGCGAGAGCGCGAGGGTGAGCGCGGTGTCCTCGGGGTAAGCGAAGATCAGTGCCATGGCGCTGGAGGCCGCCTTCTTCTCGCAGTTGGCGTGATCGACGAGGAGCTCAGGCAGGCGCGCAACAGCCGCCTCGACCCACTCGGGGGGCGTTGCGGCACTTAAGATCGCAGTGCAGTCCCCGGCCTCCGTGACCGCACCCGCGGCTCCCTTCATGCGAGCGCTCGCTGCGCGAGCCAGGCATCGAGCGCCCGGCTGAGCGCATCAGCCGCCGCGTGCGCATCCGCGAAACGGTCCGCGGGCGATTTGGCGAGCAGCCGCTCGAGCAGCGGCTGCAGCGCCGCGAGCCGCTCGGGCAGCCGCGGCAGGGGCTCCTTGCGGTGCTTGTAGACGATGGCCATGGGATTGTCGGCGCGGTACGGCTTCTCGCCCGTCAGCATCTCGAAGAGCATGACGCCCAGGCTGTAGAGATCGCTGCGCGCATCGATCGGCTCGGCGTGCCCCTGCTCGGGGCTCATGTAATGCGGTGTGCCGAAGATGGTGCCGCTGTCGGTCACGTCCGCAGTCAGCGCCGTGTCCTTGGAGAGACCGAAGTCGATGAGCGCGATGCTGCCATCGGCGCGCAGCATGACGTTACCGGGCTTGAGGTCGCGATGCAGCACCCCGGCGGCGTGCACGTTCGCGAGCGCGCGCGCCACCGCGATCGCATAGCGCAGCGCCTCGCGCGGGGTGAGGCCGGCGCGCAGCCGACGGCGCAGGTCCCCCAGCGGGAAGTACTCCATGACGAGCCACGCGTGCTCATCGCTCACTCCAAGATCGAAGAGCTGCACCGCGCCGGGTCCCCCGATGCGCTGCGCGATCTCGTACTCCTGGAGGAAGCGCTTGAAGATGTCGATCGGGCCGCCCTCCTCCTGCCGGTCGCGCGCCACTTTGAGCGCCACCAGCATGCCGGCGCGCTCGCTCTCGCCGACATAGAGATCGGTCAGGGGGCCGGCGGCGAGCCGACGGATACGGCGATAGCCGCGAATGAAGGCATCGCCAAACCGCTGGGCGTCGCGCCCCGCCGGGCTCGTGCGCCACACGGCGCGCGCATAGGCCTGACGCTGCTCGGCCGCGGTGAGCACCCGGGTGAACTCCTCGCCCTCGAGCTCATCGCTCTTGAGCGTCCAGGCGCCGAGCGCTTCCGTCTCGCTCGTGGCGATGGTGGCGCCATCGCGCAGCAGCACGATCGGCGCAAAGCCCGTACGCCCGGTGAGCTCGCGCGCCCACTCGAGGCCCCCGCCGCCCGGCCACTGCTCGGCCAGCAGCACCGCGTCATACCCCTGTGCGAGAAACTCCGGCGCGAGCTCCCCCTGCGACAGGGGGCTGTGAACGGTGAGCCGCGCGTGCGGCCGCCAGGAAGCGAGCCGGCGGCGGATCTGCGCGCAGCGTCGCGCGTCTTCTTCTACCAGCAGAACCCGCATGCGCTCGCGATTAGAGCATGCGCGCGGGCGCCCCGCTACGAGGCGGCGCGGGAAGCCGGGCTGCCTCCTCACGAGTGAGTTTGAGGCCAATGACGAGATCCCCGACGTTGGTGCCGGTGGGCCCGAGGTGCAGCAGATCGCCGCTGGCGGCGAGC
>DATGJR010000086.1:0-6195 GCA_035295065.1 Steroidobacteraceae bacterium
CGAGGCGATCGCGTAGACCATCGCCTCGTAGCCGAACAGCGGTTTCCTCGAGAAGGTCGGGATGATCTCCGAGACGATGCCGAAGGCCGGCAGGATCATGATGTAGACCTCGGGGTGCCCGAAGAACCAGAAGATGTGCTGAAACATCACCGGGTCGCCGCCGCCGGCGGCGGTGAAGAAGCTGGTGCCGAAGAAGTGATCGGTGAGGAGCATCGTCACCGCGCCCGCGAGCACCGGCATCACCGCGATCAGCAGGTAGGCGGTGATCAGCCACGACCATACGAACAGCGGCATCCGCAGCAGCGTCATGCCCGGCGCCCGCATGTTCATGATGGTCACGATGATGTTGATGGCGCCGAGGATCGAGGACATGCCCATCAGGTGGACCGCGAAGACCAGCATCGGCAGCGCATCCCCGGTCTGCTCGGTGAGCGGCGGGTACATGGTCCAGCCGCCCGCCGGGGCCCCGCCCGGCACGAAGAACGAGGCGATCAGGAGCGTAAAGGCGAAGGGCAGGATCCAGAAGCTGAAGTTGTTGAGCCGGGGCAACGCCATGTCGGGCGCGCCGACCTGCATTGGGATCATCCAGTTCGCGAGCCCGACGAACGCCGGCATGATCGCCCCGAAGATCATGATGAGCCCGTGCATCGTGGTGAGCGAATTGAAGAACTGCGGGTCGAAGAACTGCAGGCCCGGGCTGAAGAGCTCGGCGCGGATGCCCATCGCGGCGAGTCCGCCGATGAAGAACATCGTGCCCGAGAGGATCAGATACATCGTGCCGATGTCTTTGTGGTTGGTCGCGAATACCCAGCGACGCCAGCCGTGGGGCTTGTGGTCGTGATCGTCGTGGTGGGCGGCGTGGGCGTGAGAGTCGGCCATGGTGTTGGATTCCTGCTTCAGGAGGGTCAGCCCGAGGCTGCGGGAGCGGCGGCGGCGGTGTCAGCGGGAGCTGCGGGGGCGGCCGCCTGCTTCTGACCGGTGGCCGTATTCTTCAGCCAGTTCTCGAAGTCCTCCTTCGAGCGCACATCGACCACGATCGGCATGAAGCCGTGATCGCGGCCGCAAAGCTCGGCGCAGTTGCCGCGCAGCATCCCCGTCCAGCCGTCGTCGACCTTGAACCAGGCCTCGTTGATGAACCCTGGAATGGCATCCTTCTTGACGCCGAGATCCTTCACCCACCACGAGTGGATGACGTCCGCGCCGGTGATGAGGAGGCGCACCTTGACGCCGTTCGGCACCACCATCGGGTGATCGACGTTCCAGAGGTAGAAGGGAATCGTCCTTGGGTCGATGCCCGAGCCGAGCTCGCGGGCCGCATCGCTGGCGCGGTCGAGGTGTGAGAAGTACATGACCCCGTCATCGAGGTAGTCGTACTGCCATCCCCATTGAAAGCCGGTGACCTTGATGGTGAGCCCGGTCCTGGTCGTGTCTTCGATCTCGATCAGCGTGCGCGCGGCGGGCACCGCCATGACGATGAGGATGATCACCGGCACGATGGTCCAGGCGACCTCGACCCCGGTGTTGTGCACCATGGTCGTGTCGGGCACGGCGCCCTTCGACTTACGGAAGGCGATCAGCGACCAGATCATGACGCCGAACACCACCACCCCGATGCCGACGCAGATCCAGAACACCAGCATGTGCAGGCCGTAGATCTTGCGGCTGATGTCGGTGACCCCCTGCGGGAGATTCAGCTGCGCCCAGCCGGACTCAGCCCAGGCGGGCAGGCTCAGGACTGCCGCAACGGCGAGCAGGGCGGATCGGGCGAGCGTTTTTCTGATCGTCATTCCTGTGCCTTACAGCGCGCCCTTGTCGGCGTTGGGCGCGTCACGAAAATCCAGAAGCGACCCCCCGACCTGCGGGCCGCGCCTCAAGTCCAGGAGGGCGACTCGTCGACGCGGCCGATGAGACGTTTCAGGCGCAGGGCCAGCCCGAGCCGCTCCTCTTCGGTCAGAAAGCTGCCCAGCTCGCATTGGCGTCCGTGCGACTCTATCGTGAGCCGGCTCGGGTGCAGGCTTGCGGCGGGGCGGCGCAGTTTAACCTGCGCCCAATGCCTCGGGAACACGACCCGATCGCTCCGTCCCCGTGCCCGGGATTCGATGCTGACGTCGGCCTCGCTGACCGTGATGGTCTGGGAATGGAAGCGCCGCTCGAGCGCGACGCCCAGCGCCCAGGCGAGCAACGCCATCTCCAGGCCCGCAAACGGCAGGATCGGCCAGAAACCCTTGACCGCGAACACGGTGCCGAGGCCGAGCGGCACGACGCAGACGCCCGCGAAGAAACAGCGCGCGCCACGCACGGAAAGGGAGCAATTGGGCCGGATTTCGATGCGCTGCGACGGAACGTCCATGCCGCAAGGGATGGTAGCGGCTTCAGCTACCCGTGAGCGAGCTGGGCCGCAGCCGCTTCGAGAATGAGCGGGCGCCCGGTGCAGAAAGGCACGAGTGCGAGCGGCGGCTCGCCCAGCCGCTCCTCGAGCGTCGCGAGGTTTTCCGCCTCGCGCTCCATCGGCGGTCCGAGACGATTGGCGATCCAGCCGGCGAAGCGCGCGCCGCAAGCCCCGATGGCCTGCCTGGTCAGCTGCGCGTGGTTGAGGCACCCGAGGCGCAGCCCCACCACCATCACGACCGGCACGTCGAGTGCGCGCGCGAGGTCCGCCATGCTCTCCCCTCGGCTCACGGGTGCGAGCCAGCCCCCCGCCCCCTCGACCACGAGCCGGTCGCAGTCAACCGCCAAGGCCTCGAATGCGTCCAAAATCGTGCGGATATTTATCGCGATCTTGCAGTCATCTGACGCGATATGCGGAGAAATGGCAGCCTCGAAGCAAAAAGGGTTCACTAAGTCGTATCGTAGCGGCCTTCCCGTGGCCTCAATCAGCGACAGAGCGTCCTCGTTGCGCAAACCGTCTGCCGTGCGCATCGCTCCCGATGCAATCGGCTTCATGACCGCGACGCGCTCGCCGCGGGCGAGGAAGGCGCGCACGAGCGCGCATGCGACCACGGTCTTGCCGATCCCCGTGTCTGTCCCGGTGACGAAGAGGCCCCGCGCACTCATTGATGATGGGTCCTGCGGCGCACGTCGCTCAGAGCGACGTGCACCTCGCGGGCGGGTGTGGCCCCTGTCGGGCGGCCCGCAGCGCCCCAACTCGCCCCGTAAATCACCTCGTAGGTCGCCGGCAGCTGCGTGCCGCGGCGGAAAGCCTCATAGGCTGCGCTCATACGCTCGAGCCGCCCGCGCCCGAGAAGCGTGCGCGGCCGCCCCGCGGTGGCGTTGTGTGCGCCGATGGCCTTGAGATCGCGCATCAGAGTGAGCGTGTCGGGATAACCGATCTCGATCCGGTCCACATCGAGCACCGGCTCGGCGAGGCCGGCGTGAGTGAGGCTCTGCCCGACGCCCTGCACGTCGATGAAGCGATTGACGTGCGTGTGAGCGTCGACCGCGGCCCACGCGGCCCGCAACTCCTGCAGGGTGTCGGGACCGAAGGTGCTGAAGGCGAAGTGGCCGTCCGGGCGCAGCACGCGACGCACCTCGGCGAGCGCGGCATCGAGCGGCTCGCACCACTGCAGCATGAGGCTCGAGAAGACGATGTCGACGCTGGCGCTCCTGAGCGGCAGGCGCAGCGCATCTGCGCAGACGCGCGCGAAGCGCCGCCACATGGGCTGATTGCGCCGTGCCGCGCGCAGCATTCCCGGCGCGAGGTCGAGCGCGATGACGAGCGCGCGCGGGTAGCGGCGTTTCAGCTCGCGCGTCACCCGTCCGGTGCCGGCTCCGAGGTCGAGCACGATCCCGGGTGAGAAGTCGAAGGCATCGAGGCGCGTCAGGAGCTCCGCGGCGACCTCCGCCTGCAGCCGCGCCGCCGCCTCATAGCTCTCGCTCGCCCGGTCGAATGCGGCGCGCAGCCGCGGACGGTCGAGCCGAAAGGTATCCCCCGGCTCAGCCACGCAGAAACTCGCGCAGCAGCGTCACGAATTGCTCGCGGTGCGAGAGAAACGGCACGTGGCCGGCGCCGCGCAGCTGGTGGAAGGAGGCTTTCGGCAGTGCCCGGGCGAGCGCGCGCGAGGCGGCGGCCGGGGTAATGCGGTCGAGCTGGCCGGCGAGCACCAGCGTCGGTTTCTTCACCTGTGAGAGGGCGGGCCGCAGGTCCGCTTCCGCGAGACGTGTCAGTCCCCACTCGAGCGCCTGTGCGCTCGCCGCGCCGTTGATGGCGAGCGCCGCCTCCAGGGCAGCGAACGTGCGGGCCGCGGTGCGGGGCGCGAGGCCACGCACCTGCTGGCGCAGAAACGACCGCACCGCCGCTTCTGGATCGGCGCGCACCGCCGCGGCGAGTCGGGCAAGAGCGGCGGGCTTTACCCCGAAGCGCCAGCCGGGCGTCGCGAGAAAGCGCGGCGTCGTCGCGACCAGCACCAGGCGCTCGATGCCGGCCGGCATGGCGGCGGCGAGATCGAGCGCGAACTGGCCGCCGAGCGACCAGCCGAGGAGGTGGTAGCGGGTGGTGAGCGGCGCGAGCGTCTCGTGTATGCGGAAGGCCTGCGCCGCGGGCATCTGCGTGCCTGTGTCCCAGTCGCTCCCTCCGTACCCCGGCAGGTCGATGGCGATCAGCCGGAAGCGACGCTCGAGGGCCGCCGCGAGGGGATCCCAAATGCGTGAATTCATGCCCCAGCCATGCAGCAGCACGAGATCGCGCCGCCCGCGCCCGGACACCTGCGCGCTCAGCGCACTCACGCGGCAGGCTTTCCGGCGAGGCGTCGACAGCAGACCGCGAGCGCCTCGACCAGCTGATCGACCTGAGCTTCGATGTGGGCGGCCGAGAGCGTCACCCGCAGCCGCGCGCTCCCCCTGGGCACGGTCGGCGGGCGGATGGCCACGACCCAAAGGCCGCGGCTCTCGAGCTCCCGGCTCGCCTCGAGCACCGCGGCCTCGCTCCCCAGCACGACTGGTTGAATGGGCGTGTGCGAGGGGCCGACCGGCAGCTGCATCTGCCGCGCGTGCGAGCGAAAGCGCTCGATGAGAGTTCTCAGGCGCTCACGCCGCCAGCCCTCGGCTTGCGAGACTTTGAGCGCCGCGCGGCTGGCCGCCGCCACCGGCTGCGGGAGCGCGGTCGTATAGATGTAGGGACGCGCTTTCTGCACGAGGTACTCGATCAGCTCGCCCTTGCCGGCCACGAAGGCGCCGAAGGAACCGAAGGCCTTGCCAAGCGTACCCACGAGCACCGGCACATCATCGCTCCCGAGCTCGAGCAGTTCGAGGGTGCCGCGGCCGTGGGCGCCGAGCACGCCGAGTCCGTGCGCATCGTCGACCACCAGCCACGCCTGCGCCACGCGCGCCGCGCGGCTCAAGTCGCCGAGCGGTGCCAGGTCGCCGTCCATGCTGAAGAGGCCGTCGGTGGCGACGACGGCCGTGCGCTCGGGATGCTTATCGATCAGCTCTGCGGCCGCGACGGCATCGGCGTGGGGGTAGCGCTTGAGCGTCGCACCCGCGAGCAGCGCTCCGTCGAGGAGCGAGGCGTGGCTCAGGCGGTCGAGGAGCGCGCGCTCACCCCGTCCGGCGAGGGCGCTCATGACGGCGAGATTGGCCATGTAGCCTGTCGAGAAGAGCAGCGCCCGCTCACGTTGCGTGAAGGCGGCGAGCTCCTCCTCGAGCCGCTCATGCTCGAGGCCATGCCCGCTCACCAGGTGCGAGGCGCCCGTGCCGGCGCCGGCGAGGGTGGCGCTGTCGCGCATCGCCTGCGTGAGCGCGGGGTGGCGCGCGAGCCCGAGATAGTCGTTGCTCGAGAAGTCGACGAGGGTGCGGCCGCCCACCCGCACCAGCGCACGGTCGCCGGGCATGGGGAAGGCTTCGATGGTGGGGCGCGCGCGCCGCAGCTGCGCGACTTCGAGCTGCCTCAGTGCCGCATCAAGCGTGTGCGCGGTGCGCTTCATGGCGCGCGCCGTCGCCCGGGTCGGCGACCTCGTGCACGGCGCGCTCGCCCCTCACGCCGAGCCGGACAAAGAGCTGCCGATCGCGCTCGACATCGGGATTGCCGGTGGTGAGGAGCTTCTCGCCGTAGAAGATCGAATTGGCGCCCGCGATGAGACACAGCGCCTGCAGCTCGTCCGACATGGTCTCGCGCCCCGCCGACAGCCGCACGTGCGCGCGCGGCATCAGGACCCGCGCCACGGCGATGGCGCGCACGAAATCGAACGGATCCACCTCCGG
>DATGJR010000087.1:0-5646 GCA_035295065.1 Steroidobacteraceae bacterium
CTTGAGGGACGCGCTCGACTTGGACCGGGCTCCTCTCCGTCGGCGGCGTCGCCGTCTCCGTTCGATAAGCCTGCTCGGTTGCCGGATGCTCTGGGGAGTGTCCCGGATCATAGGTTGAGAACGTGCCCTGCATGGCCCCGGGCGGTCGGTCGGTGCGCGGCGGCGGCATCGGCGCCGCCGGTGGACTGTTGGTGAACCTGCGTGTGGTCGTTGCAGTGCCGCTCGCCGGCGGCAGTGACGGAGTCGCGAGTGAGCGAGCGCGCTCACCGAGACTCGGTTCGTGCGGCTGAGGAGCGGCCCGCATCCCTCTCGGATTGATCAGGCGCACCTGCGCGGTGGTTGTGCCGGGCCCGAGGTGCGCGAGCTGCGAGGCGGCGAGTGGCCGCCCGCCATTTGCCTGGATCGCCGCAAGCTGCTTCTCGAAGGGCGCGGGCGCGCGCGGCGGCGGCGTGTTCGCGACCACCGGTCGATTGACGATCATGGAGGGCGGACGCCTCTTAAGTCCCACTCCCGATCCGAGGACGCTCTGGCGGACCGGCGCGATCGAGGGCGCCGCGGCGTTGGCCGTGAGCCCGGGGAGCGCTGCGGCGCTCACCGGCACGGTATGACCGGACACGCGCTGCGCCGAAGTGAATACGCTCTGCGGTACGGCGGTGATCGCAGCCGCGGTGCTGTTCATATAGTGAATGTTGGTCACGCGCCTCTGATAGACGTCAGTGATTGCGCGGGTGCTACTCACCGTCGTGTTGGAGAGATTGACGTTGCGCAGATAGTCCGCGCTCACCGCGTAAGCTGGCGCATATACCTCATGGGGACCTAAGGGAAGCCAGCCGACATTGCCCCCAGGCGCGCTGGCTCTCCCCGTCCACGCGACGAGCGCCGGCGCATACACCGGCCGCGCATTACGTGGTCCCGGTATCCAGCACCACATCCCGCTGAGCTGTGCCCAGCGGCCGTAGTGAAAAGGCGCGTAACCCCAGGGCGCCTCATCCACCCACGTCCAGCCCCAGGGCGCGATGAACACCCAGTGTCCGAAGCGGTAGGGAGCCCATGACGTCGCCATCACGATGGGCATCCACACGAAGCCGTATTCCGGGGTCTGCATCCAGCGACCGTTGTCATCGAGCGCATCGCTCCCGGGGATCTCGTCGGCCACGTACTGCGAGGACGTCGACTCCTGTACCTGGCGGTCGCGTGTCGCGGACCAGTTGTCGAGGTCGTCGGGCGGCGCGAGATTGGCGGCGCTATAAGAAAGACTCGTCGTGCCGGCAAAGGTCATCACTTGCTGGGTCGTGATGGGAACCGACTGGTCGGTGCCGATCGCGAGCGCTTGTCCTTCGCTCACCTTGACGGTCGTAGTACCGCCCGGCTCATCGACCTCCACCCGGTAGACCCCAGGCTGTTGCAGTGAGAGCGCAAGGTTCGGGGTATCGATCTCGTAGCTGTTGGCCGCCCCCGCCGAGCCCCACACGCGCACGATGAGGACGCCGGCGGTGAGCTGCAGCTGTGCGAAGCTATCCTCGAGATTGAGGAACGCGAATCCCGTCATTCCGCCGAGCCGGATCACGGAATCCCCGAGATCGACCTCGGCCACCGCGTTCTGGTCCGTCCAGAGCCGATCGCCGGTGGTGAGCGGGCGATTGCGCTCGGCGGCGGTCCACTCATCAAGGCCCGCAGGCTCGAGTGACACGGACCCTTCGAGGTATCCCAGCCGCGCTGCTCGTCCGGGAGGGTCCGCTTCTTGCGCCAAAGCGCCCCCCGCCGCAGCCACGGCGAGAAGCGTCAGGGCTGCCAGATAAGTGCTTGCACGGTGCGTGCTCATCGACCGGCGCTCGCGGCTCCCATTGATGCGCTCAGCATAGCCGGAAGCCTTGAATCGAGTCTGAACCGCCCCTGCAGGGAAACGCGCTTGTCGGTTCGCGTTCTACAGCCGTTCCCGCGCATTAACTTAAAGCGTCGCCGGCAGCCGCTCGGCGAGGAAATCGATAAAAGCACGTACCGCGGGCAGCATCCCGCGTCGGCTCGGAAAGACGACATGGACGATGCCCTGGGGACTGCGCCACGTTGGCAGCACTCGCACCAGTGCTTCGCTCTTGAGATCCGCCCGCACGACGCTCTCGGGGAGCCGTGCGATTCCTAAGCCTGCGAGGGTCGCTTCGTGCAGCACCACGAAGTCATGGCAGACGATGCGCGGCTGGTGCTCGATGCGAACACTCTCGCCTTCCGGGCCGAGGAGCTCCCACGGGCGGCGGTCGAACTCTCCGGCATAGTCGAGCGTCGTGTGCTGGCTCAAGTCCGCAGGAGCCGCGAGCGCCTTGGCGCCACGGAGATATTTAGGGGCCGCGACCAGGAACTCGTCCACCTCGCGGAACGTCCTCATCACGAGTCCGTCCTCACCGGTCGGCTTCGTACGCACCCGCAGCGCCACATCGAAGCTCTCGGCGAGCACGTCCACGCGGCGATTACTCACGTTCAACTCGAGGCGGATCGCCGGATAGCGCTCGAGAAAGGCCGGCAGGATCGGTGCGAGGGAGGACTGCGCGAGCGCCACGGGACAGCTGGCCCGCAGCGTTCCGCAAGGCTCGGCGCGCGCGAACTCGACCACATCGAGCGCGGCATCCGCCTCTGCCAGCATGGCGGTCGCGTGCTTCAAGACCTCGTGCCCGACCTCGGTGACGACGAAGCGGCGCGTCGAGCGGTTGACCAGACGCACCCCGAGGCGCGCCTCGAGCGCGGCGACGTGACGGGAGAGACGGGACTTTGGAATCCCAAGGGCGCGCGCCGCCTTGGCGAACCCGCCCTTATCGACGACCTGCGTGAAGTAGTAGAAGCCCTCTAGAGGCTGCACCCTGCACTCCTATTTATCACCATTTATGGAACAATATGTTCCGATCAGACCAGATACTCAACTATCGTTCTATGGATTAGGCTTTCTCCCAAGCCGAGAGGCAACGGGAGATGAGCCATGAAAGTCCTTCACATCGATTCGAGCATTCTGGGCGATGGCTCGGCGAGCCGCGCGCTGACGCGCGAGATCGTCGCGAGCCTCAAAGTCGCGCACCCCGACGCGGAGGTGAGTTATCTCGACCTGGCGGCTGAAGCGCTGCCGCACCTCTCGCTCGGGAAGCCGGATACGCTCGAAGCCGCGCGCAATGCGGCTGCGCTCGAGCAGTTCCTCGGCGCTGACGTGCTGGTGATTGGGGCCCCGATCTACAACTTCTCGATTCCATCCCAGCTCAAGGCCTGGATCGATCGCATTTCGGTCGCGGGCCGGACCTTCCGCTACACGCCGAATGGACCGGAGGGACTTGCCGGCGGCAAGGAGGTCATCGTGGCGCTGGCACGTGGAGGCGTGAGCCGCGCGGGCGATGGCGGGGAGTTCGGGGAGTCGTATCTCAAGTTCCTGTTCGGTTTTCTCGGCATCACGGACGTGCGGTTCGTGCGCGCCGAAGGGCTCGCGATCTCGCCGCAGCACCGTGAGGCGAGCCTCGATGCAGCGCGCGCGGCCATTGCCACGGTGCACTCGCTCGCGGCCTGACCGCTCGCGCCAGGAGCCTTGAAACGCGCGCGAATACACCGATAGTAGACCGATTGCATCCGGAGGAATTCTGACCATGAGTGCAGAGCTCGCCATACGTACCGTGCGCCGCGTCGTACGGGGAATGCCGACGTCCGATGGCGCGGGCGTCAAGCTCACTCGAGTCATCGGGCAGCCGCAGCTTCCCGATCTCGATCCCTTCCTGATGCTCGATGAGTTCGGTACCGACAAGGCCGAAGACTACATCGCGGGCTTTCCGGACCATCCGCACCGCGGCTTCGAGACCGTCACCTACATGCTCGATGGGCGCATGCGCCATCGCGATAACCACGGCAACGAGGGGGTGCTGGTACCCGGGAGCGTGCAGTGGATGACCGCCGGGCGCGGCCTCGTGCACTCGGAGATGCCCGAGCAGCAGGAAGGGCGCATGCGGGGGTTTCAGCTTTGGCTGAATCTCCCGGCGCGCGAGAAGATGACGGCGCCGAAATACCAGGAATTCGGCCCCGAGCGCATTCCGACCGCCAATCCCGCCGCCGGCGTCGAGGTCAAAGTGATCGCCGGCCGGGTCAAGGATGTCGTGGGCCCCATCCAGCAGCCCGCAACCGATCCGAGCTATCTCGATGTAGCGATCGAGCCGGGTGCGAGTTGGAGCGAGCCGTTACCGGAGGACTATGCAGCATTCCTCTATGTCTTCGAGGGCTCGGTCAGGATCGGTGAGGGTGAGGCGGCGAAGACGGTCGCAGCGCACGAGCTCGCAGTGCTCGGAGCGGGCGCTGCGGTGCGTCTCGAGGGCGTGAGCGCCGGGGCCGATGGCAAGCGGGCGCGCGCGATCCTCGTGGCCGGGCGGCCGCTGCGCGAGCCGGTCGCGAAATACGGGCCGTTCGTGATGAACACGAACGCCGAGCTCCATCAGGCCTTCATCGACTTCCAGACCGGGAAGTTCTGAGCGACAGCACCCGAAAGCCATGGCGGGCGAAGATCTCGCCCGCCGTGTCGCTTTCGAGAAATTGCTCGAAGGCCACGGCCTCTGGCCCCGCGCGCGACGTCAGCGCCATCGGATAGATGATGGGCGGATGGCTGTCGGCGGGAAAGACATCCACCACGCGGACGCGCTTTTCGATGAGCGCATCGGTCCGGTAGACGATCCCGAGCACCGCCTCGCCGCGGGCGACGAACTCGAGCGCCGCACGCACGTTGTCACAGGGGACGAGGTGCGGGGCGACCTCATTCCAGACGCCGAGCTTGGTCAGCGCCTCCTTCGCGTAGCGCCCTGCAGGGACCGAATCCGGGTCGCCGGTGGCCAGGCGCCCATTCGCGAGCGCTCGGCTGAAGTCCACGTGCGGTACGAGCGTGAGCTGCACCGTGCTGGCGGCCGGGGCGATCAGCACCAGCCGGTTGCCGACCAGATCGTGGCGGGTGCCGAGGCGCAGCAGGCGATGCTGCTCGAGATAATCCATCCACTCGGGATCTGCGGAGACGAAGAGGTCCGCGGGCGCCCCGGCCTCGATCTGCCGCGCGAGCACTGAGCTCGCCGCAAACGAGGTCCGCACCGCGACGTGTGCACCCGCGGCGGCACGAGTCGCGCCGGCGCGCGCCGTGAAAGCGTGTCCGACTTCACCGACAGCGTCCGCGAGTGACACCGCGGCGAATACCAATACCGTGGAGCTCTCGGTGGGCACCTGCGCAGGCGCCTCCGCCTCCGTCTCGACTTGTGCCGCGAGAACGGTGTTGGAAGCCACCCATGCTCCAAGCATCCAAACCGTTGCGAGGCCTGCCAAACTCCTGCGTCTCATCGGGTCGTTCCCCTCAATTCCCAACGCCCCGGATCGGCACCGCGCAAGCCTTCGCGGATTGAGCCCGGGACTTAAGTCACATTTTTAGTCTTCCGGCGTCGCCTCGGGGCGACGCCCCCCGGGGAAGGCCATCGGCACGCCCCCTTCTTATCGGTCCCACGGCACAATGGCCGGATGCACAGGATGCTACCGCCTCATCGCGAAGGAGCCTCGTGCGCCCCGCGATCCCAGGCGGTTGCGCTGCTCCTGGCCCTGCTCATGCCGGCCGCGGCGGCAGCCCGCGACGCGCCCGCTCTGGATACGCCCGCCGCCGAT
>DATGJR010000088.1:0-11595 GCA_035295065.1 Steroidobacteraceae bacterium
AACCCGAGAATCAGCAGTTGGCCCTCCCCCACGAGCACGCGGTCTGCTTCACGGAGAACCGCGTACGGATCGGGGGCGAACTCCAGGGTATGCGGCAGGAGCACCGCATCGATGGAGTCGCTCGAGATCGGCAGATGCGCCGGGCGAGCGAGGATGTCGGCACCGGCGGCAAAGCCCGGAGCCGCCACCAGGCTCTTGCGGCGCGTGCGGCCGCGGGCGATGAGCTCGCGGGCACCGCCCCAGGCGCCGACCTGCAGCAGCTCCCAGCCGAATACATCCTCCATCGCCTCGCCGAGCAAGTCCGCCTCCGCGGCGAGGAGCGACCGGCCCAGCGGGGTGGCCCACCAGCCCGAAAGGGCCATATCACGATCGGCAATGCTTGAATTGCGAACTGGCACGATAGAGGGGCTGGTAAATATGTGAACTTCCCGGTTAAATTTTGAGTCTCGAACCAGTAGGGTCCCAACACCAAGGACCCGGCCGCCCGCACCCAGGCGCCGGGCAACTTAGCACGCCTACCGGGGGTACGGTACTTTGAGGACAGGAGTCATGACACGAGGGCGCGAAGCACTGCTGAGCGTCGCCCTGCTCGCCATTTGCGCCTGTGCTCACAGCCCCGCGCCACGGCCTGAGAACATTCCCGCCGCCGCAGTCGCCGCCCCGGCGGCCCCGGCTGCGCCGTCCCCGGACGCGACTCCACCCCCGCCGCCGTCCGCTTCGGCATCCACCGATTCCGCTTCTCCCGCAGTCGCCGATGCGGCGATGCCGGCAACGGCCGCCCAAGTCCCGTCTGAGCCTCAGGTCGCTCTCACCCTGACTCCCGCGCCGCCGCAGCCGGAAGCTTCGAGCGCCCCGACAGCGGCGGATGCGGCAAGTGCGGCCACTGCGGTCGCGAGCACGGCTGAGAGCACCGTGACCGCCCCTGCTCAGTTCACCGACCTCTTCGACCGCATGCGCGCCGGGTTCAAGCTCGATGACAGCGAAGACCATCACGCGGTGGATCAGCAGCTTCGCTGGTTTGCCAACAATCCCGATTACCTGCAGCGCGCTTTCGGACGCGCGGATCTCTACCTCTATCACATCGTGACCGAGCTCGAGGCGCGCGGCATGCCGCTCGAGCTCGCACTGCTCCCGGTCGTCGAGAGCGCGTTCGAGCCCTACGCTTACTCGCGCGCCCGCGCGACGGGACTGTGGCAGTTCATCCCGGGAACGGGCTCGCGCTATGGCCTGCGCACGGACTGGTGGTATGACGGCAGGCGCGACATCGTGGAATCGACCCGCGCGGCGCTCGATTACCTGCAGTCCCTTCACGATGAGTTCAACGGCGACTGGCTGCTCGCGATCGCCGCCTACAACTGCGGCGAGCTCATCGTAGAGCGCTCCGTGGCCATGAACCGCGCCGCCGGGCGACCCATCGACTTCTGGGATCTGTGGCTGCCGCGCGAGACGCGCGCCTACGTGCCGAAGCTCCTCGCCATGCGCCGCCTGGTGCTCGACCCGGGTGCCTACGGACTGGTCTTCAGCCGCATCCCCAATCAGGCCTACTTCGCGCGCGTGCCGACCGGCGGCCAGATCAGCTTCAAGGTTGCCGCCGAGATTGCCGGGGTCAATCCCGACGATCTCTATGAGCTGAACCCCGCTTTTCACCGCTGGGCCACCGACCCCGCGGGCCCCCATTACCTGCTGCTGCCGGTGGATGCGGCCGACGTTTTCACCCAGAACATCGCGCAGCTCTCGCCCGATCAGCGCCTCGGCGTGAACCGTTACACCGTGCGTCGTGGCGACTCGGTCGCCTCCCTGGCGCAGCGCTTCCACACCACCGTGAATGTGATCCGTGACCTGAACGATCTGCCCGAGGGGCGGCTCACGGTCGGCGATGAGGTGCGGGTGCCGGCTGCGGTCACCGACCTCCCCGCCAAGGTCTTGCTGGCCGCGGCGCGTGCCGACGGCCACGATCGCCACGCGCGACGTCCCCGGGTACTCGTCGTCCGGGGCGGCGAGACGCTCTGGTCGATCGCCCGCCGCAACGGCATGGATGTGAATACGCTCGCGCGCCTGAACGGCATGCAGCCGGACGATGCCTTGCGCGCGGGGCAGCGTATCCGCGTGACGAGCGCGAGCAGGTCCTCGCACGCACGCTCCCACCGGCACGTCATCTACACCGTGCGCTCGGGCGATACCGTCGCGCAGATCGCCCAGCTCTTCCAGTGCAGCGTGCCGCAGCTCCTGGCCTGGAACGGGCTGAGCTCGGCGACCCATCTGCACGCCGGCCAGAAGCTGCGCATCCACATCGTCCGGCACACCTGAGCCGCTTCGGCGCAGCGCGACTTCCGGCATAATCGAGCCGGGAGGAACAACCATGGGATTTCTTGCGGGCAAACGCGCCCTGATCGTCGGCGTTGCGACCGATCGCTCGATTGCCTGGGGGATCGCCCAGGCCATGCACCGCGAAGGCGCGGAGCTGGCCTTCTCCTATGTGAACGACAAGATGAAAGAGCGGGTCGAGCCCCTCGCGCACTCGCTCGGCTCGCGCCTGACCATGCCCCTCGACGTGAGCGTCGATGCCCAGATCGATGGGGCGTTCGAGCTCCTCAAGCGCGAGTGGGGACACCTCGACATCCTGGTGCATGCGGTCGCGTTCGCGCCGCGCGAGGCGCTCACCGGCGGCTTCGTCGCCGCGACCAGTCGCGAGGGCTTTCGCATCGCCCACGACATATCGAGCTACAGCCTCACGGCACTCGCCCGCGCCGCGCAGCCGCTCATGGCCGGCCGCGCGGGCGCCTTGCTCACCCTCACCTACCTCGGCGCGATGCGCTCCATCCCCGGCTACAACGTCATGGGGCTCGCCAAGGCGAGCCTCGAGGCGAACGTGCGCTTCCTCGCGGCGGACTTAGGCCCGCAGGGGATCCGCGCGAACGGGATCTCCGCGGGGCCCATCAAGACCCTCGCCGCTGCCGGCATCCCGGGCTTTCGCAAAATGCTCGGCCGGGTGGCGGAAGTGGCGCCGCTGCGGCGGAATGTGACGCTCGAGGATGTCGGGAATGCCGCGGCGTTCCTGTGCTCGGACCTCGCCGCCGGCATCACGGGCGAGATCCTCTACGTCGACAGCGGCTTCAGCACCGTCGGGATGAGTTTCCCGCTCGAGGGCGAGGGCTGAATCGCCTGAGCGGCCGCCCCAGCGGTCGCCTCAATCGAAAGCCTTGGGGTTCTTGCGCACGTCCGCGGTGCGCCGCAGCTCATCCGTATAGGCCTGTACGTCGCCTGCTCCATCACGACTCGCCTCCTGCTGCATGTGCTCGGCCTGCGGCTGGCCGGCCGCCTGGGGACCGGTGCGCACGCGCATCACTTCGAAGAGGGCCGCGCCTCCGTCGCTCATGGCGAGTGAGCGATAGACCGGGGTCGAGGCCGGTCGCGGCGCGGTGAAGACCGCGGTGCGGAGCGCCGCCGGGATCGAGGGGTCGTTGCGGCCCACGAAGCGGGCGGGCTCTGCGGGGAGCCCCAGCGATTGCGCCACCGCCTCGAACGAGGCCCCCGACTCGAGTCGCGCGCGCGCCGCATCCGCAGCCTTCAGGGCCGCCGCAGTCCCCCTCTCCTTGGCGATCGCAGCGACGATCTCGGCGCGCACCTCCGCGAGGGGCTTAGGCGCGGGCTTTCGGTGCTCGAGCACTTTCACCAGCACCAGCGCATCGTTGCCGATCAGCACGGGGCCGCCGATGCGTCCGGCGGCAAGCGGCGGATCGCCGAAAATCAGGTCCTGAAGCGGTGCTGCGGCGCCGAGCGGTGGCGCCCCCGCCCCGCGCAGGTACTCGGGAATATCTCCCGTCTGCAGCTTGAACTCCTGGGCGAGGGCGGCGAGGTCCGCGCCCGGCTGCGACAGGCGCGACTGCAGCTGCTCCTGAATGTCGCCGAAGCGGTCGGTCGCCCGACTGCGGCGCAGCTCCGCCTCGAGCTGCGGTCGCGCGTCCTCGAAGGACTTGCCGCCGCCTGCCTGCACGCCCTCGAGCTTGATGATGTGATAGCCGAACTGCGTCTTCACGGGACCCCGAATCTCGCCCGGCTGCATGCTGAAGAGCGCATCGGCAAATGGCGCGACGAAGCTCTTGCGGTCTGCCCATCCGAGATCGCCGCCGTTGCGTGCCGATCCCGGGTCCTTCGAGTACTGCTTGGCAAGCTCGGCGAAGTCCTTGCCGGACTTGGCCTGTGCCAGCACGTCCTCGGCCTCCTTGAGCGCTTCCCGCTCGTCCTTGCCCGTGATCAGAATGTGCCGGGCGTGCCGCCGCTCGGGCACGGTCAGCTGGCTCTTTTTCTTGTCGTACTCGGCGTGAAGATCCGCATCGCTCACCGTGATGCCCGCTTCGACCGTCTCGAGCCGAAGCTGCGCATACTGGAGATGAGCGGACTCAGGGTTCATGTACTGCGCCTGATGCGCCTGGTAGTAGGCCTGCACCGCCGCATCATCCGCCGGAGCACCCGGGAACTTGTCCGCCGGCAGCACGAGATAGCGGACCTCGCGCTCCTGATCCTCGAGCTCGCGCACGCGCGCGAGCTCCGTGGGAGTCAGGAAATCCGATCCGCGAATTCCATCCTCGAGCTGCCCTCGCCGCAGGTCGCGGCTGAGCTCGTCCTGGAAGGTGCCGATCGTGAGGCCCGAACGCGCCAAGGCGTCCTCTGCGGCGGCCGCCGAGTATTTCCCCTCGATCTGGAAAGCCGGCTCACTCTTGATCGCGGCGAGCACCTCGCCGTGGCCGATACGGTAGCCCAGATCGTGGGTGTGGCCGTCGAGGAGCGCCGCGCGGATCATGCCCTCGAGGACCTGATCCTGGAGCCTCGTCCGTAGCTCCGCCGGGAGCTCCGCGCCACCGAGCCGCTGCTGCCACTGCGACTGCTGGCGCAGCCACACGTTACGCGCCTGCTCGAGGCTGATCTTGGCGCCATCAGCCTCCGCGGCGTAGTTGGACGACTGCACGTTGAGGTTGACGATCCCATAGGCGCCCCAGGCGGCGAAGATGAGCACCAGGGGCCCGAGCACGATGTACGCGAGCCATTTATGGCCTTTGAGGCGGTCGCCGATACTTTGAAGCATTCTTTGAGGCTGGAACGACTTAGGCGCAGGAACTGGCGGAGCGGACGGGACTCGAACCCGCGACCCCCGGCGTGACAGGCCGGTATTCTAACCAGCTGAACTACCGCTCCGAATTGGGGGGCGAATCCTAGCGGATTGGGGAAGAGGCCCACAAGCGCTTTTGCTGAATGCACACTGAACGGCTCGCGTTCCCTCGTGTCAACCAGATCAGGGACTTGCGCGCTATGCACGGGGCGACCGACCGTCCGCGCGGTAGGTTTTGCCTCGGTCGCCAGGAGCCGACGGTTTGGCTCGGGCGCACCGGCCCCATGTTAGGCACAATCGGACTCAACATCGCCTGAGGAACTCGCCGTGAAACTGTTACAAACGACGGCACTGGTGGCAGGTCTCGTGGTCGCAGGAGTCGCTGCCGGGCCGGCGGCCGCCTCGCTCGGTGGCACTCGCGCGACGATCGAAGCCGACCGCGCTGCGCTCAAGGGCGAGCGGAATGTGAGCACGGCGACAGGCTACGAAGTGCAGGAGATCGCCACCCCGGGCGGCGGGCGGGTGCGCGAGTATCTGACCACCGACGGCACCGTGTTCGCGGTGAGCTGGAAGGGACCCTCGATCCCGGACCTGCGCCAACTCCTGGGCACCTACTACGAGCGCTTCGCGCAGGCGACCGCCGCCCCGCACGCGGGACGCCACCGGGAGCTGCGAGTCGAGCAGCCGGGGCTTGTGGTGCAGTCGGGGGGGCGGATGCGCAATTTCTACGGCAGGGCGTGGGATCCGCAGCTGCTGCCGCCGAACTTCTCCCCCGCCTCGATCTCTTGATCGCTTGTACGGAGCTCTCATGCCCAAGTACCTCGTCCTTGCTTTGAGCTCGCTGCTCGGCCTTGCGGCCTGCGGGGGGGGCGGTGGCGGCTATGGCGGTGGCGGTGGAGGGGGCGGCGGGGGTGGCGGACAGGTCACCGGTCCCAACGTCACCCCCGTTACGGTCGAGAATTTCCAGCCTGGCTCTATCAACATGCCGTATATCTCCGTGACGGTCTGCCAGCCGAACACCACGAACTGCATGACGATCGATCACGTGGAGGTCGACACCGGGTCCTGGGGGCTGCGCATCCTCTCGACCGCGAGCAATGCGACCTTCCTCCAATCGCTCCCGCAGCAGCTGGTCGGCGGCACCACCAATCCGGTCGTCGAGTGCGTGCAGTTCGCCGACGGCTTCAGCTGGGGACCGGTGGTGTCGGCGGATGTCACCGTCGCGAGCGAGAAGGCGAGCGGAATTCCGATCCATGTGATCGGCGCCCCTGCACCATTCAACAACGATGTCCCGAGCAGCTGCTCCAGCGGCCTGACGGAAGAAGACACTGTGAGCAGCTTCGGTGCAAACGGCGTCATCGGAGTCGGCGTGTTCGCTCAGGACTGCGGTTCAGGGTGCGTCACGACGGCGGTCCCCGGGACCTATTACTCCTGTCCGCCGAATGGCGCGAGCTGCAACCCCATCACGGAGTCGCTCGCTCTCCAGGTCTCAAATCCCGTAGCCTCTTTCGCGCCGCTCACTGCCGGCGCGACGCCCGACAACAACGGCGTCATCGTCGAGATGCCGAGCGTTCCTGCTGCGGGCGCCAGCAGTGTGACCGGTGCTCTGGTATTCGGCATCGGCACACAGAGCAACAATGTGCGCGGCAACGCGCAGGTTCTCACCGCCGATCAGACCTCGGGTGTGATCACCGCGACCTTCCAGGGCACTCCCTACGATGGCCTGATGGACACCGGCTCGAACGCCTATTTCTTCCCCGACTCGGCGCTCACCGTGTGCAGCTCGACCTCCTCCGCTCCCGGGTTCTTCTGCACCGCCGCCAACATCACGGTGACCCTCACCGGCACGAACGGCACGCAGGTCACGGACACCTTCGCCACGGGCGATGCGAACGCCATGATTCAGGCCAACCCGACGGCCGCCGCGCTTCCGCAGATCGCAGGGCCGAGCGTCGTCATCCCCAACCAGCCGACGATCTTCTCCCTCGGGATGCCCTTTTTCTACGGCCGCAATGTGTTCGTCGCGCTCGAGCCCCCGACCGGCACGGGGCCTTACTTCGCTTATTAGTCGCCCCGCGTCCCGCCGAGTGCGCTTGAGCCCATGAGCCTGCTGCAGAGGATTTTGGCCGCCGTGCTGGTGGTGCTGCTGCTCATGGCCGGCTACGGTCTTTGGGCTACCCGCCAGCCGCCCTCCTCCACGCCCGTCGGGGCGCTGGGCTCCACTCCCGCGCTCGAGGTCAGCGCCTCCGGCTCCATGCCAGCCATTGACGAGAACACCCTGCTCACCGCGCAGCGTCTCGCGCGGCTCGCGTCGACCCCGGAGGAGATGCCGCTTGCGCAAACGGCGGTTCAGCTCGCCGATCACGAGCTCGATCTCGCATTCGCGGGCGCGCTGCGCCACCTCGAGGCGCACCCACCGGTCCTGAGCCCCGAGGCGCTCGCGATCCAGGATCGGCTCACGAGGTCTCAGGCACAGCTTGCCGCCGACAGCGCTCACGCGAAGCAACTCACGGAAGCGCTCGCGCATACTTCCGATGCCTCCAAGGCCGGCATCCAGGACCAGCTCGATCTCGCGCAGGCGCAGCAGGAGCTCGATCAGGACGAAGTCATCCAGGCGAACGACGATCTGATGCAGGCCGGCGGCAACGTGCATCAACGCATCCAGAAGATGCAGCAGGAGCACGAAGCGGCCGAGCATCAGCGCCAGAGCCTTGCCGCCGCCCCGGACACGAGCTCGCTCGGCGGTCTCAAGGGACTCGTCGGCAAGGTACGGCAGTGGCTCGCGCTCCATCGCAAGGCTCGCTGGCTCGGTCACGCCGAGGCGTATGCGGCCGAGAGCGCAGCCCAGCTCGCCTCGCAAAGCCAGCAGCTGTCGGTGGAGCTCGCCACGCGCAAGCAACAGGCGGCGGGGTCGGTCGGCTCGCCCGCATCTGCCCCTGCATCCGCCCCGGCAACGGGCGCCGCCGCCACCCCCGCGGGGCTCACCGTGCCGGCACCAGCCGCGGCCCCCTCGCGCGCTGAGTTGACGCGCCAGATCGCAGCCGAGCAGAGCCGCATCACGATCCGCGCACAACGCGTCACGGCGCGCCAGCGCCTCGCGACCACCTACGGGCAATGGGGGACCGTGGTCGCCACCCAGGAGAAGGCGATCCTGCACTCCGCGCTCGCGGACGCAGCAGTGGTGCTCGCAGCGCTCCTCCTGCTGCTCTTCGTCGACCGATGGCTCGAGAAACTCCTGGTGCGAGCCCCGATCGATCGCCGCCAGATCGCAACGTTGCGCAGCGTCGTCGTGGTCTCGCTCCAGCTGGTCGGCGTGGTTTTCATCCTGCTGGTACTCATCGGCATGCCCGGGCAGCTCGGCACCATGATCGGACTTGCCGGTGCCGGCCTCACGGTGGCGCTCAAGGATTTCATCATCGGCTTCCTCGGCTGGTTCGTGCTGATGGGCAAGAACGGGATCCGGGTCGGCGACTGGGTGGAGATCAACGGCGTGAGCGGAGAGGTGGTCGAGCTCGGCATGCTCCACACGGTGCTGCTCGAGACCGGCAACTGGACGGATGCCGGCCACCCGACGGGACGTCGGGTGACCTTCACCAACAGCTTTGCGATCGAGGGTCACTACTTCAACTTCTCGACCACAGGCCAGTGGCTGTGGGACGAGCTGAGCGTCACGGTCCCCTACGATCGCGATGCGTACGCTGTGGCGGAAGCGATCCAGAAGGAAGTCACCGCCGCGACGGCGGACGCCACCCGTCAGGCTGAGGCCGAGTGGCAACGCGCCGCACAAGGGCGCAAGCCGGGGTTCACCGCCCAGCCCGGCATCGCGGTGCGTCCCGCATCGGGCGGCGGGGGCCTGGAGATCGCGGTCCGCTATGTGACGCGCGCCAGCGAGCGCTATGCCCTGCGGCAGCGCCTTTACCAGTCGGCCGTGCAGCTCCTGCACACGAGGCCTGCGAGCGCATGAGCAACGCGCGGTTGCCGGCGGTTTTCCTCGGGCACGGGAACCCCATGAACGCGCTGCGTGAGAATTCCTGGAGCCGTGCCTGGGCGGCGCTTGGGGCAGCGCTCGAGCCCCGCCCGCGCGCCGTGCTCGCGATCTCGGCGCACTGGTACATCACGGGTACTGCAGTCACCGCGATGGCATCGCCGCGGACGATTCATGATTTCGGCGGCTTTCCGCGCGAGCTCTTCGCGGTGCGCTATCCCGCCGCGGGCGATCCGACACTGGCCGCCCGCGTGGCCGAGCTTCTCGCGCCCTTGCCGGTGCGACTCGATCAGACCTGGGGACTCGACCACGGCACCTGGTCGGTGCTCTGTCACGTGTTTCCGCAAGCTGACGTCCCGGTCGTCCAGCTCAGCATCGATGAGACCATGCCGCCCGCGTTTCACCACGAGCTGGGGCAGCGCCTGCGCATCCTGCGCGAGGAAGGCGTCCTGATCCTCGGCAGTGGCGATGTCGTGCACAACCTCGAGGCCTACGCGTGGGGAGGGCACCCGGCAGAGCCCTACGACTGGGCACTGCGCTTCGAGAGCACGGTGCGTGCGCGCCTCATCGCGGGCGACCATGCAACGCTCATCGACTACGCGGCGCTCGGGAAAGACGCCCTGCTCTCGGTGCCCACTGCCGAGCATTACCTGCCGCTCCTCTACGTGCTTGGCGCGAGCTTTGCGGGAGAGGAGGTCAGCTTTCCTGCCGAGGGGATCGACGGCGGCTCCGTATCGATGCTGGCGGTACGCTTCGGTTAGACTTGCAACAATCCCACTGACTAAGGAGCAGGCACGTGGCGGTTGCAACCAGGCTCAGTATCTTCATGGCACTTGCGCTCGCCGCAAGCGGTACGCTTCTCGCGCAGGAACATCACGAGCAGGAGCACCGCCCGCAGGGACGACCCGAGGCACACGGCGAGCCTCACCCCGGGCCCACCCGTTATCAGCGCGTCACCGAGCCGCAGCACTGGAACGAGCGGCCTTCCACCGTCGATCGCGGACACTACGAGCACAACTACCAGGCCGCGCGCTCCTATCACATCGGCGTCTACCACCGCCCGCATGGCTGGGTGTCTCATCGCTGGGCATACGGGCAGATCCTGCCGCGCGCCTATTGGGCGCCCCCCTACATCATCTCGGACTACTGGCTGTTCGCACTCGATGTGCCCCCGGAAGGCTACGAGTGGGTGCGCGACGATACGGATGCGATTCTGGTGAACCTCTCCACCGGGCAGATACTGCAGGTGCAGTACGGAGTATTTGGCTAGGCTCGCCGATTAATTACACAGGCGACTGATCGTCGGGCCTCTTGCCCTGTCTGCTCTGCCAGGTCTTCAGCCGATAGACCGAGAGCAGCACACCGACCAGTACACAGATGCCGGCGAGCAGCAGATCGCCGCGCTGGTACTGGCGGTAGGCAATCGCCATCCACAGAAAGAACAGTACGGCCGTAATGGCAACCGGCATGGTTCCCCCCGCGCTTCTTCTTAATGGTGGGTGCTGACGGGCTCGAACCGCCGACATTCGCCTTGTAAGGGCGACGCTCTACCAGCTGAGCTAAGCACCCTGGTTTTATTGGCCAAAATCGCCTTCGGCGATTTTGGCAGACATTACTCCGAAAACCGCCGGCAAAAAGCGTGGTTTTTGCCGGCTGGGCCCGCTGCTAATTCTTCACGGGCGATTTTGTCGGACATTACTCCGGAAATCGCTCGCCTCAATGCGCCGGCGGCACGTCCTGCTTGATGCGCCGGCCGTTGCGCCGGCCGCGCTTGTCTTCGGCAGCGGCTGCGGGAGCGGCGCTCTCGGTGACTGCCTCCACTGGCTGGCCTGGCAGCGGCTGGCGGGTGAGCGCGACGGCGAGCACCTCGTCGATCCACTTCACCGCCTTGATCTCGAGATTGCCCTTGATGTTGTCGGGAATCTCCACCAGGTCCTTCTGGTTCTCATCCGGAATAAGCACGGTGCGGATACCGCCACGGTGCGCCGCGAGGAGCTTCTCCTTCAATCCGCCGATGGGCAGTACCTCACCCCGCAGCGTGATCTCGCCCGTCATCGCGACATCGGACCGCACGGGGATGCGGGTGAGCGCCGAAACGAGCGCGGTGCACATGCCGATACCGGCGCTGGGGCCGTCCTTCGGGGTTGCGCCCTCGGGAATGTGCAGGTGCACGTCGTGCTTCTGATAGAACTCGTTTTCGAGCCCCAGGACCTGCGCACGGCTGCGCACCACGGTCATGGCGGCCTGGATCGACTCCTGCATCACTTCGCCTAGCTGGCCGGTGTGCTGCAGCTTGCCCTTGCCGGGCACTACCGCGGCCTCGATCGTCAGCAGCTCTCCGCCCACCTCGGTCCAGGCGAGGCCGGTCACCTGACCGACGCGGTTCATGTCCTCGGCCTTGCCGTAGCGGAAGCGGCGCACGCCGAGGAACTTGTCGAGGTTGCGCGGGGTAACCGCGACCGACTTCTGGTCCTTCTTGTGCAGCAGCATCTGCTTGACGGCC
>DATGJR010000089.1:0-21909 GCA_035295065.1 Steroidobacteraceae bacterium
TCGGAGCCCGGCTTGAACGTGAGGTTGAGGTAAGCATGCCGCGAGAGCCCGTGACGGCGCGGATCGATCACAATGAGCTTGACGCCCTTCTGCTTGACCGCGTTCTTGATGAAGGTGGCCGCCACCGGATGATTCACCGTCGGGTTGGCGCCGATGACGATGATCAGGTCCGCATCGAGCGCCGCCTCGAAGGGCGCCGACACGGCGCCTGAGTTCAGTCCCTCCATCAAGGCGGCGACCGAGGAGGCGTGGCACAGCCGCGTGCAGTGATCGACATTGTTGGAGCCGAAGCCGGTGCGCACCAGCTTCTGGAAGAGGTAGGCCTCCTCGTTCGAGCCTTTGGCGGAGCCGAAGCCGGCGAGCGCCTTGCGCCCGTGCTTATCGCGGATCGCCTTGAGACCGAGCCCGGCGCGATCGAGCGCTTCCTCCCAGGTCGCCTCGCGGAAGTGCGTCCAGGGATTCGCCGGATCGACCTGCTGGTTCGCATCCTTGCCGACGTGATCGAGCCGCACGAGGGGCTTGGTGAGGCGGTGCGGGTGATACACGTAGTCGAAGCCGAAACGGCCCTTGACGCACAGGCGGTTGTGGTTGGCGGGGCCGTCGCGCCCTTCCGCGTAAACGATCTTCTCGTCCTTCACCTTGTAGGTGACCTGGCAGCCGACACCGCAATACGGGCAGAGGGAATCGACCTCGCGATCCGGGTAGACCACCCGGGTCTGCTTCGCATCGAGATAGGCCGCGGGCATCAGCGCGCCGGTCGGACAGGCCTGCACGCACTCCCCGCACGCCACGCAGCTCGATTCGCCCATCGGGTCGTCGAAGTCGAACACGATCTTGCTGCCGAAGGAGCGGTACGCCATGCCGATGACGTCGTTGACCTGCACCTCGCGACAGGCGCGCACGCACAGGTTGCACTGGATGCAGGCGTTGAGGTTGACGCGCATCGCGGGGTGACTCGCATCGGGCCCCCAGCGCTCACCGGCCGGAAAACGGCTCGCGCCGACCGAGACGAAATCCGCCTGGCTCCAGAAATGCGATTTCGGGTCGTGGGAGCTCACGCGCTCGGGCTGGTCGGCCACCAGCAGCTCCATCACCATGGCGCGCGCCTTGGCGGCGCGCTCGGTCGCGCTCCTGACCTTCATGCCGGCAACCGGCGCGCGCTTGCAGGACGCCGCCAGCACGCGCTCCCCTTCGATCTCGACCATACAGGCACGGCAGTTGCCGTCGGGACGATAGTCGGGCTGCGGCCGGTGACAGAGGTGCGGAATGTGCGTGCCGAGCCGCTTGGCGACCGCCCAGATGGTCTCACCGGGCCGCGCCTCGACCTGCTTGCCGTCGAGCTCGAAGGTGACGGCCTTCTCGAGGTGCGGCGGCGGCATCGCCGCGGGGTTCTTGGCGGGGGTCTCTGAGATCGCCTGTTTAGTCACGGTAGCTCACCACTCCTGGCTTGCGCCTGCTTCGCCGCCGCGGGCCGCGCCGTCGGGAACAGTTCGGGGAAATACTGGATGACGCTCATCAGGGGATTTGCCGCCGCCTGGCCGAGGCCACAGATCGAGGCATCGCGCATGCACTGCGACAGCTCCGCGAGGAGCGCGGTGTCCCAGACGCTGCGCTCCATCAGCACCACCGCTTTCTGCGTGCCAACGCGGCACGGCGTGCACTGCCCGCAGGACTCGTCCTCGAAGAAACGCATCAGGTTGAGCGCGGCGGCGCGCACGTCGTCCTTGTCCGAGAGGATGACCACCGCCGCCGAGCCGATGAAGCAGCCGTATTTCTCCAGCGTGCCGAAATCGAGGGGAATGTTGTCCATCGATGCGGGCAGGATGCCGCCGGAGGCGCCCCCGGGCAGATACGCCCTGAAGGTGTGCCCCTCGCTCATGCCGCCACAGAATTCCTCGATCAGCTCGCGCACGGTGATGCCCGCGGGCGCGAGCTTCACGCCCGGCTGCCTGACCCGCCCGGACACCGAGAAGGAGCGCAAGCCGGTGCGGCCGTTGCGGCCGTGGCTCTTCCACCAGTCGACTCCGCGCTCGAGGAGATCGCGAATCCAGAAGAGCGTCTCCACATTATTGATGAGGGTCGGGCGCCCGAAGAGGCCGATCTGGAACGGGAACGGGGGCTTGTGCCGGGGGAGCCCCCGCTTGCCCTCGATGGACTCGAGCATCGAGGACTCCTCGCCGCAGATGTAGGCCCCGGCGCCGCGGCGCAGGTGAACCTTCGGTCCGCCCGGCGGGAGCTTCGGCATCTCGTTGGCCAGGATCTGCCGCGCAATCGGATATTCGTCGCGCACGTAGATATAGATGTCGGTCGCCTCGACCACATGGGCGGCGATCAGCATCCCCTCGAGGAATCGGTGCGGGTCAGTGTTGAGGTAATACTGGTCCTTGAAAGTTCCGGGCTCTCCCTCGTCGGCATTCACCGCCATGAGCCGCGGCCCCGGCTCGCCGCGCACCGAGCGCCACTTGCGCCCCGTGGGGAATCCGGCGCCCCCGAGGCCGCGCAAGCCGCCGTCGTCGAGCACCTTGAGCACCTCATCGACGCTGAGGGCGCCCGAGCGCAGCCGCTCGAGGGTGCGGTAACCGCCCGCGGCGCGGTAGGCCTCATAGTCGATGTAGTCCGGGACGTGCGGGTGCGTGTCCTTGTGGCCGACCACGGCCTTGACGCTCGCGACGGTCGCGCGCGGCACGAAGTTGTGTCCGACCTCGACGGCCGGAGCCTGGTCACACAGCCCCACGCACGGGGCACGCACCACGCGCACGCCCGGACCGAGCTCACGCGAGAGCGTCGCGAGCAGCGCCTCGGAGCCGAACAGAGCGCAGGTGAGGCTGTCGCACACCCGTACCGTGAGAGTCGGGATGTCTTTGCCATCCTCCTTCACGACATCGAAGTGAGCGTAAAAGGTCGCCGTCTCGAAGACTTCCGCCAACGACAGGCGCATCGCCTCGGCGAGCGCCGCGAGGTGTGCGGCGGAGATCTGTCCGTACTTGTCCTGGACCCGGTGCAGGTATTCGATCAGCAGATCGCGATCGCGCGGGGCATCCCCGAGCAGAGCCTGAATGGCGTCTGCCGCGTGGGGGTCCACCTGACGCCCCTTTGGAATGGGCCGCACCCGCCCGCGGCCGCGGCCAGGGTGCTCGAACTTGCGGACTTTGCCTGCATCGCGCGGGCGGTCGTGATGATCGGCCATGACCGCATGGTAACGGAACGGCGCCGCGAGCGGGCAGCTGCGGCTAAGTGAATGCTCAAAGATATCAACAGTCTGCCGGCACCCGCCTCAGCTGACGCCCCTGTTGCGCCCCGGACGCCGACGCTCCATAAGTAAAGCTAATCGCCAACTTATGACCTGGCTTAACTCGCAGCCGGCGCGATTGCTCCAGCCCCGGCAGTTGAACCCCGGCCTGGAGCGTGGACACTTACCGCTGGAGGGCGCGATATCGATGGCGAGCGGATACAGCGATTTGCCGGAGACGCGGGTGAGCTCGGGGGCGCACGAGGTCGAGCTCATCGCCCGCATCGCGCAGCACCATGACCGCCGCGCCTTCGAGGAGCTCTACGGCCTTTATCACCGCCGGCTGGCGCGATTCCTGACGCGCCTCACCCGCCGTTACGACCTGGCCGAGGAGATCATCAACGACACTTTCTGGGTGGTCTGGCGGAACGCCCGCGATTTTCGCGGCGCCTCACAGCCCTCGACGTGGATTCTCGGGATCGCCTATCGCAAGGCGCGCAATGCGTTCCGCAGTGCCGCTCGCGCCCGTGCCCGGGAGAACCTGGAGTCGACCTCCTTTCCACTCACCACGGAGGAGCCCGCCCGCGAGGCGGAGCTGCGCGACTGGCTCGGCGCTGCGCTCGGGCAGCTGCCGGTCGAGCAGCGCCTGGCGGTGGAGCTGTGCTACGAGCTCGGACATTCGTGCGAGGAGATCGCGACCATCATGGGGTGCCCGGTGAATACCGTGAAGACGCGGCTGTTTCATGCACGCGCCAAGCTGCAGAAGCTCCTGCCGGAGCTCTCCGGCAGCGGCTCCGCTCTGCGCCGCGCCAACGCAAGGGAGAGTGAGGCCTCATGAGCGCCCAGGCAGTGACTACTCACGAGGAATGCCGGCTGCTGCTCCCGTGGCTCGCCAACGGCCGCCTCGAGGGCGCCGAGCGCGCGCGCCTCGAGCAGCACGTGCGCGGCTGCAGCGAGTGTGCGCGCGAGTTGGAGCGCGAGCGGGCCTGGTGCGAAGCGCTCACCGAGCCTGAGCGCATCACCCATACGCCCGGTGCCTCTTTCCGCAAGCTCATGGAGCGCATCGACGCGGAGCCTGCGGCGAGCTCTGCGGCGCCCCCGACGCCCTCCGCCCGAGCGGCCCGCACACGCGCCGCCTGGCGGCCACCGGGCCTTGCGTGGGCGGCGAGCTTCGTGCTGACCCTCGCGATCGGCGCCTTCGGCGCGACCGCCTACCGCTGGTCGCGGCCGCTCTACTCCACGCTCACCAGCGCCGCAGCGCCTGCACCGGGCGTGTTGCACGTTGCCTTCGAGCGCTCGCTCCCCATCGGGGATGCCGAGCAGCTGCTCCTCTCCGCCGGCGCACGCGTGGTCGAGGGCCCGGATGCGAGCGGAGTATTCGGGGTCGCGCCGGTGGCCGCTCCGGGTGCTCTGGGGGTGCAGGACGCACGGCTGCACGCACTGGCCGACCGGCTACGCAGCGACCCGAAGGTACGCTGGGTCGAGCCTCTCCCCGGCAGCGCGCCGCGGAGTCCGTGAGTTGCGCGCAAGCCTGACCGCGTGGCCTTTGTGGCTCGCAGCGGCGTGCGCGGCGGCGGCAGCGGGGCAACCCGCGGCCGGGCCAATGCCCGTCGGAGGCAGCGCCGCCGGAGCCAGCGCCGTCGCGGCCCCGGCCGTCGCTGCGGCGCGGCCGCGGATCGTCGTGGCCTTCGCGAATGCACCCGCCACCACGGCGGGCCCGGCGGGGTCGACCGGCCGGCGCTATTCGGGCAATGGCTATGGCGTATCGCAGAGCGCCGCGACCAGGGCGCGGCACGTGGCCTCGGACTACGCCCTGCGCGAGCTCGCGAGCTGGCCCATTCGTGAGCTCGCCATGCATTGCGTGGTGTTCGAGATCGAGAGCGGCAAGCCGGCGGATGAGGTCCTCGCTGCCCTCGCGCACGATTCGCGCGTGATGCTCGCCGAGCCGCTGCACGAGTTTCACACCTTGAGCGGCCCGCCGGGCGACTCGCCGTACAACGACCCCCTCTACGATCTGCAGACCAACCTCGCAGTGCTCGGAGTGCCGGAAGCGCACCGCCGCACCCGCGGCGCGGGTGTGCGTATCGCGCTCATCGACACCGCAGTCGACACGCGTCATCCCGATCTCGAAGGACGGATCCTGAGGAGCCGTTCCTACACGGGCGAGAATCGCGGCGCCGGCGAATCGCAGCGCCATGGAACTGCGATGGCGGGAATCATCGCGGCCGATGCCGGCAATGGCATCGGCATCGTGGGCATCGCACCGCTCGCCCGGCTGGAAGTGTTCGCGGCCTGCTGGCAGCTCCTCCCGGACAGCGATGCGGCCGCCTGCAACACCTTCACCCTGGCGCAGGCGCTCGCCGCGGCGCTCGAGTCCGGCGCCTCGCTCGTGAACCTGAGTGTCGGCGGTCCGGCCGACCCGCTGCTCGCGGCCCTCATCGAGGCGGGCGTGAAGCGCGGCGTGGTATTCGTCGGTGCCTGCGATTCCAACAACGGCTTCCCCACGGCGGTCCCGGGTGTGATCGGCGCCGCGGGCAGCGAGAGCGCCATCCCCCCCGGCGCCCTCGCTGCCCCGGCCCGGCATGTGCTGACGCTGCGACCGCAGGCGCAGTACGACTTCGAGTCGGGCAACTCGGTGGCGGCCGCCGAGATCACCGGGGTGGTGGCGCTGCTCATGTCGGCGACGCCGGCGCGCCTGAGCGCCGTGACCCTGACACTGTTGCTGAAGCCGGCAACGACACCGACCGCCTTCGATGTGCCCGCGGTGAATGCCGCCGCGGCGCTCGCACGGCTCGACCTCGAGCAACAGCGCGGCTGCAGCGCGCCGCGCGGCACCGCGGCGGAGGCGCCGCCGTGTACGGCGCTCGCTTCCCGCGCGCTTGACGGCCAATAGCACGGTGCCCATGCTCCCCGGCGCATGGGCGAAGCACCCGCCGGTCTCACCTGGACGCTGATTGAGCAGGCGCGCGCGCGCATCGCGCCGCACGTGCATCTCACTCCCGTACTGACGAGCTCGACTCTCGACCAGGAGTCGGGTGCGCACCTTTATTTCAAGTGCGAAAACTTCCAGAAGGGCGGCGCCTTCAAGGCCCGCGGCGCGACCAATGCGGTGTTGAGCCTGCCCAAAGCCGAGGTCAGCCGCGGCGTCGCCACTCACTCCTCGGGCAACCATGCGGCGGCGCTGGCGCGCGTGGCCCGCCTGTGGGGCGTTCCCGCCTACATCGTGATGCCACAGAACACGGCTGCTCCGAAGCGCGCCGCGGTGGAACGCTATGGCGCCCAGATCACCTGGTGCGAGCCGACGCAGGCCGCGCGCGAGCGCGCAGCCGAGCACGTGATTGGGGCGACCGGCGCGACCCTGATCCATCCCTACAACGATCTGCGGGTCATGGCAGGACAGGGAACCGTCGCCGTGGAGCTCATCGGGCAGGTGCCGGACCTCGAGGTGCTGCTGTGCCCGGTGAGCGGCGGGGGACTCCTGAGTGGTATCGCGGTCGCGGCCCGCACGCTCCTGCCGCGAGTGCGCATCATCGGTGTCGAGCCCGAGGGGGCCGACGATGCGGCCCGTTCCCTGAGTGCCGGAAAGATCGTGCCGTGCGAGCATCCCACGACCATCGCCGACGGCCTGCGCGCCACGATCGGTGCGCTGCCCTTCCTCGAGATCCGCCGCTACGTCGATGAGATCGTGACGGTGTCAGACGCGGCGATCGTGGATGCCATGCGCCACCTCTGGGAGGTGATGAAGATCCTCGTCGAGCCCTCGGGGGCTGCCGCTTATGCGGCAGTGGCCTGCGGCCGCGTGAAGCTGCACGGCGCGCGCGTCGGCGTGGTGCTGAGCGGCGGTAACGTCGACCTCGACTCTCTTCCCTGGATCAGACCCGCTCCAGGATGACCGCGATCCCCTGGCCGACGCCGATGCACATGGTGCAGAGCGCGTAGCGGGTGCGGGCGCTCTGAAGCTGACTGACCGCGGTCGTCGCCAGCCGCGCGCCCGACATGCCGAGCGGATGGCCGAGCGCGATGGCGCCGCCGTTGGGATTCACCTGCGCCGCATCATCGGCAAGCCCGAGCTCGCGCAGCACCGCGAGCGCCTGGCTGGCAAAAGCCTCGTTGAGCTCGATGACGTCCATCTGCGCGAGCGTGAGATGCGCGCGCTCGAGAACCTTGCGCGTCGCGGGCGCAGGTCCCATCCCCATGACGCGCGGCGCGACCCCGGCGGTGGCGGCCGCCACGATGCGCGCGCGAGGCTCGAGGCCGCAGCGTCGTGCCGCCTCCTCGGAAGCGACGATGAGCGCGCAGGCGCCGTCGTTCACTCCGGAGGCGTTGCCGGCGGTCACGGTGCCGCCCTTGCGAAACGGTGTCGGGAGCGCGGCGAGCTGCTCGAGCGTCGTCTCCGGTCGCGGATGCTCGTCGCGCTCGACGAGCAGCGCCTTGCCGCGGCGCTGCGGGATCTCCACCGGCATGAGCTCGGCGGCGAAGAAGCCGCGCGCGCTGGCAGCCGCGGCGCGCTGCTGACTGCGCAGCGCAAATGCGTCCTGGTCGGCCCGCGAGACGCGGTACTCGGCCGCCACGTTCTCCCCGGTCTCGGGCATCGAGTCGATCCCATAGCGCTCGGCGATGCGTGGATTGACGAAGCGCCAGCCGATGGTCGTGTCGTAGATCTGCGCCTGGCGCGAGAAGGCCGCGTCGGCCTTCGGCACCACGAAGGGCGCGCGCGACATGGACTCGACTCCGCCCGCGACCACGATCGAAGCCTCGCCGACCCGCACCGCACGCGCCGCCATCGCCACCGCATCGAGGCCCGAGCCGCAGAGGCGATTGAGCGTCGCGCCCGGCACCGAGACCGGCAGCCCCGCCAGGAGCGCGGCCATGCGCGCGACGTTGCGATTGTCCTCACCCGCCTGGTTGGCGCAACCGAGCAGCACCTCATCCACCGCCTGCGGATCGAGCCTGGCATTGCGCTCGAGGAGCGCTGCGATGGGGAGCGCCGCGAGATCGTCCGTGCGCACCGTGGACAGCGCTCCGCCATAGCGCCCGATCGGGGTGCGCACGGCATCGCAGATGAAGGCGTCGCTCATGAGACCATGATAGCGGAACCCGGCGCCGCAGCCGCGGCGTACCGGCGGCCACCCGGTACAGTGCGCGCGCCGCCGCGCGCGCCGTATCTGCCGGGCGCACGGCCGCGCGGGCAACCTCTGCCGCCAGCGCCACGCTTCGGATGCACCATGCCCGACCCCTTGCCCTTCATCACTTACACCTTTGTCATGTCGATCACGCCCGGCCCCAACAACGTGATGCTGACCGCCTCGGGTGCCCACTTCGGCTTTCGCCGCACCCTGCCGCATATGCTCGGCATCGTATTCGGCTTCGTGGTGCAGCTGCTGGCGGTCTGCGCGGGGCTCTCGGCGCTGTTCGCGCGCTGGCCGCAGCTGCAGAGCGTCCTTGCCTGGGTGGGGGCGGCCTACCTCGTCTACCTCGGCTGGCGCATGCTGCGGGCGCAAGACTCCGCGGCACGCGAAGCGCACCGCCCGGTGAGCTTCCTCGAAGCGGCGGCCTTTCAGTTCCTGAACCCCAAGGCGTGGGTGATGACACTGACCGCGGCGACGCTGTTCCTGCCGCAGGAGCTGGCCTGGCTCGGCCGCGGGCTCTACATGGCGGGGATCGCCGAGGGCATCGGCCTGCCCTGCATGGCGGTGTGGGCCCTCTTCGGCAGCTCGCTCCGCGGGCTCCTCGCGGCCCCTCGCGGGCGGCGCGTGTTCAATGCCGCGATGGCCCTTGCGCTCGCGAGCACCGCGTTCATGATGGTGCGCTAGGCGCATATCGGAGCCGGACGGAGATGTTCGAGCTGACACGCGATTCCCGGATTCCGCTGGTCGATCAGATCTGCGAGCGCCTCACCCAGCTGGTGCGCTCGGGCCAGCTCCCGACCGGCACGCGGCTGCCCTCGATCCGCAAGCTCGCGCGGCTCGCCGGCACCAGCGCCTTCACCGTGGTCGATGCCTACGATCGTCTGGTGGCGCGCGGACTGATCGAGTCGCGCGCCGGGCGCGGCTTCTTCGTCGCGCAGCAGCGTCTGGTGGCGCCGCTCGCCGCCGTCGAGGCGCTGCCCGAGGCCGCCAACGATGCGGTGGCGCTCGCGCAGCTGTGCATGGTGCACGCGCGCGATCTGATCCCGGCGGGCTCGGGATTCCTGCCGGAGAACTGGCAGCTGGCATCGAGCAGCGCGGGCGCGATGCTGCGCACCCTGCGCGGCCGCCGCGCGCAGCCCTGGCTCCCCTGCCCGCCGCAGGGACTGCCGGAGCTGCGCGAGCAGCTTGCGGCGCGACTGGTGCAGCAGGGCATTGCCGCCGGCGCCGCCAACATCGTGACCACCTACGGCGCGAGCCAGGCCTTCGATCTGCTGGCGCGGATCCTGTTCGCTCCGGGCGATACGGTGCTCGTTGAGGATCCCGGCTACTTCGTGCTGTTCGAGCAGCTGCGTGCCCACCACGTGCAGCTCATCCCCGTGCCGCGGCGCGCCGCTGGACCGGATCTCGAGGCGCTCGAGGCCGCCTGCCGCGCGCACCGGCCGCGCGCCTTTTTTCTCCAGACCCTGGTGCACAACCCCACCGGCTGGAGCGCCGATGCGGCGCACTGCCACCGCATCCTCTCGCTCGCCGAGCAGTTCGGGTTCGCGGTGGTGGAGGATGACGTCTACGGCGACCTGTTCGAAGGACAGGCCGTGCGGCTCGCGCAGATCGACGGTTTGAGGCACGTCATCTATGTCGGCAGCTACTCCAAGCTCATCGGCGCTGCGGTGCGTGTCGGCTTCATCGCCGCCGACACCGCGCTCATCGCCAGGCTCATCGAGCGCAAGGTCCTCGCGGTGCTCTCAGGGAGCGCCCTGCTCGAGTGTTTCGTCGCCGAGGTGCTCGATGGCGGACGCTACAAGCGTCACGTGGAGCAGACGCGTGCGCGCCTCGCGCGCATGCGGCGCGACGCCCGCGCAGCCCTCGCCGGGGCCGGAATCGACTTCGAGGACGCCGTGGGTGAAGGCATGTTCCTCTGGGGCCGGGTGCCCGAGGCGATGCCGGTCGAGGAGCTGGTGCGCCGGGCGCGCTCGCACTCGATCCTGCTGGCGAGCGGCTCGCTCTTCTCTCCGGCCCAGGGCTGCGGCCAGTGGCTGCGCTTCAACGTCGCCCACTCGACCAGCCCGCCGCTGATCGAGTTTCTGCGGGAGTCGTTGGCCGCCGCCTGAGGTTTTGTGCAGAGCGAGCTGCGAGCCCGTAAGATCGCAGCATGTTTCGCTCTGTGCCGCCCGCGACGCGGGCACTGATCCTCGCCAACGTCCTCGTCTACCTCCTGGAGCTCTACTCACCCGAACAGGTGCTGAGTGCCTTTGCGCTCTGGCCGCCGCACACGCCGCTCTTCAGGTGGTGGCAGCTGGTCACCTACGCCTTCCTGCACGACCCCGGGTCGTGGATGCACATTCTCTTCAACATGTTTGCGCTCTTCATGTTCGGCCGCGGACTCGAAGAGTACTGGGGCGGCCGGCGCTTCCTCGGCTACTACTTCGTCTGCCTCGTCTTCGCAGCGCTGACGCAGCTGGCCGTGGAAAACGCCGGCGGGGCGCAGGAGCCGGTGCTCGGTGCCTCGGGTGCGATCTTCGGGGTGCTGCTGGCTTTTGCCTGGTACTTCCCGCGAGCCCGGCTCATCCTGATCCCGATCCCGATCCCGATGCCCGCCTGGCTGTTCGTCACCCTTTACGGCCTGCTCGAGCTCTTCTTCGGGGTCACCGGCACGATGTCGAACGTGGCGCACTTTGCCCACCTCGGCGGCATGCTCGGTGGCGCGGTGTGCATCCTCTACTGGCGGACGCGCCACCGCTTCAATCTGCGCTGAAGCGTTCAGGTCGACCCTCGGGCTGCCCAGGAGGCTGCGGAGGTGAGGAAGAATCCACTTGATCTTCTTTCTGTAACTAATTGTTAATATGGAATATAACTCGACCCAAGGGGCGCACCAGCCTCACCATTGGAAATCCGCGCCGGCTGCAGTCAAAATCGCGCGCTCAAAAAATGCGACGGAACTTTCCGACAGGCCATTTCTCTAGACCCCATCCAACATGATCAAGACCGAACATCTCACCAAGCGCTACGGCGCACTCGCGGCGGTCGAGGACGTGAGCTTCGAGGTGAAACCGGGCGAGGTCCTCGGCTTCCTCGGGCCCAACGGCGCCGGCAAAACCACCACCATGCGCATGCTCGCCGGCTTCGTGACGCCGACTTCGGGAACGGCCAGCATCTGCGGGCACGACATCGGCAGCGACACGCTCGCTGCCAAGGCAGCCCTCGGCTATCTGCCCGAGGGAGCGCCGCTCTACGGCGAGATGACGGTGCGTGCCTTCCTCGACTTCATCGCCGATGTGCGCGCGCTCTCGGGCGAGCGGCGCCGCGCGCGCCTCGCCCATGTCATCGAGCATCTGCAGCTCGGTAGCGTCCTCGACCAGACGATCGAGACCCTCTCGAAGGGGTTCCGGCGGCGCGTGGGACTCGCGCAGGCGATCGTGCACGATCCGCCGGTACTGATCCTCGATGAGCCCACCGACGGGCTCGACCCGAACCAGAAGCACGAGGTGCGCACGCTCATCAACGACATGGCGCGCGACAAGATCATCGTGATCTCGACCCACATCCTCGAGGAGGTCGACGCGGTGTGCACGCGCGCGGCGATCATCGCGCGCGGCCGTATCGTCGCCGATGACACCCCGGCGGGCCTCGCCGCCCGCTCGCGCTACCACAATGCCGTCTCGATGCAGCTCGAGGATCCGACGCAGCTCACCGCGGCGCGCAGCGCCGTCGGCGCGCTCCCCGCGGTGGCGGCGATCGAGGTGAGCGAGCGCGATGCGCGCCTGACGGCGCTGCCGCGCACCGGCGCCACCATCCTGCCGGCGCTGTCGGAGCTCGCGGCGCGCCAGGGGCTGAAGCTCAAGGAGCTGCACCTGGAATCCGGCCGGCTCGACGAAGTGTTTCGCACCATCACCGCCTGAGCGAGAGTCAAGGGCACATGCGCAACGTGGGCATCATCATGCGCCGCGAGCTCGCGAGTTACTTCGCGACGCCGCTGGCGTACATCTTCATCCTCATCTTCCTGGTGCTGGCGAATGCCTTCACCTTCTATCTCGGCGGCTTCTACGATCGCGGCCAGGCCGATCTCGAGCCGTTCTTCACCTTCCACCCGTGGCTGTACCTGTTCCTGATCCCGGCGGTGTCGATGAAGCTGTGGGCCGAGGAGCGCAAGTCCGGCAGCATCGAGCTGCTCATGACGCAGCCGGTGACGCTGTGGGAAGCGGTGCTCGGCAAGTATTTCGCGGCATGGATCTTCATCGCGCTCGCCCTCGCCCTCACCTTCCCGCTGTGGATCACCGTCAACTATCTCGGCAGGCCCGATAACGGCACGATCCTCGCCGCCTATCTCGGGAGCCTGCTGCTCGCCGGCGGTTTCCTCGCGATCGGCTCGTGCATGTCGGCGCTGACGCGCAGCCAGGTGGTGGCCTTCATCCTCGGCGTGGTGGTGTGCTTCGCGTTCCTGCTGGCGGGCTTCCCCCTGGTGCTGGACGTGTTCCGCGGCTGGGCGCCACAGGCGCTGCTGGATGCGATCGCCTCGCTCTCCTTCCTCACGCACTTCCAGTCGATCCAGAAGGGAGTGATCGACATGCGCGACCTGCTGTACTTCGCGATGCTGATCGGCTTTTTCCTGCTGGCCACCGCCATCGCCCTCGATTTGCGCAAGGCGGAATGACCCCCATGACCAAACGCTCCACCCTGAGCGGCGTGACGCTGCTCGCGATCGCCCTGCTCTTCATCGGACTCACGGTGCTGTTCAACTTCGCGCTGCGCGGCTGGCGCGTCGATCTCACCCAGAACCACCTCTACACGATCGCGCCCGGCACCGAGCGCATCCTCAAGAGCATCCGCGAGCCGATCAACCTCTACTACTTCTTCTCGGAGAAGACCGCAGCGCAGCTGCCGCAGTCGCAGCTCAAGGCCTATGGCGTGCGGGTGCGCGAGTTTCTCGAGGAGCTCGCCGCCCGCTCCAATGGCAAGCTCCATCTGCACGTCGTCGACCCCCAGCCCTTCTCGGAGGACGAGGACCGCGCCACCGAGCTCGGCGTGCGCGGGGTGCCCGTGGGCGCTGCGGGCGAGCACCTGTACCTCGGCCTCGCCGGCACCAACTCCACCGACGGCCATGCGGCGATCGAGTTCTTCGATCCCAACAAGGAGCAGTTTCTCGAGTACGACGTGGTGCGCATCGTCTATCAGCTCGCCAACCCGAAGAAACCGGTGCTGTCGTGGCTCTCGACCCTTCCCATGGGTCCGGGCTTCGATCCGCAGACCGGCCAGATGCGCGAGCCGTGGGTGGTCTACTCGCAGGCCGAGCAGCTCTTCGACGTGCGCACGCTCGAGCCGAACGCCACCAAGATCGATCCCGACACCAGCGTGCTGGTGCTCGTGCATCCGAAGAACCTCTCGCCGGCGTTGCAGTTCGCGATCGATCAATACGCGCTCAAGGGCGGACACATCCTCGCCTTCGTCGATCCGCTCTCGGAGGCCGACCCTTCGGGGGCCAACCCGCAGAACCCCATGGCCGCGATGGCTGCCGACAAGTCCTCCAATCTGAAAGAGCTCTTCAATGCCTGGGGCGTGAAGTTCGACCCCACGCAGGTGGTGGCCGATCGCGGGCACGCTCTCTCGGTGTCGACCCGCCAGGGGGAGCCCCCGGTCGAGCACCTGGGCTTCCTCGGCCTCGACAAGGCGAGCCTCGCTGCCGATGACGTGATCACGGCCGGACTCTCCAACGTCAACGTCGCGACCGCCGGCTCGCTCGAGCCCGTGAAGGGTGCAACGGTCAAATTCGAGCCACTGCTGCAATCGAGCAAGGACGCCGAGCTCCTGCCGGTCGAGCGCTTCCGCATGCTGTTCGACCCCGCGACGCTGCGCGATGGCTTCAAGCCCACCGGCACCCGCTACGTCATCGGCGCGCGGGTCGCCGGTAACGTGCACACCGCCTTCCCCAATGGCGCGCCCGCGGGCGTCACCTTGTCCGCCGGCGAGACGCCGCTCAAGGCTTCCACGGCGCCGCTGAATCTGGTGGTGTTTGCCGACACGGATCTCCTGGCCGATTACCTCTGGGTACACGCGCAGGATTTCTTCGGACAGCGCCTGTACCAGACCATGGCCAACAACGGCGACCTGGTGCTGAACGCGCTCGACAATCTCGCCGGCAGCGCCGATCTCATCAGCGTGCGCGGACGCGCCACCTTCACGCGCCCCTTCGAGCGCGTCGAGCAGCTGCGGCGCGCGGCCGAGGACCGCTTCCGCGCCAAGGAGCAGGAGCTCGAGCAGCAACTGCAGACCACCGAGCAGAAGCTCACGGCACTCGAGTCGAAGGGCGGGTCGGGCGCGCAGAATGCGCTGATCACGCCGGCCGAGCAGCAGGAGATCGAGCACTTCGCCCAGGAGAAGCTCAGGATCCGCAAGGAGCTGCGCGCGGTGCGCGCGGGCCTGGACGCCAACATCCGCTCGCTCGGCACGACGCTCAAGGTCATCGACATCATCGTCATCCCGGCGCTGTTTGCGCTGCTGGCACTCGCCTTCGGCGCCTGGCGCCGCCGCAGGCCGCGCAGCCTCCCCGCCGCGGAGCCACGGCCATGACGCCGCGTGGTGTCGTCGTGCTCCTCGGCTGCGGCGTGCTGCTGGTGGTCGGGGCGATCTGGATCGCTTCGCAGCGCCATCTCGAGCACGCCACGATGGCCGCCGACCTGGTGCTGCCCGGCCTCGAGAAGAGCGTCGCCACCGTCACCGAGGTCGATCTGCGGCGCGGCGATGGTACGCACACGAGCCTGAAGAAGGAGAGCTCGGGGTGGGTGGTCGCGGAGCGCGGCTGGCCCGCCGACACCGGCAAGGTACGCAAGCTCCTGCTCGATCTCGGTGCGCTCAACGTGGTCGAGGAAAAGACCCGCCTCCCGGCCAACTACCCGCAGCTCGGGGTCGAGGACGTCAACACGCCGAAGGCCGGCGGAACCGAGATCGAGGTGCTGACGCCGGCGCGCCGCTATGCGCTGATCGTCGGCCATAACTCCAGCGGCAAGTCGGGCTATGTGCGCGTCGCCGGTGCTGCGCCGAGTCTTCTCGCCGCGCCGCTCCTCACGCCCGATGCCGACCCGAAGACCTGGCTCGAGCATGCGCTCGTCGATGTGCCTTCGACGCGCGTGCGAGAGGTGCAGATGAAGCCTGCGGAGGGCCCCTCCTACACCGCAGCGCGTGAGAAGAAGGAGCAGACGGACTTCGCCGTGAGCCCCCTGCCCAAGGGCCGCCAACTCACAGGTCCTGGGGCTGCGGACTCGATCGCCTCATCGCTCGGCTCACTCAGCCTCGATGACGTGCAGAAGGCTGCGCCGCCGGCCGATGCCAGACTCGCACACGCCCTCTTCCGCACCTTCGATGGACTCGAGGTCGCCGTGTCCGGGCGCAAGGACGGCGCGCGCTCCCTCATCGCGCTCGCCGCACGCTCAACGGCCGAGGCGACCGCAGAGGAGGCGCAGCGCCTCAACGCGAAGCTCAACGGCTGGGAGTTCGAGATCCCGGATTACAAGTACAGCGCGCTGTTTCGTCCGCTGGATGAGCTGTTGCAGCGTCCGCCGGAGAAGCCCAAGGCCGTCAAGGCGGCGAAGAAGACCGCCGCCGCTGCGCCGGCCGCTCCCAAACCCGCCGAGGCCACAGCAGCCCACTGAGGACAGCTGCGCTGGCCATTGCTGCAGCGCAGTACTACTGCGGGCGACCCCGAGGGGCGTAGAATTTTTCGCAGGGCCGCGTGAGGGCAGCGGCCGGCGAAAGGCCTCATCCAAGGAGTCACCGACATGAGCGCTGTCATCCTCGCCGTTTTCAACGACCACTCGGCCGCCGAGCGCGTGCGCACCCGTCTCGTGACGGACGGCTTTCCCACCGACCGTGTCGAGCTCACGGCATCGCAGGAGCCGGGCCGTGCGGGCCTGGAGCCCGCAGAATCGTCCCACGGCCAGTTCCTGCAGTATTTCCGCACCCTGCTCAACAGGGACGATGAGCGGCTGTTCGTCGAAGCGCTCGCCGAGCGGGTGCGTGGGGGCGCCGCCACGGTCACCGTGCATCCCCGCGGGGCGATCGAGACGGGACGCGCCGCCGAGATCCTCGAAGGCGAAGGTGCGGTGGAGGTCGTCGGTCACGACCTCGAGAATCAAGGCTTCGAGCATGCCGCCGCGCGCGGTGAGGGCTACTGGGTGCGCCACTTCATGCTCGACAATCCGACTGGCGCCGACTGCATCTACTGCCGGCTCTTCCCCGGCCACAAGCACCAGCACTGAGCGCGCGCGGCCATCACGTGCCGCGCGCAGCGCCGGGAGCCTGCCGAGCGCAGGCCCCCGGCACTTGTGTCAGTCAATGCTGCTTGTCGAGCGTGAAGCTCGTGGTCTGTCCGTGGGCCACGTCCTTGTCTTCGACCATCATCGTCTTGCCGTCGGCGGCGGTCGCGAGGCGAATCACGTCCGTGACCTTGCCCTGGCGGTGATCGGTCTCCTCGATGGTGTTCGCTGAAATGCGCTTCAGACTCACCATGGTATGGCCCGGATCACCCTCCACCGGGTATTCCTTGCCGTCGAACTTCGCATCATACGTCTGGCCGTTCGAGCTCATCTTGACGTGCCCGTCGGTCATCTCATAGGCGACGGTCGTCACCGCATCATTCGCCGCAGGCAGCGCATCCTGCAGCCAGTCCCCGGAAATGGAGTGCGAGCCGGCGGGCCCCGCGCTCACGCGCTTCTCGGTGAAGGTTCCGGTCATCTCCTTGGTGCCGTCATGATTCACGAACGTGCCGGTATAGGACTTGCCGTCTGCCGAGACGGTGTTGGTCATGTGAGAGAAGGGCTTGCCGCCGCGGTAAAAGGTGATTTCGACCGAGCTCGGGCCGGCCACCTTCACCGCCACCGCATCATAGTAGGCATGCCCCTTCACGGGGTGCGGTGCCCCGTCGGCCGCGACCTTGTACGCCGGGTCGCAACTCGAGCAGCTGTAGGTTCCGTTGGCGAGCAGATACGAGTCCGGCTTGCCGCTCACCTTGAGCGAGTCGAGCCTCATCTTCCAGGTGCCATCGAAACTGCTGCTCGCCGCGATTGCGGCCGCAGGCACCAGCGCCAGCGCTGCCAGTAGAGCTTTCATCGTGGTCTCCCCTGTTGGTTTGTAGGGATCGTTGCGCCGGCGAGCGGCGCTCCGAGGGAGCGCGAGTGTAGACCTGCGGCCTGTGGCCACCAACAGCGCAGCTCCAGGCCCAGCAGCCCTGCGCTGCAGCAGCCCGATCAGCTTCTAACGCGGTTTCAACACCTCCGAGAGCGTGTCGGGCTGGCCCGCGATGCGCGTCAGGTGCGGAAAGCGCGCACCGTCGAAATAGGCCACCTGGAGCGTGCGGTAGTAGTCGGCGCTTTCGACCAGCAGCTCGATCGGCTTGTGATCCTGGTGCGCCGCGGCAACCGCCGCATCCAGCGCCTCGACCGAGAATTTACGGCCGTTGACGGCGACCAGCCGCATGCCCGGGCCGGCGCCCGCACGCGCTGCGGCATATCCCTCGATGACATCGACGATCTCACCCTTGCTGTTGAGCGTGAGCCCGATCGACCAGCGGCGCTCGATTCTCTGGCGTGAGTCCTCCGTGCGCTGGACGTAGGAGTTGGTCCTGGCGGAATACTCGAGCTTCCAGCCCGAGCTCTCGAGCCCCTCGAGCAGCGCCTGCGGACCGAGCGTGTCGAGGTGGCGGCGAATGAGCCCGCGCCAGTCGCCCGGGGCAATCGCCGCGAGCGTCGCGTAGATGTCCGCCTCCACGTAGGGCGAGAGCGCGGGCGCGCCTCCGCGCCCCGCGTAGAAGCGCCGCATGAACTCATCGAGCGAGGCGCGCCCGCGGCTGCGCGCGCGCAGCTGCGCATCGACATTGAGCCACAGCAGATCCGAGGCATCGTAGAAGTCGACCCCGCGCCGGCTCGATTCCCATGACTCGCCGCCGTAGAGCACTTGCGCCGCCACGGCGGTATCGGCCAGCGGGCGCCAGCGGTCGCCCGGCTGATTGTCGTATTCGCCCGCCACGGCGGCGAGCATCTCGCGATAGCTGTCCGCACCGTAAAGACCCGCGCGCACCGGCAGCACCGTACCCCAGAACTGGGTCAGGCCTTCGTAGACCCACAGGAGCGACCCGTCCATCGGTCGATCGTAGTCGGGGCTCAGCAGTCCCGCCGGGCGCCGGTATTTACCGTTCCAGCTGTGAACGTACTCATGGGCGAGCAGCTCCGCGAGCAATTCGCGCCGCCCGGCGTCCGTGATCGCGTTCTCGTAGTAGCGGTCGTCACTCGACTCGTGATGCTCGAGTCCGAAGTGCGCCACATGGTCCGAGAGGCTCAGGATCCAGGTGTAGTGCCGGTACATGCGCGTGCCGAAAAGCGCGCCCGCCTGCGCGACCAGCCGGCCGTAGGCGGCGGCGAAGCCATCGGGCAGGGTGAGCGCGGCGGCGCTGTCGGCGGCGATCGACAGGGTATGCCGCAGCTCCGGGTACGGATCCGATCCGGGCAGATCGATGCTCAGCAGGTGCTCGCCCATCTGCACCGGAGAATCGATCAGCCGCTCGAGTGTCGCGCCCTCGAGCGTCACGCTGCCGTCGGCCGCGGCGTGCGTCGCGAGCGCGCACGAGACCTGCCAACCGGGCGGCGCGAGCACCGAGGCTTCGGTGCTGATGGTTGCGGCATCGCGCCCCTTCGGCAGCAGCACGAAGAGGTTCATGGGCAACACCGCGAGCTGCGCGCTGCTCGTGGGGCCCGTGCCGAAGACCCCGCCTTCGATCGGCAGCCCGCTGTCGAGACTGATGTCGAGCTGCCCCACGCCGGGCGGCACGTTCACGCTCAGCGCGTACATGTCGTATGGATCGCGCTGCCAGGCAAGCGGCACGCCATTCGCGCGGATCACGAGCCCGATCATGGTGTCGAGCGGTCCGCTCGGGCTGTGCTCGCCCGGAATCCATTTGGGAAACACGAGCGTGAGCGGACCGCCCGCCTGCACCGCCAGCGTCAGCTCGGAGTGCACGTGCTTGCGCTGCACCTCGCGGGCATCCACCCGCACCTTGAGATCCGCCGCGTGCGCCGGGCTCATCGCCGCCAACAGCACGGCCAGGACCGGTATTGTGTTCTTCATTTCGCAGTCCCCGAGGATGGTGCGCCGCGCACCGCAACGCGCGATGTTCGGGCAAATGGCTCCGGCAGGCAACGAGTGGTAACGTTCCGCCATGGAGGCAGTCGTGTTGGAAGGCGGTTGTCTGTGCGGAGCGGTGCGTTACCGCATCGACCGCCCGGTCAGGAATCCCTGCTTCTGCCACTGCGCGAGCTGTCGTCGCGCCACGGGTGCTCCCATGGTGCCGTGGGGGACCTGCGACCGCGAGGCGCTGCACGTGGTGCGAGGTCGCCTGAGCGAGTTTCGCTCATCGGCTGAGGTTTCGCGCGGCTTCTGCGCGCGCTGCGGCACCTCTCTTACCTACCGCCACGAGGCCCGCGCCGGCGAGATCGACGTGACGCTCTCGACGCTCGACGATCCCACGCTCCTGCCGCCGCGCATGCACGTCTGGGTCGCGGACCGGCTGCCGTGGATGGTCATCGCCGATGACCTGCCGCAGCATGCGGCGAGCGGCAGCGGCGGCTGAGGCGTCTCGCGGAAGCTCGCCGCCCCGCCGCGCTAACGTGTCTTGGCCAGCAGGCCGAGCGATACGGCCGCGAGCAGTGCCGTCGGGAGCCAGGCGAGCACCACGGGGTTGAGCGCGAACACCACCGTGCTGCTCTCGATCAGCCGCTGCAACAGGAAGAAGCCGATGCCGAGCAGCAGGCCGAGGAGCATGCGCGTGCCGCTGCCGGCGGAGCGCAGCGGGCCGAGCGCGAACGGGATCGCCAACAGCGCGCAGAACGCGATCGCGAGCGTGCGCGCGATGCGCGACCAGAACGCGAAGACGTATTCGCGCGCATCGAGTGCGTTGCTGCGGTAGTAGCTGACCAGGCGCCACAGCGCACTGATCGTGAGCTGATCGGGGTCCTGCACCGCAAGTCCCAGAAATCCGGCCGTGACGTTCGATTCGAGAATCCGCTGCACCGGCGGCGTCGAGGTCACGGTATCGTCGCTGAAGCGCGATTCGACGTAGTCGGTCAGCAGCCACTTGCCCTTGGAGCCGGCGGTGGCGCGCCGCGCGAGGCCCACGCTCTCGAGCGCGTGCTTCGGGGAGAGCTCGAAGATCTGCATGCTGCCGAACTGCCGCTCGCCGGACTGCCCGGCGACGTTGAGAATCAGGTTGCCATCGCGCACCCAGGCACCGCTCCCGGTACCGAAGCTCACGTTGCTCAGCTTGCTGAAGGCCTTCTGTTCGCGCGCCGCCTGCTGCAGCGGCGGACCGAGAAATTCCCCGAGGACCAGCTCGGCGCCGATCAGCATCGCAGCCGCCATGAGCGTCGTGCCCGCGATCCGCAGCACCGACACGCCGGTCGATCGCACCACGGTGAGCTCGCTCCCGCGCGCCAGCGACCCGAGCCCGAGGAGCGCGCCGATGAGCACCGTGATCGGCAGCAGCTCATAGGCCTGCTGCGGCAGGTTGAGCAGCGTGTACCACAGCGCGCTCCAGGCGGTGTAGTGGCCGATGCCGATGTCGTCCTGCTGATCGATCAGCACCGCGAGCGCCCCCAGCATCAGGAACACCAGCATCACGAGCAGCACCGCGCTCAGGATGGTGCGCACCACGTAGCGGTCGAGGATGCTCACAGGCGTTGAAACCGGTAGCGCAGCCGGGTGCTGAGTCCCGGGCCGACGAGCACGACGAGCGCGAGCAGCAGCACCACCGCGTGCGTCCACCACAATCCGAGCGTGGCGGGCACGGTGCCGCGCGCGATCCACACCTTGCCCGCCGAGATGAGGTTCAGATACAGGAAATAGATCACCACCGCGACCCACACGCGCGCGTAGCGGCCCTGGCGCGGTTTGAGACGCGCCAGCGGCACCGCGAGCAGTGCCAGCACCATGCAGGTGAGGGGCATGGCGATGCGCCACTGCAGCTCCGCCTGCTCGGGTTTCCCGGTGGCACCGAGCAGCGCCGCCGTCGGGCGCGCCTCGAGCGCCGTGACGGCATCGGTGCTCTGGGGCACCCGCACCGGCACCACGTGCTCGGCGAAGCTCAGCATGCGGAACTCGCGGCTCCCCGGGACGCCCTCGAAGCGCTGGCCGTCATAGAGCGTGAGAATGTGGGTGAGTCCATCGGGCGTGACATCGTGTCGGGCGCGCTGCGCGAGCGCCACCTCGACCACCGGTCCCTGATTGCGCTCGACGAAAACGTGGCCGAGCGTGCCGTCGGCACTGACCTGCTCGGCATAGACCACGGCGCTGCCGCCGCCGAAGCTGCGGAACTTGCCGGGCGCGATCGGGGCGAATTGCCCGGCGCGCAGCGCCGCGTTGCGCAGCTCGAGCGCGCGCACCGTCGCCTGCGGCGCCAGCACCAGGGTGAGCCAGGCGAGCGCCGCCGTGAGGAGCGTCGCCAGGATGACCACCGGCAGATAAACGTTGGCAGGTCCCGCGCCGCAGGCAAAAGCCGCCGCCATCTCGCTGTCGTGG
>DATGJR010000090.1:0-6912 GCA_035295065.1 Steroidobacteraceae bacterium
GGCATGGAGGGTTTGTTCCGCCAGATCGGTATCTATTCGTCGGTCGGTCAGCTCTACACCCCGCAGGATGTGGAGACGCTCATGGCCTATCGTGAGGACAAAAAGGGCCAGATGATCGAGGAGGGCATCAACGAGGCAGGGTCGCTGTGCTCGTGGATGGCCGCCGGCACCGCCTACAGCAACCACGGCATCAACATGGTGCCGTTCTACATCTTCTACTCGATGTTCGGCTTCCAGCGCGTCGGCGACTTCATCTGGGCCGCCGGCGATATCCAGGCGCGCGGCTTCCTGCTGGGCGCCACGGCCGGGCGCACCACCCTGGCCGGGGAGGGCCTGCAGCACCAGGACGGCCACAGCCAGCTGGTCGCGACCACGGTGCCGAACTGCGTGGCCTACGACCCGACCTACGCCTACGAGCTCGCCGTGATCATCCACGACGGGATGCGGCGCATGTATGTCGAGCAGGAGAACATTTTCTACTACCTCACGGTGATGAACGAGAACTACCCGCAGCCGGCGATGCCGCCGGGAGTGGCGCAGGGAATTCTCAACGGCGCCTACCTCCTGCAGATCGGTGGACGGGGCAAGGTGCGCGCGACACTCCTCGGCTCAGGAACGATCCTGCGCGAGTGCCTGGCCGCCGCGCGGCTGCTCGAGGACGACTACGGCATTCCGGCCGATGTGCTCTCGGTGACGAGCTTCAGCGAGCTGCGGCGCGAAGCGCTCGAGTGTGAGCGCTGGAACATGCTGCATCCCGGTGACACGCCGCGCGTGCCGTACGTGCGCTCGCTGCTCAAGGACCGCGAGGGTCCCGTGATTGCCGCGACCGACTATATCCGCACCGTGCCCGATCAGATCCGACAGTGGGTTGGGAGCCGTTACGTCACGCTGGGCACCGACGGCTTCGGACGCTCCGACTCGCGTGCGGCGCTGCGCAGGCACTTCGAGGTCGATCGCAACTACATCGTCGTCGCCGCGCTCAAGGCGCTCGCGGATGAGAAGCGCGTCGACGGTGCGACGGTGGCCGCCGCGATGAAGGCGCTCGGCGTCGATCCTTCGAAGCCGGTTCCCTGGAAGGTCTGAGGGCTCACTCATGAACGCGGCTGCGAACGTCGTGGAAGTGCGCGTGCCCGACCTGGGCGGCTTCAGGGACGTCGCCGTCATCGACGTCATGGTGAAGCCCGGCGACAGCATCGACGTCGACACCCCGCTCGTCACGCTCGAGTCCGACAAGGCCGCGATGGACGTGCCTTCGACCGTGAGCGGCGTGATCGAGAAGGTTCACACCGCCAAGGGCGGCAAGGTGAACACGGGCGATCTGCTCGCCACCCTGAAATCCGCCGCTAGCACCGCCACGGCGGGAGCCGCCGCGCCGGGCGCAACCGCTCCCGCCTCTGCACCGGCGGCCGCGGCACAGCCTTCGCCACCCGCCGCCGCCCATGCGCAGTCGCCGGCGCCCGCTGCGGCACCGGCCGCCGCACCCGCACCTCCCGCGGCGGCCGCGCCGCCCGCCACAGGAGCGGCCGCAGCGCCGGAGCGGCCTGGCAAGCTCGTGCCCTTCTCGCAGCTCGGCGCCCCCACCTCGTACCGGCCCGATCTGCCGGCTATCGATGAGCCCGGTTTCTCCCGCGCGCACGCCGGGCCCTCGGTCCGCAAGTTCGCCCGCGAGCTCGGCGTCGATCTGGCCCGCGTCGCCGGGCATGGCTTCAAGGGGCGGATCACACACGAGGACGTCAAGGCGTTCGTGAAGAGCGCGCTTGCCGCACCCGCTGCTGCGGCCTCTCCCGCCGCGCCTGGCGGAGTCGCCGCGCGTCCGGGAGGCCTGCCGGCCGTTCCTGCCGTCGACTACTCGCAGTTCGGACCGGTCGAGACGCAGCCGCTCACGCGCATCCAGAAGATCTCGGGTCCCAGGCTCCAGGCGAGCTGGGTCAACATCCCGCACGTCACGCAGTTCGACGAAGCTGACATCACCGAGCTCGAGGAGCTGCGCGCGAGCCTCAAGGACAAGGCGCAGGCGGCTGGCGTCAAGCTGACACCGCTCGCCTTCATCATGCGCGCCTGCGTCAAGACGCTGCTCGAGTTTCCACGCTTCAACTCCGCGCTCGATGCCGAAGGCGCCAATCTCATCCTACGCAAGTTCATTCACATGGGCTTTGCCGCGGACACGCCCAACGGCCTCATTGTGCCGGTGGTGCGCGACGCCCACCGCAAGGACGTCTACGAGCTCGCGCGCCAGCTCGCGCAGCTGTCCGAGAAGGCGCGCGCCGGGAAGCTCCCGCCGCTCGACATGCAGGGTGGCTGCTTCACGATCTCGAGCCTCGGTGGGATCGGTGGCACCGCCTTCACACCGATCATCAACGCACCCGAGGTGGCGATCCTCGGCGTGTCGCGCTCGAGCATGCGGCCGGTATACCGCGGCACCACGTTCGTGCCGCGTCTGATGCTGCCGCTGTCGCTCTCCTACGATCATCGCGTGATCGATGGCGCCATGGCGGCGCGCTTCACCACCTACCTCGCCCAGACCCTCGCCGAACCGCGCAGCCTCCTCGAGGCTGTGCTGTGAGCATCGAGCAGCGGGTCCCCGATCTCGGCAACTTCAGCGACGTCGACGTCGTCGACGTGCTGGTGAAAGCCGGCGACGTCGTCGCCGTCGACTCGCCGCTCATCACGCTCGAGACCGACAAGGCCTCGATGGACGTCCCCGCCACCGCCGCCGGCAAGGTCACCGAGGTGCTGGTGAAGCGCGGCGACAAAGTGTCGAAGGACTCGATCATCGTACGGCTCGAGAGCGACGGCGCTGCCGCCGCCGCGCAACCTGCCGCGCCCCCCGCGGTGGCACCTGCGGCGGCCGCTGGACCGTCCGCCCCGTCCGCCGCGCCCGCTCCCCCGGCACCGGCCGCACCGGAGGCCCGCGTCGAGAGGGCCGGCGATACCGTGCGCATGCCCTCGCAGAAAGCCGGACCGGCCGAGCGCGCGGGCGCTGAGTACAACCGCTCAACCGAGCTGCTGGTCTTCGGGGCCGGCCCCGGCGGCTATACGGCGGCGTTCCGCGCCGCCGACCTCGGCCTCAAGGTGACGCTGGTGGAGCGCTGGCCCGAGCTCGGTGGCGTTTGCCTCAACGTCGGCTGCATTCCTTCCAAGGCGCTGCTGCATGCCGCCAAGGTCATCGAGGATGCGGACGAGATGAGCGAGCGCGGCATCGCCTTCGCGGCCCCCGAGATCAACCTCGGCAAGCTCCGTGACTGGAAGATGTCGGTCGTGCGCAAGCTGACGAGCGGGCTTCGAGTCCTCGCCCGGCAGCGCAAGGTCGACGTGGTGCAGGGAAGTGGACGCTTCGTGAGCCCGAACGTGCTCGAGGTCATGGGCACGAGCGGCTCGCAACGCATTCGTTTCGAGCAATGCATCATTGCGGCGGGCTCCGAGCCCATCGGACTCCCGGGACTCCCGGCCGATCCGCGCATCCTCGATTCGACCGACGCGCTCGAGCTGCCGGAGTTCTCGGGCGGCCTGCTGGTCGTCGGCGGCGGCATCATCGGACTGGAGCTGGCGTGCGTGTTCGACGCCCTCGGCACGCAGGTGAGCGTCGTGGAGCTCACCCGGCAGCTCATGCCCGGGTGCGATCCGGACCTGGTGCGCCCGCTCGAGCGGCGCATCCGTGCGCGCTACAGCCAGATCCTGCTCGGCACCAAGGTGTCGGCGGTCGAGGCGCAGCCTGCGGGGCTGCGCGTCAGCTTCTCGGGTGAGAAGGCTCCGGAGCCGCAGATGTTCGATCGGGTGCTGGTGGCCGTCGGGCGTACGCCGAACGGACACAGCGTGGGGGCCGAGCTCGCCGGCATCAAAGTCACCGAGCGCGGCTTCATCCCGGTCGACAAGCAGATGCGCACCAACGTGCCGCATATTTTTGCAGTCGGCGATATCGCGGCTCCTCCGATGCTCGCCCACAAGGCAATGCATGAGGGCAAGGTGGCCGCCGAGGTCGCCGCCGGTCAAAAGCGCGCCTTCGATGCGCGCGTAATTCCCTCGGTCGCTTATACGGATCCCGAGGTCGCGTGGGTCGGGCTCACCGAGACGGCGGCGAAAGACAAGGGCATTGCGTTTGCCAAGGGGAGCTTCCCCTGGGTCGCGAACGGAAGGTCCCTGTCGCTGGGCCGGGAAGAGGGCTTCACGAAGCTCCTGTTCGATCCCGAGACTCATCGGGTGCTCGGTGGCGGCATCGTTGGCACGAATGCCGGCGAGCTCATCAGCGAGATCGCGCTCGCGGTCGAGACCGGCTGTGATGCCGCCGACATCGGCCTCACCATCCATCCGCATCCCACTCTTACCGAGACCGTGGCCGGGGCAGCCGAGGCATTCGAGGGCACACTGACGGATCTCTATCTGCCGAAGAAGAAATAGAAGAAGTCACAGGGACTTGCGGATGCACAAGCAGATCATCCACACAGCCGATGCGCCCGGCTCCAAGCTCTACAGCCAGGCGGTCAGGGTCGGCCCCGCCATCTATGTCTCCGGCATCGTCGGTATCGATCCGAAGACCAACCAGCTGGCCGGCGCGACGATCCAGGAGCAGACGCGGCAGTCGCTGCTCAACTGCGCGAGCATCCTTCGCGCGGCCGGAGCGAACCTCGAAGACGTCGTGGAAGTCCAGGTACTCCTGACCAGACCAGCCGATTTCGCCGGTCTAAACGAGGAGTACTCGAAATTCTTTCCGACGGACCCACCGGCGCGCTCCGTCGGCAAGCTGGGGGTCGAGATTCCGAACGTTCTCGTCTCGATAAAGCTGACAGCGATCGTCTCGGACTGATCACTGGCGCGCGGGTCCCTCAGGAGCTGCCTGCCTTCTTCAGCAGATCGCGCAGCATGGCCACCTCCGCGGCGATCGCGGTATGGAGCGCGGGGTCGACGTCGGGGGCAAACAGCGGAGAGTGATTCGAGGGCAAGCGCGTCCCGGCCGCCTTGGCCTCCTGGAATTTCTGCGGATCGGCACCCCCGAGGCTGAGATAGAAACCGGGGATGCCCTGCTGGATGAAAGCCGAGAAATCCTCCGACGCGGTGACCGGATCCTCGCTCACGACCCTGTCCTTCGTGAGCGCGCTCTCCAGAACCGTGCGCAAATGCTGCGTGAGTGCCGGATCGTTATAGACGGCGTCGGTTTTCTCATAGCGCTCGATGAGCGGGGCGCGGGGAGCGCCTGCGGCCTGCGCTTCGGCATTGGAGATTCGCGTGATGGCATCGAGTATCTGGCGGCGCACCTCCGGCTTGTAGGTGCGAACGGTGAGACCGAGCTCCGCCTGATCCGGAATGATGTTGTTCTTCGTGCCGGCGTTGACGTAGCCGACGGTGACCACGGCAAACTCGCCCGGCTTCACTTCCCGCGAGGTGATCGTCTGCAGCGCCAGGATGGTGCGTGCCGCGGTCACGATCGGGTCCACGGTGGTGTGCGGTGCGGACCCATGACCGCCCTTGCCGAAGATGGTGATGCGGATCGAGTCGGCATTGGAGCTGTAGGTTCCGGAGGCGACGCCCACCTTGCCGGCGGGCAGGTCGTTGCCGACGTGGAGCGCGAGCACGTCGTCCGGCCGCGGAAAGCGCGTGAAAATGCCGTCGCGGATCATCGCAGTGGCGCCGCTGATCGTTTCCTCGGCGGGCTGGCCGATGAGCATCAGGGTGCCGCTCCAGGAATTGCGGCTGTGAGCCATGATGGCGGCGGTCGCGGCCAGAGCGCTCATGTGCAGGTCGTGCCCGCACATGTGCCCGACTGCGACATCACGACCGGCCGGGTCCTTGGAGCGTACTTTGCTCGCGAACGGCAAGCCGGTTTTCTCTTCGACCGGGAGCGCGTCGAGCTCCGTTCGCAGCATGATCGTCTTGCCGGGACCGTTCTTGAGCACGGCGACCACGCCCGTGCCACCCACATGCTCGGTCACGGCGTAGCCCAGGGCTCGCAGCTGCGCAGCCAGTTTGGCAGCGGTCTGGACCTCCACCCCGGATAGCTCCGGGTGCTGGTGGAGGTCGACGTAGAGGGCGTAGGCCTTCGGGTAGGCGGCATCCACCTCGTCGCTGCTGCCCAGAACAGGTCGCGGAAGCATCGCCACGACTGACAGGGCCACCATTGCGAGGATTGAGCGAATAATCCACCGAGCATCGATCATGAAGGTCTCCCATCGTGAAACATGAGGCTCAAATCGACGGCCGCCGCGCGCAGGTTGTTCTTCAGCCACGCTACGCGCATTCTCGTACGCGGTTCATTGACCATGGCGCGCCGCAGCAAGTCTACAACCGAAAATAAAGTCTGATGGGGTCGTTTGTGAACATCCGAACTCTGCAACGCGGACTCGTATATCGCGGACACGTTAAAGCCGTCCGCCAGACCTATCATGTGTTTGAGGCGGAGGGCTACTTCTTCGTGCTTTCCTTCGCCCTCTCGAAAACCCGGCGCGGTTCGGGCTACTTCAATGTGATCGATGCGGGCGCCGTCGATTACGTGCAGCAGCGCCTCGGCGGCACGCGCGGGGTCACGGCGAAGGATGTCGTCGCCGCAGCGCGACGCACGCGGCACATACGCACCTCACTCGTAGCTCTCAACGTACTTTATATCCTGGTTGCGCTGGGATCGGCGCGGATCCTGCGGGCGGGCGAACACAGGCAGCTCTTCTTCGCCGTGCGCAAAGGGCGCCGCGCTACTCGGCTGCTCTGAAAATCAAGGTGCCAGCGCGGGTCAGTGCAAACCCGTCGCGCGGATGGTGGACACCGTCGTAGACCGGAACCTCCTGGAAATCGAAGGGACTGACCCCCTCCAGGCACGCAACATTGACACCATATTCCTTGGGATTCGAACGACGCTGGTGATGCGTGTAGATGCCGCAGCGCGAACAGAAATAATGCTTTGCTGTGTTGGTATTGAACTGGTAAACG